>QEXY01000169.1 GCA_003130875.1 Ardenticatenia bacterium
CAGACCCAACCCCCGATCCGGGCGTGCCGACCATCCGGGATGAAGCGAAACCCCAGACGCCGAATGAGAGGGAGGGCGACTATACGCAGGCCGCTCAGTGCCAAACCGGTCCAGCGTGCGGGATTGCAATCCTCGCCATAGTGTCACTCACTCCCGTACCGCCGCATACACCGCCCCGTGATGGCCCTTCACCCAGCCGGGGTCACCGCCCCCTTTTCACCACCGGCTCCACCGGGCAGCGCGGCGACAACCCGGCCAACGGGTAGCGCCGTCCCTGACGGCGGCGTGGATCGGGCATCGTGCGCAGATAGTCCAGCAAACACTTACCCCGCTGGGATGTCATCTGGCTCACTCCTCAATAGCACATCTATAAGAGAAGAGAAAATCCCTGATGACACCCCTATCTAAGGGCAGCAAATCTTTCCGCTGTTCCAACATGCGTTGTTGCCCTGACGGAGACGTCGGGTTTCGTTTCCAGAATGCCCATAGGATATATCTTGCCCCTACGGCAGCGCGTTTCGCAGATAGTATACCCGCATGTTCTCGCGGCCTTGGGCGCGCGTCCAGGCATACCCGCTGGAAAACACCACTTCCAGGCGCGCATCCTGTGCCATACGCTGATAGGCCGGCGACCAATCTGGGAAGAATACGACATAGCGTCCGCCCCGAGTCTCGATAAAATGCAACAGCGCCACCTCGTCGTCCATAATTGGGATGACCTCAGGGGTGATCAACCCGGCGAGATCCAGCAGGCGCCGTCCAGCGAAATAGCCGACCGCGCCGATGTCATGCACAGCGATGAGACTGTCCTGTGGGGTGTGGGCGGCAAGCCAGTGGGCGGTGACAACCATCTCACCCTCGATAAAACCGACATCCTGTGCATAGGCGCGCGCTCCCAGGCCGAGGAAGACGAGATAGGTCACCACACAGGCTGTCAGAGCGGTGCGTGCCATGATGCGGCGCGCTCTTCCGGGTCGGAGTGCATCGTGCAGCTGGACGCTGCCCACCACCCCGAGCGTCACGAAGGCAGCTAAAACGGGCATCTGGTAACGGCCGTGCTGATAGGTGAGCGGCAGCTGCCAGGCGTATAACGTCAAGTGTGTAAACCACCAGCCAGCCAGCAGAAGCATTATCTCCCTCCGAGAACGTCCTGGCACATCGGTGTGCCCGCGCGCGGCAAACACGGCACACCCGATGGCGAACAAGAAACCGGGCAACAGCAGCACTTGGCCTCCGACCAACGCCGCCCGGACGACCATGAGCCAGCGCTGCCCCAACGGGTATAGATCCAACACTGCCCGATATTCTTGCTGCTTGGCATAAAGGGTGTTGGGAAAGGGATGGCCACTGACGGCGAAATGAAATACCAAATAGGGCAGCACGGGCAAAGCCACGCCGATGCCAAACCATGCTCCAGTCAATGCCAGCTGGTGCAGGCGATGACGCGACTGGAAAACGAAACATAATGCCATCAGTCCAACCAGCAACAACCCTTCCGGCCGTGTCAGCACCAGCATGCCACCAACCAATCCGGCGAGGAGGTAGCGCGAGCGGGGTATGTGCCCCACGTCCTCTTCAAGTTCCCTGTATGCTTTCCTGTCCTCGTCTGAGGAGGGCTCTCTGCCGGCAATCAGACATATCAGCCCCAGCCCTAGACCGCTGAACAGCAACGTTTCCATGCCAGACACGGCCGCCCAGACCAGCTGCCATTGCGCCAGACACGCTGCCCCGGCCAACCATGCAACAAGAGGTCGTCCGGGCAGCAATCGGCTGCTCAACCTGGCAGCGAGCCAGGCATTTACCCCTAGTGCCAGAACGCTCAAGCCATGCGTCCATATCAAATAGGGGATGCCCAGTCGATAACCCAACGCCAGCAAGAGGCTCCACAGCGGTGCGGTGGAACCGGCACTCACCTCGCCGGGCTGGAAGACCCACTGGCCAAGGGTACCCAGGTTGCGTGCATAGGTCTGATGGATCCAGGCATCGTCGAGCGGAAAGCCGCTCAGGCCATAGGCCATCCAGGCATAGAGCAGATAGACACCCCCCAAGAGCGCCGCAGCCGCCACCCAGCCGAGGAGCGGTGGATGGCTGTTCCAGAGCAGGTGAAAAAACTTACCCCCGAACGAGGGCTGGAGGGAGGCCGCCGGCCTTGTCTGTCCCATGCATCACATTCCTTCGAGCGCTTCCAACCGCCTCCGCGCTTCAGACAGAAACGGATCCTGGATGAGCAGCAGCTGATAAACCTGCCGCGCAGCCGCATAATCGCTCTGAGCCTGGTAGAGCTCGCCCAATGCCCAATAAGGCGCCGCCTCTTCCGGTCCAACACCAATGTGGAAGAGCGGCGGCAACAGCTCAAACGTCGCGTGACGATTGTACAGCACCACTTCGACGTCGGTGGGCAGGGCGGTCACCGGCAGGGCATAACGATACCACCGGATGGCCGCACCTCGATTCCCGCGCGCTTCGTCCAGCCGTCCCAAGTGGTACGCGGCGCGCGATTGACCGAGGAAGAGCGCAATACGCCAATCCCGCTCGGCAGCACTCTCTTCGCCTCGCGCCAGATGTACCTGGCCGCGCAGGAGGTAGGCGCTGCCACACGCAGCATCGGCACGGACCGCCTGCTCGGCCATCTGTAAGGCATCCGCAAGCTCGCCCTGCGCCAGATGGGCACGGGCTAGCGCGGAACGAGCCAGGCAACTGAAGGACGGGTCATCCAACAGCGCAGTGGCATGCTCCTTCACGACGTCCCACTCCTGACGGGCCAGCGCCAGCTGGAGGCGCCACTGAGCCGGGAGGAGATGGGCGGGTAACATCTGTTCCGCCCGATGCACGATCTCGGCCCAATGCCCCCACCGCGTGGCATCCGCTTCCCAAAATTGCGAAGCGGCGAGCTCAGGTGCAAATGCCAGCGCCCGGCCGTAGTAATCTATGGCACGCGCCAGATCGCCCACCTGCTGGTAGAAAAATCCCAGGTTGACGGCCAGTATCGGGTCGGGATCCGCCGCCACCGCCGCTTGCAGCGCACGAAGTGCCCCCTCTCGGTCGCCCTGGCGCCACAACGTTGCCGCCAGATTGGCACTCTGACGGCCGAGGACCGGCTCCCCTGACAGAGCAGCACGATAGAGGGCCGCGGCTTGGGAATCCAGGGAAGAAGCATCCGAGACATCTGCCTGTGCCCCCGCAGCGCTCAGGATATGGGCCAGTTGGAAGGTGTACAGCGTCATAGCCGCATCCATATGCCGGGCATGGGCTGCGGCTGCCGCTGCCTCCTCCCAACGTCCTGCTCGGAAAAGTTGAACACTGCGCTGAAACGAATACTGCGCCCTATTCCACCAAAGAAGGCCAAGTGTGTACAGAATCACGGCGCCCAGCGCCACCCACACGGCCAGACGAGCAAGGTTGAGCCATTTGGGCAGGATATGCCGCATAGGGGTTGGCGCGCGCTCCATTGTCGGCTGCGGCGATACCGTCAGGGCGAAGGCCATCAGGATCAACACGGACAGCACCACAGGAGTGGCGGTGAAGGTGTCCACCAGGTTTTGGGCAGCGAAACCCATTAGTGCCGCCCCCACCGCGCCGATGCGCACACGCTGAGGCAGCGTGCGAGCTTCCCGCCAACGTCGGTGCAATGCCAACCCAATGCTGCCCAGCAGCCAACTCCCAGCGGCCAACCCCATTACGCCAGTCTCGGCAGCGCTATTCAGGTACCAATTGTGCGCTGTCATGATCTGCCGGCGGGGCAGGGAAGCGTCATTGCGCCGCAGGAGACTGCGCCCGTAATTATAAGGCCCTACCCCCGTCAGAGGGTCTTCCTGGAACGTTCGTAAGGCAACCTGCCACAAAGTCACACGGAAGTTCGTGCTGCCGGCCCTCCCGTCGAATGTGTGTTGCCACCAGAGGGGTACAAGTGTGGTGCCTATCAGGGCAGCCGCCGCCAGAGCGACGCCCAGCAAAAGCCAACGACGCCCGGTGAAACGCTTGCCAGACGAGTGCAAAGGCATGGCATCGCCACGCCGTTCTGCGTCCACCACGGCGCTGCGCCGTGCCCACCAGAAGGTCAGTGCCATCAGAGGGAGAGAGACCGACAAGGCCAAAATCCCCCCGCGCGACATACTGAGTACCTCAACCCCCAGCGCTGCGATCAGCCAGAGAGCCATCGCCCATCGGCTGTCGCGCATCGGCGTGGTGACCAGGATGGCGAGCGCCGGCGGGATGAGCAAAGCCATGTAGGCAGAGAGCGGGGTGGCACCGTTGAGAGCGAGCGACAGACGGTGCAAGGTAGGAGGAATGAGCTGCCCGCTTCCGATGGCAGGCCAACCCTGAACAAATTGGGGCAGTAATGGCCATCCAAAGTACCAGCTGGCCAGCTCAACCCCGCTCACCAGACAGACGACCGCAGCGCTCATATACAGGGCATGCAGCACAAAGCGGTTGTATCCGCGTCGACCCAGGTCAACCAGGAAATAAAACAGTAACGCCCAGGTGAACGGGGTCCACAGCTGTTCTAGGCTGAAGCGCGGATGGAGGCCAAACAGCGCGGTAACGAACAGAACAACCAGGTAGGCCAAGATAGGCGCATCCAGCGGTGTGCGCGGCAGCTCTGCACCGCAGCGCAGCCGATAGACCAGCCATGCGAGCAACCCCGCGCCGATGACGAGATGGTGAAACACGCGCAGTGGCAACCAGAAATCCGTATAAAACGAACCACCGATAAAGGTGGCGTACAAAACGGCGAGGAAAAAGAGGAGCTGCAGTCCAAATGTCCTGGACGGGTGCATCGCTATGCCCTGGTCGCTACCGGTCACGCGTTGTGGTGGGAACAGATCGATAACATTGTAGCTCGCTTTCGTGAGGTCGGCAAGCGTCATACACCACCCGGCGACGGCGCATCAATTGCACAAACCTGGCTCTCATGTGTTATAATTTCGCTCCTAGATCCCACGCATCCTTCGGTTGACGACGAGAGAACTATGCGCATCGTGCTGGACGCAATGGGGGGCGACCATGCCCCCCAGGCAACTGTACACGGGGCTGTCTGGGCAGCGCGAGATTTCGGGTTGGAGGTGCAGCTGGTGGGGCAGCCGGACGTGATCGCACGCGAGCTGGACCGCCACGACCGGCGCGGCCTCTCCCTGCCAATCATTCCAGCCGAGCAGGTGATCCGGATGGACGAACGGCCTGCTGCTGCCGCCCGTGCCAGAGCCAACTCCTCGATGGCAGTGGGGATGCAGATGCTGCGCCGCGGCGAGACGGACGCTTTCGTCACCGTAGGACACACCGGCGGCGGTTTGGCGGCCGCGCTGCTTTACCTGGGGCGCATTCCCGGCATCAAGCGTCCGGCAGTGGGGACGTTGTACCCCACTTTAGGAGCAAACCGCTATTGTTATGTCATTGACATCGGCGCCAACGCCGACTGTCGGCCAGAATATCTGTACCAGTTCGCTCTGATGGGCAGCATTTATGTGCAACGCATGATGGGGATCGAACAGCCGCGCGTGGGCATCCTCACCAATGGTGAGGAGGAGGGCAAGGGCAATCGGCTGGTGCTGGACACGCTGCCGTTGCTCAAACGCGGACCGTTCCACTTCATCGGCAGTGTGGAGGGCAAAGACGTGCCGGCCGGCATCGCCGATGTGGTGGTCACCGATGGTTTCTCCGGCAACGTCTTCATCAAGACCTCAGAGGGAGTGGCGCGCCTGCTCATCGATTCCATCAAGGAGGGCATGCGCCGCTACCCGTTGGCTCGCCTGGGGGCTCTGCTTATGAAACCGGCACTCGAAGCGGCGGCGCGTAAGCTGGATTACCGCGAGTTCGGCGGCGCTGCGTTGCTGGGAGTGGACGGCGTGGTGGTGATTGGCCACGGTCGTTCGGATGCCTATGCGGTACGCAACGCTATCCGTCGGGCTGCCCAGACAGTGGAGTACGACGTGGTCGGTGCCATCAAGCGTGGGTTGGGTACCATTCAACACGAACAGAGAACGGTGGGTCATGAAAGTAACTACCAATCAGAAGCTATTGCAACAACGTAGCCAGCTGGTGCGCTGGACCAGTATGGTGGGGTTGATGGTGTTGGGGGGCGGGTTGATTGCCTCCTTCAACGAGGCATACTACTTCTGGTCGCTACCCGCTCTGCTGATCGGTTTCGTTCTGGCGAACATCAGCGCCTACAATGCCAACCGCTATGTACGCGAACCGCGCGCCGACCTTGCCCTGGAGAGGGCGCTGAGAGGTTTTGACAACAACTATCATCTGTTCAATTACACCGCTGCCGCACCCCACGTACTGCTCACTCCCTCCCGCCTATATGTCATTACCGCCAAGCGGCAGGAGGGTGTCATCCGTAAACAGGGTGCACGCTGGAAGAGAAACTTCAGCCTCAAACGTGTGTTCCTCTTCCTCAACGAGGAAGGGTTGGGCAATCCTACCCAGGAAGCTTTGTCCGACGCGGAAAAGTTGCGTGCCCAGCTGCGCAAGGTGCTTTCTGAGGACCTCCCCCCTATTGAACCGTTGGTGGTCTTCATCCATCCGAATGCGGCGTTGGAGATGGAGGGCACGTCTGGCTCCGAGTACGACGGGGTGCCGGCGATGTTGGCCAAAGATCTCAAGAAATATCTGCGCAGTCAGCCCAAGGGAACGCTATTATCCGCCGAAGCGCGCCGTCGCCTGACAGAGGTGTTGCAAGGAGACGTCGTCTGACTTGTCCTCCGAGCGTGATACGTCCACGTCGGAAACGCTGTGGTTTCGCCGGGTGTCGCCCCGACTTCCCGACGTGGCGATGCTGGGCCTCCTGGCGTTGGCCACCGTCACATTCTTCTGGCGGGTGGTGTTTGCCGGTGAATGGATGCCAGCCGGCGGGGGCGATCTCGCCTCGTTTCTATACCCTATCCACCATTTCGCCGCCCGGGCACTGAAAAGCGGACAATTTCCGCTGTGGAACCCCCACCTCTACGGCGGCATGCCGTTCGCCGCGGACATCCAGACCGCGCTGTACTATCCTGTCAATCTGATCGTCTGGCTGGCCTTGCCCCAAGTCACTTATCGGATGATGATGGGGTTGGCAATCTTCCACTTCTGGTTGGCCGGCGCCGCGGCTTATCTCTGCTTCCGCAGCCTGCTGCGCCGCTGTGATGCCCCTGTCACGGGTGTATGGTCATCCCGCTACCCGGCTTTGTTGGGGGCACTGGCCTATATGTTCTCGGATTTCTTCGTGATCCACTTTGGCAACCTCAATTTGATCGCGCAGGCGGTGTGGCTGCCATTCATCTTCCTGTTTTACCAACGTGCTCTGGACGAGCGCAGCTGGCACTGGGCCACATGGGCCGGTCTTCTGTTGGGGATTGCAGCAACGGCCGGGCACACCCAGCCGTGGTTGTTCAGCGTGCTCGCGCTGCTGGTGAGCACGCTCTATCACATCGGCATAGAATGGCTTACCGGCAAGCGGGCGGGGATGAAGTCCCTGCCCCCAGCGAACAGGTCTTCGCTCCTACTGCCCGTGGGGTTGCTGCTGCTCACTCTGCTCATCGGGATAGGACTGGCGGCGGTGGCGCTGCTGCCCGCCTACGAGCTCAGTGGATGGACTCCGCGCGCCACTTATGATTATCAGCGGGCCGGAGAGTACTCGTTGCCCCCTGCCGGGCTGATCGGGCTGTTCGTGCCCTCTTTCTTCGGGCGTGATCCGGCAAGGCATTGGGGTCCGTGGGAGCGCGTCGAGGTGGGATACCTGGGCATATTGCCCCTGGTGCTGGCTGCCCTGAGCATCGGTGCAGGGATACGCCACGAACGTGTGATCGGCCTGCTGAGCTTGCTGGCGGCGTTCAGCTTGGTGGCTGCGTTGGGCGCCTACAGCGTCCTATACGGCTACCTGTATCAGCTGGTACCAGGATTGGCTGGAATGCGGGCGCCTGCGCGTTTCGTCTTCGTGTTCGACTTCGCCTTGGCCGGGCTGGCAGCATATGGCTTGCAGATGCTGATGCAGGGCGCATCTGCGGCGCGACAGACGCTCGCCCGGTTCACCCGCGCTGCCCCGTGGATATTGGGCGGGTTGGTGCTGATCGCCTTGCCGCTCAGCTATCATGCGCTCATCACCAGCCAAGACAAAGACGCAGTTATCTTCGCGCGCACCGCTGCCGCTACGAACGGTCTGGTCTTCTTCATCGGACTGTTGGCCGCTGCCTCGGTGCTGCTCTATGTCCTGCAACGCGGCTGGGTGCGCCCTGTCGTCTTTGGCATGCTCGGTGTTACCTTGACCTTTTTCGACCTGGCCAGCCTGGGCAGCAACCTTGACGTAGCCAAACAGGATCCGAGCGCGACATTTCATCACCCCAGCATTATCGCGTTTCTCCAGTCGGACCGCTCACTCTACCGCATCGACACGCGCACGGATATCTGGCATCTCTGGCAACCGGACACCCCGCTGCTATACAACGTGCAAGATGTCTCCGGCGTGGTCAACCCGCTGATCCTGGCGGACTATGCACGTTTCCTAGAGAGCATTCCCAGCCGTTCCTCGCGTCTGTATGACTCCTTGAACGTAAAATATGTCATCGCGGCACGCGACGTGGTCTTGGATTGGCAGAAGTTTACCCCGGTATTCGAGGGAGAGGGCCAGTTGGCCGTGTTCCTCAACCGTACGGCGTTGCCCCGCGCGTGGGTGGTGCACCGTGCGCGCAGCGTCCCCGACCAGGTAGCCGCTTGGGAGGCGGTGCATGCCCCAGAATTCGATCCGGCCCATGAGGTCATCGTCGAGGGTGGGCCTGCACTCAATGAGACTGCTCCACGGCCAGCCGAGATCCAGCTGGACCGATATGCGCTCAACGCGCTGCAGTTGCGCGTGGACATGCCGGCCGATGGCTACATAGTGCTGAGCGAAAACTGGTATCCTGGCTGGCACGCGCGCGTGGACGGCGAACCCCAGACCATCTGGCGTGCTAACTACATCTTCCGAGCATTGCACTTGACCGCCGGTCTGCACCATGTGGAGCTGGACTATGCGCCCTGGTCGTGGACACTCGGCCTGGCGTTCAGTCTCGCCACCCTGGCGTGCGTCCTGGGCGCGAATGTGGTATTGCTGCTCCGCAGGCATCGGACCAGAGGTTGGGATATTTGACATATTATGCTATAATGTAAATGGCTGCATAATGAGGGTGTTGAAAAAGTCCCTTGACCGCTCAGGTTTTCATAGGAAAATGGGCCAATAAAGCGTGTAACTAAAGAGTTTTTCAACACTCTCGCATAATGGCGTCTCCTGATCGAAAGTCGTCGGACGGCGGCAGGCAGGGCGAGGAGGTTTTATGCAAAGTTTGCGGCAAGAAGGGGCAACGCTCCGCAGGAAGATGGTGGGCGTGCTGCTGCAGCACGCCCGCCGGCGCGCCAACCGAACCATCGAGGAGGTAGCCGAGGTTCTGGGTGTGGCGCCCGAGGTGATCTCTGATTTCGAGTGGGGGCGGCGGGACATCTCGCTGGTCGAGCTGGAAATCCTCGCGCACTTATATCGCGTGCCGGTGGCATATTTCTGGAGCGAGGAGATCGCTGACGCGCGCTCGGATGGCAAATTCCCAGTCGCGGCGATTATGGGACTGCGGAGGCGCATTCTCGCTGTGCTTTTGCAGCAAGCACGCATAGAGGCCGGCCGTTCGCGCGAGGAGCTGGCCCAGCTGCTGGACTGTCCGCCCACGCGCATCGCGGCATACGAGACAGCGGAACGGGACATCCCATTGGTCGAGCTGGAAACCATAGCACAATTCTTGGGCGTGCCAATGTCTTATTTCTTCGATCAGGGCATCCAGCCTGCCGGTGAGTCGCTGCCCGATATGGAGGAGTTGCGCCAATTGGCGGAATTGCCCGCCGACGTGCGCCACTTCATCATCAAACCGGGCAATATCCTTTACTTGCGCATCGCAATGCAGCTCAGCGCGTTGCCGGCCAGCACACTGCGTCGCCTGGGTGAGGGCCTGCTGGACATCACATACTGAGAGGGTATCATGGACGATTGGAAAAAGCTCCACGTAGAAGGCATCCAGCATTATCGCGCCAAACGCTATGCCGTCGCCGTTCAAAGCTTCGAAGCAGCGTGCAGAGCCGCCGAACAGGCCGGCGAACGCCACCATCTGGCCGAGGTGCTCAACGATCTGGGCGTGGCATGGCGTGAGCTAGGCGAATGGGATGCCGCGCAGCGGGCACTGGAAGCGGCCTATACCCTGTTCGGCGAGTTGCAAGACACGCGCGGACAGGCGCAAGCGTTAGGCAACTTGGCCAGCGTACACGAAGGACGTGGCGATTACGCTGCGGCGGCTGAGGCCTATCGCGAGTCGGCGCAGATGTTCGAAGCACTGGGTGAGAGCGAGCTGGCGATGTACACCCGGCAGGCATTGAGCCGCCTGCATCTCGAACACAAGCAATGGCTGACTGCCATCGCCGCCTATGAGGAGGGCATTGAGGCGATGCCAGACCGCTCGCTCAAGAAGAAAGTGTTACAGCAACTCATGCAATTACCAGGACGCTGGTTGCTCGGCGGCAGGTGAGCACCACTTCCGTCGGTATGGGACAAAATATGGGTTTGGCATCCCATTTTCGGGTCAGGTGAGGAGAGAGGCAAACCGTGCAAATCACACAACATGCGGTGGATGAACAGACAATGGTGATTGCTCTGGATGGCATCCTCAACGCCACGACGGCCGATCAGTTGAAGCAGACATTCCACCAGGTTGCCGAAGCGGGCACGCGCACGGTCGTGCTCGATATGAGCAAGGTGCATTTCATCGACAGTGCCGGACTGGCGGCGTTGATCGCCGGCAGCAAGATGTTGGGAGGCGGCAACCAATGTCTGCAGATAGCTGGCTTGCAGCCCCAAGCACAGATGCTGTTCAAGCTCACCATGTTCGATAAGGTGTTTGGGGTACATGCCGATGTAGCGAGCGCGCTGAAAGCGTGCCGGCGTTGAGCGCGGTGTGAAACCATCCGCGTATCCCTCTTCCGAGCCTGTGAGGTCGGAAGAGGGAACAACCTCTTATGAAAATGCAGGGCAGGCCCCCGGATGAGACCGGGAAGGCCTGCCCTGCGGCATCAGGAGGAGGAACGATGGACTACTGCCGCTTGTCCTTGTGCTTGATCGCGGCGTGGGCCGCGGCCAGGCGTGCTACCGGTACGCGGAAGGGAGAGCAGCTCACATAGTTCTGGTTGATCAGATGGCAAAACTCGATGGACTCCGGGTCGCCACCGTGTTCGCCGCAGATACCCACCTCCAGGTCGGGGCGCGTGGCGCGGCCTTTCTCCACGGCCATACGCATCAGCTCACCCACACCCGCACGGTCGATCGTCTGGAAGGGGTTCTTGGGCAGGATGCCCATCTCGACGTATTGCAGCAAGAAGCGCGCCTCGGCGTCATCGCGGGAGTAGCCAAAGGTCATCTGGGTCAGGTCGTTGGTGCCGAAGGAGAAGAACTGCGCCACGGTGGCGATCTCATCCGCCGTGATCGCCGCACGCGGTACCTCGATCATCGTGCCAAACTTGTACTCGACGGTGATGCCCTTCTCCTTCATCACCTCCTGGGCAATGGCCTCCAGTTGCGGCTGGATCACCTTGAGCTCATTGACGTGACCCGCCAACGGGATCATCACTTCCGGCTTGACCACGACGCCCTGCTTAGCCATATTGCACGCCGCCTCGAAGATGGCACGCACCTGCATCTTGACGATGCCGGGCATGATGATGCTCAGGCGGATGCCGCGTAGGCCCATCATAGGGTTGCTCTCGTGCATGCTCTCGATCGCTGCCAGCAGCGCCTCCTTCTCGGCCAGGCCTTCGGTGACGCCCTTGACGCGCATCTCGATGACTTCCTCCAGGATCTGGCGCTCATTGGGCATGAACTCGTGCAGCGGCGGGTCGATCAGGCGGATGATCACGGGCAGCCCGTCCATCGCTTTGAAGATGCCCTCGAAGTCGCTGCGCTGGAAGGGCAGGAGCTCGTCCAATGCCTTCTGGCGCTCCTCCTCGGTCTTCGCCAGGATCATACGTTGTACGATGGGCAGCCGCTCGGGCTCGAAGAACATGTGCTCAGTGCGGCACAGCCCGATGCCTTGAGCGCCATAGGCACGCGCGCGCAGGGCATCCTTGGGATAGTCGGCGTTGGCCCAAACCTGCAGCTTGCGAAACTCGTCCGCCCAGGAGAGCAGGGTCAACAGCTCGGTCTGCTCCTCGAAGCGCGGGGTGACTGTGGGGATCTCGCCCAAGAAGGCCTCACCGGTGGCGCCGTCGATGGAGATGAACTCGCCTTCTTTTACCACAACGCCGTTGACGCTCATCTGACGCCGCTCCAGATCGATCACCAAATCGCTGGCGCCAACCACACAGGGCTTGCCGAACTGGCGTGCCACCACAGCGGCATGGCTGGTCGCGCCACCCTCACTGGTCAGGATACCTCGGGCGGCGATCATGCCATGGACATCGTCCGGCTTGGTGAACGGGCGTACCATGATCACCGGCTTGCCCGCCTTGCCCCACTGCTCAGCCAGGTCAGCATCAAAAGCCACCATACCCACGGCAGCACCGGGTGACGCATTCACACCCTTGGCGAGCAGTTTTCCATCGCGTACGGCCTGTTTTTTTGCCTCGGGGTCGAACTGAGGATGCATCAGCGTGTCCACGTCCGAGGGTTTGACGCGCATCACGGCCTGTTCCTTGGTGATGAGCCCTTCGTTGGCCATATCCACCGCGATCTTGACCGCCGCTTTAGCGGTACGCTTGCCATCGCGCGTCTGCAGCATCCACAGCTTGCCCCGCTCAATGGTGAACTCGACATCCTGCATGTCCTTATAGTGTCGCTCCAGCTTGGCGCAGATGTCGAGGAACTGGCGATACGTTTCGGGCATCTCCTTCTCCAACTCGGAGATGGGCTTGGTGTTGCGAATGCCCGCCACCACGTCCTCACCCTGGGCGTTGAGCAGGTAATCGCCGTAAAGTTGCTTCTCGCCGGTGGAAGGATTGCGGGTGAAAGCCACGCCGGTGCCCGAATCCCATCCCATATTGCCGAAGACCATCGTCACAATGTTCACTGCGGTGCCCAGGTTGTGGGGGATACCAGTGGCATTGCGATAGTCCACGGCACGCTTGCCATTCCAGCTCTTGAACACCGCTTCGGTGGCTAGGCGCAGCTGTTCATAGGGATCCTGCGGGAAGTCGCGCCCGATCTCCCGCTTGACGATCTGCTTGAAGGTCTCGGTCAGCTCCTTCCAATCCTGGGCGGTCAGATCGGTGTCCGACTTGACGCCGCGCTTGCGCTTGAGCTCATCGAGCGCCTCCTCAAAGGGCTCATCGGGGATGCCGAGCACCACGCTGCCGAACATCTGGATCAGGCGACGGTAGGCATCGTAGACGAAGCGCTCATCGCCGGTCAGCTTGACCATGCCGGCCGCCGTCTCGTCATTCATGCCGATGTTGAGCACAGTGTCCATCATGCCGGGCATAGAAAATTTAGCGCCCGAGCGGCAGGAGACCAGCAGCGGATTGTTGGGGTCACCGAATTTCTTGCCGGTCTTCTCCTCGAGCGCCTTCATAGCGGCCAGTTCCTGTTCCCACATCCCCTCAGGGAACTTCTCGCCGGCCGCGAGGTAGGCGTTACACGCCTCGGTGGTGACGGTGAAGCCAGGGGGCACTGGCACTCCGATGCGCCACATCTCGGCCAGGTTAGCACCCTTGCCACCCAAGAGAGCTTTCACCTTATCCCAATCGCCGCCGGCGATCCGCTCCACCTCGTCGACGTCTTCATATAGATAAACCCACTTTTTTGTCATTGAAAACTGCCTCCTTCCGGGAAGAGTTCGAATTACAGCCTTTACACACAACACACCCCCTAAACGGCCCACAACGGCGTAGGGGGTGTTGAGAATCAAGTTGCTATTATACCTCAGATGTCCGTGGATGCAAAAATTCTCGCCCTCACCGTTGGCATAACAAAAAAGAGGCAGCTGGGTTCAGCAGCTGCCTCTTGAGACCGATTCCTCGCCTTACTTCTTTTCCTGGATGGGGCCGCTGGGCCCGCTCTTGAGATAGACCTCTTGCCAGATAGGATCGAAGAGCTTGTAGAGCTCCTCATCATAGGCCAGCATGCCCTCGTAGTATTGCCCATCCAGCAAGGCTTCAGCCGCGTTCTCGTCCTCCGGCTCCGGCTTATACGTGTCGATCAACCGCCGCCCCACGTCATAATGGTCGCGAATCGAACACGGCACCAACCAGTTGCCATGCTCTTCCGGCTTGCGCTTGGACAAGCCATATTCGGCCTGCCATTCGCGGATGGCGCGGAAGTAGGGTACATCATAGATGTCGTCCAGCGTGCCGCCGTTCTGGTAGATCTCTTTGATGTTGCCCGCCGAGTAAGGCACGAAGACGCACGGCATCATCTTGCCATTCCAGTCAATGTACATGTAGCCGCTGGAGCGCGCACCGGCGATGCATCCATCCGAGGCGGTGCCGCAGTTCCAGAAGTCCGCGATCATGATCTGCTTCTCGCGCACGATCTCCCAGGTGCGCTTCCACATCCAGACGCGCTGCTCCGGCCGCGGCAGCAGATCCAGGGTATAGCTGCGACCGATGGGCATGTACTGGAAGAGCCAGGCATAAATCACCTGCTGTTCGTTGAAGAAGAAGTCGATGAATTCATCGGAGAGGATCTCCTCGGCGTTGTGGCAGGTGGCGGTGAGGGAAATGCCATACGGCACGCCTACCTTGCGCAGGTTCTCCATTGCTTTCAGGATGCGCTTGAAGGTACCTTTGCCACGGCGCTCGTCGGTGCGCTCCTCAAACCCCTCGACGGAGATGTTGGGGATCAGGTTGCCCGCCTCGGCCATACGCTCGGCCATGCGCTCGTCGATCAGCGTGCCGTTGGTGTACATCTGGAAGAAGCAGTTGTTGTGACGCTTGACGAAGTCGATCAGGTCGTAGCCGTTGGAGCGGTAGGCGAGCGGCTCACCACCTGAAATGGTGATGAAGCGCAGGCCCCACTGTCGCTTGGCATCGTCCACCACCCGATTGAAGGTCTCCCAGTCGAGCGTCTCGGCATTGCCGGGCGAGCAGGCGGCATAACACCCGATGCACTTCAGATTGCACACTTTGGTAGGGCTGATCACCATCGTCACCGGCGGGTTGGTGCCGTGCTTCTTGATGAATTCCTCGGTGGCCACGCGGGCCGAATCGTCTGCATCCAGCACTGTATTCTTCAGGAATACCTCGAGCAGCCGGTGCAAGACATGCCGGGAGATCTGCTTGCGGGCAAGAGCACGTTCCGCCGAGCGAATGAGTGCCCGCGCCAGGTCGATTTTGTCCTGTGTCACCTGACGCGGCCGTGCCGGATCCGCCAAGGCCTCGATCTGGGAGAGCAGACGCTTCTCCAGCTCACGCATGATGATCGGCCGCAATGTGTCGCTGAGGAGTGCTTGTTCAGCAATAGATGACGTAAAATCAAAGCCTGCTTGTGTCAAACGTTGCATCAAAACCTTCCGCGAGAACATCTAACCACCTCCTTGGAATTGTGAAGCTGCACTGCCAGCTTGAGAATATAGACTGCCCGAAACACTCCCAACCTTAAAACTGCAACCATAAGCTTCTGACCGCCAATGTATCGATTGGTCAATTCCTGCGCCCGCCTGTCCCTCACCTCCGCATGGCTCGTTCATATGAGAAGAGGTCTTATACCCCCTCACCAATATAACACCATAACCGCTTAATCAGCTCACCCGATGCGCATTTTTTGGATTCTTTCCCCTAATTGGAAGGCACGGGTTACTGCTCTGCGCCGCTTGGTGGCGCGGTTGCCTCCGGCGTAGGGGTAGGCGTGGGGGGCTGTGCCAGGAAATCCGCCCGTTTCTTGCCGGCCAAGGTGTTGCCAAAGAATTCGTTGACGCGCACGAAGTAAGGTGATTCGGAAGAACGCAGCACATAGTAGTAACGCTTCTCTTCGTCTGGCGACTTCGGCTCTTCCTCCAATTTGGCACCGATGGTGAGCATGTAGCGTTTCTCCTGATCGCCCTCTTTCGCCCTCAGCGTGACCACTGCCTGGGGTTTGGCAATGCCATACTGCTCCTGTTCACTCTTGCCCAACGGCCCCAACATGCGCACCGAAGTCACCTGGAGAAGCAGGTCTTGAACGTTGCCTTGTTCCAGCTTTTCGTCCGGCGACAGATCCTTCATCGTCCATTCGCTCTCCGCGTTGGGGCGCTCGAACTCAAACGTTCCCTGGGCATTCTGCAGCGTGATGCCGAGCGTGGCGGTCTGTGGCACGGTGAAGAACAGCGTCTCCACCCAATTCGACTCGGTGGCGCCCACATCCCAGCTGAGCAGCTCACCTGTCAGGTACACCTCCTTCTGATCGCCGGCACGCACGTGGGTGGCGCTGCCCCCGCCAGAAGTGCCCAGGTACACCGTGCGCGTGCCACCATCCTTCATCTTGACCTCGATCTTGCGGTTGAAGTCATCCGCCGCCACCTGGAGCTGACGATGGCTGCCCTCGGTCTGGGCGATGAGACGATTGGTGCGGATCCTTTCCAGCTTGGCCAGCAGGTCGGTCACGCGCGAGCTGACCACCGGATAATTGTCACGCTGGGGCAACACCCAATCCTGCCCTTCTTTCGCCAGCACTACGGTATTGCCATCACGGTCGGTGATAGTCAGGCCGACCACCTCTTCTGTCTTGAAGTCGGCCAAGAGTGGCGCTGCCTGGCTGCCCGAAACCGCTCCACGCGGCCAGAAGACCACAACGGCGATCACAATCTGCAAAGCGAGAATACCAGCCAGGATCTGATTACGTTGTGTCCACATCGCATTCCTCCATTCCCACGCCTGTCACCTCGGCAACTATCGGATGAACTGCGCCCTCCGACCGGCCGTGGTCAAGATTGTGTGACCTGGCGCGGCAGCAGCGCGATGGGCTGCTCGCTGCGCCGGCGGACGCGCCAGAGAACGCCGATCCCCATCAGTCCCAGCAAGGCCACGAGGTAATTGAGTACCTCCCAGAACGACTGCTGGCTCTCCGTCAGCGGCATCAGCAGGCGTGACACAGTGCCGCGCGAACGAATGTTGAGCAACTCCAAGTCTTCCACTGACCAGTCCACACAGTTCTGAGCAAACTGCAAACTGTTCAGGTAACGGTCGCCCGAGAGCATCGCCGAGATGTCGAAGACGATGTCGTTGAGGAATTCGGCGCTGCCAATCACGATCAAGCGCGCCGTCTCGGGTGACCTCTCAATGGTGCCGAAGGTGGGTTGCTCGGGTTGCTGCGGCTGCATCTGTAGCTGGTTGGTATCAGTCTGCACGCTGGTCGCCTCCAGCGGTGAAGGCTTGCCCTTGAAATAGCTCTCGAAGCGGCCCTGAATAGCAACCGCCAACACGCGGGAACCCTGTTCCCCTTCCACCGGGAAACCCACCTCAGGATAGGTTTGCAGGTCGGGCTGGATGTCGGTGTTCGTGCGCAACCAGGATGCCGGACTAGAGCGCAGCAACACTGTCACCTGTCGCCCTGCATTTTTTGATTCGTCCAGCGTGATCGGCGATGCCCAGTTGAGCGTCACTGCCGGCAAGCTGGAAAGGATGGGGCTCTGGCGATCCATTCCACTCGGTCGGATGTCCACAAAGAAGGGATAGTTGATCGCTTGGATCTCACGCACCTGCAATCCACCCAGGTTGCGTTCGACCTGCACCGGGAACGGCTCGTTCTGCAAGTCCAACACGAGTGATTTCTCCACAGTAATGCCATAGGCGGCAAGCATATCCGCCAGGCCGTCCTTGACCTCCTGCACCCCCAGGCTACCGGAGAAGGGGTCCGGATTGAGAATGTAATTGCCGGCGGCGAGGATGACCGAGCCACCGCGCATCAGGTATTG
Organism: Ardenticatenia bacterium; assembly: GCA_003130875.1. Classification (GTDB taxonomy): domain Bacteria; phylum Chloroflexota; class Anaerolineae; order 4572-78; family NAK82; genus NAK82. The sequence goes on from QEXY01000169.1 coordinate 17,868, forward strand.
GTCGATGGCATAACGCTCTTTATCCGTCATTCCCTGCGGGGCGATCACGAACAGTACGTCAATGTCGGGCGGCACCTGACCCGTGCTCAGATCGACGCGTCGTACCTGGTACTCCTGTTGCAGCTGGTTGATGATCGAATTGTACTGCTTAAATGAGGGCATTGGTTGCCCAAACATATTCTGTTGGGGCACATCCGGTGGTGTCCACACGCCGACCACCTTGAGAAAACCGCGTGCGCCGCGTTTCAGGGCCGATTCAATGGCGCTGCGGAGCGTCGCTTCGCTCATATCGCCGCTGGGATAGAGCAGCTGCTTGTTGCCTTCCACTTGCAACACCATGTGCAGGTAGTACGTCTGGTCGGAGAAGAGGGATACCGCGATGGGTTGCAACCCGAACTGTTCCACCATGGTCTGGCGAGTGACCTTGCTGCCCGGCGCATCCAGGTCGACCGTCTCGAAGGTGAACTTGCCGTTAGCACGTTCCTGGATCTGGTTCGCCACCTTTTGGATGATCTGAGGAGCTTCCTTCAAGCCAGCCGGCAACGTGCTGGAAGTCACATACAAAGTGAGCGTGGCCGGCTGTTGCAAGGAGGCCAGCACGGCGTCGATGCTCTGGAAGCCGGAGACGACGCGCTTGACGGCGCGCGTCAGATCGTACTCCAGGTTGCGTAGGCGCACCTCCGGCATACCAGTGCGCGACGGCTGGATCTCGATCAGGTCACGGAAGTTGAGCGTCTCGTATTTGTCACCGTAGCGCACCAGGATGTCGAAATAGGCGTTCACCACCGAGGCACCGTAGCGATCCGCGATTTGCAACGGTGTGGGCTGGATACCATAAGTCTGCACCGCTTCGTTGCCCTTTTCCGGGTCCTTGAGCGGATCGACGATCTCGACTGTCACCTTGCCGTTGGAAGCAATGCGATATTCCTCGAGCATATCCCGGATGGTCGGCACCAGCGGTGCCAACAGCGGGTGGGTGCGCTCACTGAAATAGCCGCGCATCAACAGCGGCTCCTCCAAGGTGTTCAAGAGGGCGAGCGTGGTGGGCGACAGACTATATTCGCGCTGCGCAGTCAGGTCGAGGCGCGCCGTCTTGAGCGGATAGAGCCAGATGTTGAGCACCCCCAGGTTGAGCGCGACCAGCACAGCGGTGAGCAACAGCGTCTGCCGATAGGTGCGCGTCTGGGCACCGCGGCTCCAGCGCAAGCTGTCCAGTGAGATCACATTGAGCATCAGGAAGAGGCCACACAGTGACAGGTAATATACCAGGTCGCGCAGATCGATCACCCCGCGTTGGATGCTCTCGAAGCGGCTGCCTGAGCCAATGGCGCGCATCACCTCGGCCACACGGTCGCCGAAGAAAGCCGTCACCCCCGGCGATCCGATCAAGTAGAACAACCCGCCCACCACCACGGTCATCAACAGGGCGACGATCTGATTGTTGGTGCGCGACGAGATGAAGAGGCCGATCGCCACATAGGCAGCTGCCATCAGGATCGCGGCCAAGTAGCCACCGAAAACTGGCCCCCAGTCGAGATCGCCCAGGAAGGCGACGGTGATGGGCAGGAAGAAGGTCAACGCCAGCGCGACGACGACGAGCACCATCGCCGCCAGGAACTTGCCCAGCACCAGCTGCACCTGGCGTGCCGGCAACGTCAGCAGAATCTCCAAAGTGCCGGTCTGCTGTTCCTCACTCCATTGCCGCATAGTGAGCGCGGCGACCAGGAAAATGGTCAGGATGGGCATCCAGCGGAAGAGCGGGCGCACGTCGGCCACACCGCGCGAGAAGAAGGCATCTGCCCAGAAGAAGGTGAAGAGCATTGCCGCCAGAAAGGCGCCCACAAAGATCAGCGCCATCGGCGAACCGAAATAGCTGTTCAGCTCTTTACGCGTGATCGCGAGAATCTGTCTCATAGCACTTCCACCCCCATCGCCAGCTGGTTGAAGACGGTCTCCAGAGTGCGCACATCGGGGCGGATCTCGCGCACCGGCCAGCCCTGCTCTCGCGCGAGGTCATAAACCGCCGGGCATAGATCCACATCTGCCCCTCCACGCACGCGATAGGTGGGATAGCCATCGCTGACCGGCACGACCTCCACCGCATCCACTCCATTCAGGCTGGCCAGCGCTTGTTGCACGCCATCGACCGCTCGACGCAGCACCAGGATGGCACCGCCAGTGGCAGCCAGGTCGGCCAGGCGCGCATCCGCCTTCACCTGGCCGTTCATGATGATGATCACCCGGTCGCACACCGCTTCCACCTCAGACAGGATGTGCGAGGAGAAGAGGATGGTGCTTTCCTTCGCCAGCCGCCGGATCAAGTGCCGAATCTCGATGATTTGGGTGGGGTCTAAACCGATGGTGGGCTCATCCAGGATGAGCAACTTAGGCCGGTGCAAGATCGCCTGTGCCAGTCCAACGCGCTGACGGTAGCCCTTGCTCAATTCGCCAATGGGGCGCGTCAGATGGTCTGCCAGGCCGGTGGCATAGATTGCTTCCGAGAGGTACGCGGGCTGTTCTTCCTCCGGGATCATACGCAAGTCGGCCATCATTTTGAGATATGCCTGCACCGAGAGGTCGTTATAGAGCGGGGCATTTTCGGGCAGGTAACCAATGCGCGCCTGCACCTCGCGGGTATGGCGCAATACATCCAGGCCGTCCACTGTGACCGTGCCGCTGTCCGGCTGCAGGTAACCAGTCAGAATGCGGATCGTGGTGGACTTGCCGGCGCCGTTCGGCCCCAACAGCCCGACCACTTCGTGGGGTGCCACGCGAAAGCTGACACCACGCAACGCTTCAATCGGCCCGAACGATTTGGTAACGTCAACTACTTCGATCATAAGCTGCCTCCTGAGACAGGATAGCTCGCCACGAAGCCATAATTATACGCAGGCGTACAAACTTAGGGAAATGCAAGGGGCGCGTCAAGGAAGACGTTCTCCCAGGAACCATGAGTCCTTTCGCCCATCTTGCACGGCGATGCAATGCAGCATATCATAGATGAGGCATCTGTCCGAGAGAGGAGTCTGCTGGTGGCCGAGTTCTTGCCCGAACCATTCCGCATTAAGGTGGTGGAGCCGATCAAGCAAACCTCGCGCGAAGAGCGTGCGCACATTCTCGAAGTCGCCGGTTACAACCTGTTCAATGTGCCGGCGGAAGAGGTGTACATCGACTTGTTGACCGACTCGGGCACCGGCGCGATGAGTCAGGAGCAATGGGCCGGCATAATGTTGGGCGACGAAAGCTATGCCGGCTGTCGCAATTACTTCCACCTCGCGGAAACCATCCGCAGCATCTTCGGCTTTCACTATTTCTTGCCGACGCATCAGGGGCGTGGCGCGGAGAACATCCTGTTCAGCGTGCTGGTCAAGCCGGGCCAGCATGTGCCGAATAACATGCACTTTGACACCACAATGGGCAACATCCTGGCGCGCGGTGGTCGGCCGAGCAACCACGTCATTGTCACGGGCCACGACCCGACGGCATGGCATCCCTTCAAGGGCAATATGGATATCGCCGCGCTGGAGACGTTCATTCGCCAGGTGGGGGCGGAGAACATCCCGCTCGGCATGATCACCATCACCAACAATTCGGGTGGCGGTCAGCCGGTCTCAATGGAAAACATCCGCCAGACCGCCGAGGTCTATCACCGGTACGGTATTCCATTTTTCATCGACGCCTGCCGCTATGCCGAGAACGCCTACTTCATCAAGCAGCGGGAGCCAGGCTATGCCGACAAGAGCTTGCTCGAGATCGCGCGTGAGATGTTTTCCTATGCCGACGGCTGCACGATGAGCGCCAAGAAGGACGGCCTGGTGAACATCGGTGGTTTCCTGGCGATGAACGATGAGACGTTGTATCAGAAAGCAGCTCAAGAGCTGACGCTGCGCGAAGGTTTTCCCACCTATGGGGGTCTGGCCGGCCGTGACCTGGAGGCAATGGCACGCGGTCTGTGGGAGGGGCTGGATGAAGCTTATTTACGCTATCGTATCGCCCAGACACACTACCTGGCTGACCAACTGCGCGAGAACGGCATCCCAATCTTCGAGCCGCCCGGTGGCCATGCCGTCTATGTGGACGCACGTCGGTTCGTGCCGCACATCCCCGCGGAGCAATTTCCCGCGCAATCTTTGTGTGTGGCGCTCTATCTGGAGGGTGGCATCCGTGCCGCAGAGATCGGTGGAGTGGCCTTCGCCCACCGGGATCCCGAGACGGGCGAGTGGGTGTATCCGTCCTTGGAGCTGGTGCGGTTGACGTTGCCGCGGCGCGTGTACACCCAGAGCCACCTCGATTATGTGGTACGTATATTGGCTGCACTGTGGCAGAAACGCGACCAGGTGCGCGGGCTGCAGATCGTCTATCAGACTCCCTACCTGCGTCACTTCACTGCGCGGTTTGCGTTGATGTAAAATCAGATTATCACGGAGCCGCTTGAAAAGTGGAGCAACCTGAGAATTCACCACCCGAATGGGATGCGAGCGAGCTGGCGCCCGCCGAGCCGGGCAGCTACGTGTTGGTGATGCGGCTGGAACGGCCGGTCAAGATCACCGTCGGTCGGCTGGGTACGTGGGAGTTCGAGGCTGGCTATTATGCCTATGCGGGCAGTGCGTTGGGTCCGGGTGGCCTGGCAGCCCGGCTCAGTCACCACACACGCACGGATAAACTGCTGCAATGGCATATCGACTACCTGCTCGCCCACGCCGAGCTGGTGGAAATCTGGTACGCGGTGGATAAAAAGCGCAAAGAGTGCATCTGGGCCTCAGCGTTGCGCGCCATCCCTGGCAGCAAAGTGCCAGTGCCCAGCTTCGGCGCGTCCGACTGCCGCTGCTTGACCCATCTCGTTTACTTCAACGAGCAGCCCACTTTTACCAGCTTCGCACGTGCGCTTTCCGACCTGGAGTTCTAGTGAAAGTCCTGCTGCTCTCGAAATCTTGTGTCGTCGGCGCCTATCAAAAGAAGCTGGAAGAGATCGCCCGCCATCCCGATGTGCAGCTGACAGCCGTGGTGCCGCCTGAATGGCGCGATGAACGCGGCACGTTGCGCTTGGAACGTGCCTATCTAAACGGCTACGAGTTGCGCGTCGAGCCTATTGTGCTCAACGGTCACTTCCATTTGCACTACTACCCTGGCCTGGGTCGCCTGATGCGCGCTCTACAGCCCGATGTGGTACATATCGAGGAAGAACCGTACAACCTGGCCACCTTCTTGGCACTGCGCCAGGCACGCCGCGTTGGGGCGCGCACGGTGGTGTTCAGCTGGCAGAATCTCCATCGGCATTATCCGCCTCCCTTCAGTCTGATGGAGTGGTACGTATTGCGTCATACCGACACTCTGTTGGTAGGCAACAGCGAGGGCCTGACCGTGTGGCGCGCAAAGGGTTATCGCGGCCCGATCGAGGTCATTCCCCAGTTCGGGGTCGACCCGGATATTTTTACCCCGCTTAACCGCCCGGTGCGCCAGGGCAAGCCCAGCGTGTTGCTGCGGCGCAGCGCACGGCGGCCGTCGCGCGGCGAGGTGGTCATTGGCTACATCGGCCGCCTGGTGCCAGAGAAAGGGGTCGATGTGCTGCTGGAGGCGGTCTATCAGCTGCGCGGACCATGGGAGTTGCGCATTTTGGGCAGCGGCCCAGATGAGGAACGGCTGGTGAAGATGGCCCAATGGCTGGGCATAGCTCCGCGCGTCACCTTCGACCGTCCTATTCCCTCTACCCAGTTGCCCTATTACTACAGCGGCCTGGATGTGTTGGTGCTCCCTTCGCGCACGCAGGCGAACTGGAAAGAACAGTTCGGGCGCGTGTTGATCGAGGCAATGGCATGTCAGGTCGTCGTCGTGGGGGCACGCAGCGGCGCTATCCCCGAAGTCATCGGCGATGCTGGACTGACCTTCAAAGAAGGCGACACGTTCGACCTGCGCGCTCAGTTGCAGAGGTTGCTCGACGATGCCGAGCTGCGCGAGGAGCTGGCACTGCGAGGGCGTCAGCGCGTGCTGGAACACTTCACCCAGGCGAGCATTGCTGCGCGCACGGTTGCGGTGTATCGTCGTCTGACCTTCCTGGACGGGGAACCCCAGACAGATGCAGATTAGTCACTTTCAAGGGCAGGGCTTTGACCTGAGATGGTTTGGATGCGAAGACCGCACCTGAAAGCAGCTTGGGAAGTGTCTATGTTGGCGCGGATCCCTGCGGATTCCGAAAGAGGGTACAGGACAATATTTCCTCACAGCCGTTCCAGCCCATGCGCTTCCAGCAGCTCTGTCTGTTCCAGCAGCTCGGCCGTCGGGCCATCGGCCACGATCCGCCCTTCATCCATAATAACCATGCGCGGGAACAGCTCGCGCACCATAAGCATGTCATGGGTAGAAGCCAGCATGGTGATCGGGAGGGTGCGCAACAGGTTGATCAACCCACGGCGTGCGCGAGGGTCGAGACCGGCGCTGGGCTCGTCCAGGACAAGGATGTCCGGATGCATTGAAAGCACCGTGGCGATGGCGACGCGTTTCTTCTCTCCCATGCTCAGATGATACGACAATCGGTCAGCATAGTGCGCCATCCCCACCTGGGTCAGTGCCTGCACCACGCGTCGCCGCACTTCCTCTTCGGGCAGCCCCATATGCAGCGGGCCGAAGGCGACATCTTCATACACGGTGGGAGAGAAGAGTTGGTCATCCGGGTTCTGAAACACCAGGCCCACCCGCGCGCGGATAAATGGCAGGTTGGGCGTCGTCACCGGCATGCCCATCACCCGGACACTCCCCTGTCCGCCGTTGAGCAGGCCGTTCAGATGCAGCAGCAAGGTGCTCTTGCCGGCGCCGTTAGGCCCCACCAGCGCCACCTTCTCGCCACAGTGCACCTGCAATGAAACGCCGCGCAACGCCACATGGCCATCTGGGTAAGCGAAATGCAAATCCTCCACTTCCAGCGCCAGTGTATCCGGCGCAGGACGGCCCCAGCCATCTACACACCGCGCAACCGGTTCATGGACAATCGGCATAGGAAATCATCCGTCTAGCTCAGCGTACGACCGAGCCATTGTATCATGGTAAGCGCGGCGAATGCCAACCCGAGCGCCATCCAGTCCCGCCGGCGCATCCGATGCGGGTTAATGGTGACATACTGGCCACGGAATCCGCGCGCCACCATGGCGTTATAGATGCGGTCGCTGCGTTCCAGACTGCGCAGGAAGAGCTGACCGGTCATGTTGCCAGCCACGCGTGCGCGCCAGAGCAGGGAACCACCCGCCTTGCCTTGTGCGGAAGCAGCACTGCGCGCCTGGCGGGCACGCAACAGCCGCGTGACCTCGTCCAACAATACAGCCAAATAACGCACCATAAACGCAAGGATGGTCACCAGCAAGGCAGGCACATGCAGGTGGCGCAGCGCGTGCAGCAGATCCGGAATGCGCGTAGTGGCGACCAGCAAGATAGCCATCTGTACCGAGAGCCAGCTGCGCACCAGAACGCTACTGAAACGCACCAGGCCAGCGTCGCTTGCGCTGATCTCCCAGGCGCCCAGCTGCAGGGTGAAAAGCGTCCGGCCGGGCAGGGTAAAGACCAACGTGATCGCCACCAACGCAAAGGGAAGCGCCACGAGCGAGCGACGTAACACCAAACCAACCCCCAGCCGCGCGACAAGCGCAACAGCCAGCACCGCACACCAGACCAGGAAATAAGCCCCCCAGGCGCCATCTGGCAGCAACAGAACGGAGAAGATGCCCAGCAACGTGACCACGACCTTGACCCGCGGGTCAAGGTCGTGGATGGAACTCGGTCGATCGTGATAACGATCCAGTGCGTTATGGAGCATCATGCACTGTCGGAGGTTCTTTCATACCACCCAACTCACAGCCTATCAAGCGGCAGCCGCCCGTTGACGCAACAGACGTCCTACCGCGAAGGCCACCAGCGCCACCACCAATGCCCCGATCACACCCGCTAGGATGGTCGAGAGAGGAGTCTCGCCCAGGAAGGGGATCACATAGTCGGGGAACAGCTCATAAGGCGGCGTCATAGCGACCTCCTCGAACCCCATATCGATGGCGACGCGCTCCAGACCGTCTGGGTCAGCGGAAGCGATAGGGGATAGAACGGCGACGAATAAAGCGATCACCAAGCCCACGATCACCCAGCCGCGGCCGCCACCGGTGCGCACGGCCTCGGCCGCCACCAGGTCAGGGCGCACCTGCATCACAAATGCCAGCGCCGCCATGGTGATCAGACCTTCGCCGATACCGATCAACATATGCACCCCCAGCATTGCCGGCACTACAATGGCGAACGGCGAGGTGCCGCTGAACCCCAGCTGCAAGGCGGTGAACAATGCACCGGCTACGACCGATAGCCAGGCCAGCACGCCGGCCACGACCAAGCGCACCCCCTTGCTTTGGCGCGCGGCCAAACCATGATAGAGGCTGCCCAGCGCGGCGGTCACCAATCCCATATTGAAGATGTTGGCGCCCATGACCAGCAATCCGCCATCCTGGAAGAGCAGGCCTTGCACGATGATTACACACGCCATCACCAGCATGCCAGCCCAAGGCCCCAGCATCACCGCCGCCAGCACGCCACCCAACAGATGTCCCGAAGTACCGCCCGCGATCGGAAAATTGATCATCTGGGCGGCGAAGATGAAAGCGGCCATCACCCCCATCAACGGGATCTGACGTTCACCCAGCTGCTGTTGCGTCTTGCGGATAGCGAGCAGCAGCAACGCCACCGTGATCACCCAAAAGATCAGCGCCACCGGCATGCTCAGAAACCCATCGGGGATGTGCATACGAGGAACTACGACCTCTTCCCAGAGACGTGTGAGCAATGCAATGTTCATAGCAATTCTCCTTTCCGTCGCTTACCGGATACCTTATTGCAATCAATTGCAATAAGGAGTATATCACACCTTGGACAAAACGTCAAAAACCTTAAGCCTCTTTCACCTCCTTGACACCTTATCAAGCACCGTTATAATGTGCTCAATGTCTCGAACCGTTCTGCCTGGTGTGCGCGTGCCATATGGCATACGTCCGGCCATTGCATCGGACCGCGGTGCGATCCAATATCTGCTCAATCACTCCTGGCGCGTTTACCTGCCGGCTGGCTTCCAATGGTTGGAGCAACGCCTCACCGCCGGGGATTGTTGGGTGATGGTCGAAGGCAGGCGCGAGGTCGCCGGCGTCGTCGCGGTGCTCAGGCGCCATCCGGAGGTAGTCAGCATCGTAGGTGCAGCTGTGCGCAACGGCATGCCTGTTGCACTCTATGTCGAGATGACACTGGCAACCCTAGAGCTTTATGGACGCCGGCAACGTGCGTGTGGCTTGACTTGTCTGGGCAGCGCCTCATGGCTGAGCGAGACGCTCTCCGCCCAGGGTTTTCGAGCTTGTGAGCACGTCATCACGTATGGCTGGCAAGCCCGGCCCATTTCCGTCACCGGCAATACCACGGTTACGGTGGAGCCTGTCCGCTATCACGAGCTTGAAGCCGTCGCTGCCATCGACCGGCAGATCTTTGCACCAGTGTGGCACAAACCCTATGATGAACTGGAATTTGCCCTGGGCAGGGCCGATTACTTCGTCGTGGCGAAACATGAACAACGCATTGTGGGATACTGTTGGAGCGAATGGAGCGAGACGCGCGGCCATCTCACCCGTCTGGGGGTCGTAGAGGATTGGCAGGGCAAAGGCGTGGGTACACGATTGCTCACCGAGGCGCTGAATGCTATGGTACAGTTCGGCATCACCTGGGTCACCCTCAACACGCAGGTGAGCAATTGGCCAGCACGCCGCCTGTACGAACGCCACGGGTTTCGCAACCTCGGACAGGCGGTGCCGCTCTTATGGAAAGATTTGAGGGCCACCTCCCCCAACCCCGACGCCTCTGTCTCCTTGGGATGACGTGGCCCACCCGCATGCTTTGCTCAGGAGATTGGGAGAACGCAAGATATGGCCCTGATCACCCGTGATGCGGCGCTGGATTACCACGCCCGAGGAAGGCCGGGCAAGCTGGAGGTCGTCCCCACCAAGCCGGTGGTGACCCAAATCGACCTCTCCTTGGCATACACCCCCGGGGTGGCGGTGCCGGTTTTGGAGATCGAGGCGCACCCTGAGGCAGCGTATCGCTATACCGCCAAAAGCAACCTGGTGGCGGTGGTCTCCGATGGGAGTGCGATTCTCGGATTGGGCAACCGCGGCGCCCTGGCATCCAAACCTGTCATGGAAGGCAAGGCGGTGCTGTTCAAACGCTTTGCCGACGTGGATGCGTTCGATATCGAGGTCAACGCCACCAGCCCGGAAGAATTCATCTGCGTGATGCAGGCCATCGCCCCGACCTTCGGCGGCATCAACCTGGAGGACATCAAGGCACCGGAGTGTTTTGAGATTGAGGAAACGCTCAAAGGCAGCCTGGACATCCCCGTCTTTCACGACGATCAGCACGGCACAGCGATCATCGCCACTGCTGGTCTGCTGAATGCGCTGGAGCTCGTGGGAAAGCACAAGGAAGAGGTGACCATCGTTATCAACGGCGCCGGCGCCGCCGCGATCGCCTGCGCCAAGATGTTCGTCTTGGCCGGCTTTCCGCGCGAACACATCACCATGCTGGACACGCACGGGGTCATCTACGCCGGACGTCGCGAGGGGATGAACGTGCACAAGGCGCAATTCGCCCGAGCGACGCAGGCGCGCACGCTGGCCGAGGCCTTGCGCGGTGCCGATGTGTTCGTCGGCCTGTCGGTGGGCAATGTGGTCAGCGCGGAGATGGTGCGCTCTATGGCAAGGCGGCCGATCATTTTCGCTATGGCCAACCCTGATCCGGAAATCCCTTACGAACTGGCCAAGCAGGTCTGTCCCGACGCCATCATTGCCACTGGCCGCAGCGATTACCCGAACCAGGTCAACAATGTGTTGGGTTTTCCGTTCATCTTTCGCGGCGCCCTGGACGTGCATGCCCGACAGATCAACGAGGAAATGAAGCTGGCAGCCTGCTACGCGCTGGCTGCATTGGCACGCGAACCAGTGCCGGAAGAGGTGTTGCGCGCCTATCAGCTCACATCGCTGCAGTTCGGCGCTGATTATATTATTCCCAAGCCGCTCGACCCGCGCGTATTGCTGTGGGAGGCGCCGGCGGTGGCTGAGGCGGCGATGAAAACTGGAGTGGCGCGTCAACCCGTCGACCTGGACATCTATCGCGCCCAGCTGGAAAAGCGCCAGGCGCGATTGACGCGTCTCCTGGAAGTGGCTGGCTCGATCGCATAGAGGCCGGACACGCCGAAGCGGCTGAATGGACGGAAGGGATTCATCACACGGCAAGGAACCCTGTAGAAACCTGTAGGGTGGTTGTGGTGGGGCAGCACGATGCGAATTTCGTCGCGCGCACCGCAAATTGGCGCGATGGCAGATGTGTGCATATTGCATATTGACACACATTATGCTCCGATCCATGACGTAACCGCGGTACCGACGTATGTAGGAGATGAAAGAGGATGGTAGTCGAAACACAAGTGCAGGTTCACGCAGGTTTAGAAGGGATCGTCGTGGCTCGCACGCGGATGAGCAAAGTGATCGGCGAGGAAGGGCGGCTGATCTATGCCGGATATGATATCCACGACCTGGCTGAACATGCCTCGTTTGAGGAAGTGGCCTATATGTTCTGGTATTGTTGCCTGCCCAATCGCCGCCAGCTGCTCAGCTTCGAGGACAGCTTGCGCAGCCGGCGCAATATCCCCTTCCATGTGATGGATTTGATCCGCTCGGCACCCACAGTACAATCGCACCCCATGTCCGTACTGCGCACAGCGGTCTCGGCATTGGCACTGGGCGATCCCGGCTCCAACGATATCTCGCAGGCGAGCAATCTGCGTCGCGCGGCGGACATCACGGCCAAGATCCCCACCATCGTGGCAGCGCACGACCGCAATCGCAAAGGTCTGGAAGTGATCGGCCCGCGCGAGGACCTCGACCATGCATCCAACTTCCTGTACATGCTCCACGGCCAGATGCCCTCCGAAGTGGAGAGTCGCGCGCTCAACCTATACCTGGTGCTCTTGGCCGACCACGAGTTCAACGCCTCGACCTTTTCGGCACGCGTCACCGCCAGCACCCAGTCCGACATCTTTTCGGCCATCACCAGCGCATTGGGCACCCTGAAAGGGCCGGCCCACGGCGGCGCCGCTGAGCAAACGATGCTGCAGATCCTTGAGATCGGCGACCCGGATAACGTCGAGGCATGGTATCGCGCAGCGCGTGCCCAGGGCAAACGTATCTATGGGATGGGCCATCGCGTGTATAAAACCCAAGACCCGCGCGCGGTGCATTTGCAACGCGCTACCGCGCAACTGGCTGAACTGGGCGACCCGCGATGGTATCAGATCGCGCTCAAGCTGGAGCAGGTGGCACGCGAAGATCCCTACATGATCGAGCGCAAGATTTACTGCAATGTGGACTTCTACTCTGCACCCCTGCTCTACTACCTGGGCATCGATCCCGATCTATTCACCTGCATCTTCGCGATGGCGCGCGTCGTGGGCTGGATCGGCCATCTGCTGGAGCAATATTCGGACAACCGCCTGATTCGGCCGCGTTCGGAGTACATCGGGCCGGAAGATCTGCGCTGGGTGCCAATCGAGGAGCGCTGAGCCACCCTCCTGAAGGGGTGCACGTTACGATCGTCCTCCAGACTCCTGGCCGACCGTCCACCTGGGCCGATCAAGATGGCAGCATCTTCGCAGTGGGATGTTGGCACGCGCCAGCTCGCCATACGGCTGACATGTCTATTCCGAGGCACCCTGTATCCAAAAACCGGAGCACACGTCTGAGAAGTCAGGTTCAACCCAGCGCCACATCCAGGATCATCATGATCGTAAAGCCCATCATGGTGCCGAAGGTGGCAATATGGGTGCTCTGTTCGAGCTGCGATTCGGGGATCAGCTCCTCGATCACGACGTAGATCATCGCTCCGGCGGCAAAGGCCAGCGCATAAGGCAGGAGAGGGCGCGCCAGCACCACCGCCGCGGCCCCCACCACGCCGGCTATGGGTTCCACCACCGCGGATAGCTGGCCGAACCAGAAGCTCTTCAAGCGGCTCATCCCCTCACGCCGCAGCGGCGCCGCCACCGCAGTGCCCTCGGGCAGGTTCTGCAGCCCAATGCCGAGCGCCAACGCCGCTGCCCCCGCCAGCGAAGCGCCGGGGATGTCATTCGCCACCGCACCGAAAGCAACCCCGACAGCCAGTCCCTCTGGAATGTTATGTAATGTAATCGCCAGCACCAACAGAATACTGCGTTGCCAGCTCGTCTTGATGCCTTCCGCCTCGCTGAGCGGAAAACCCAGATGCAGGTGTGGCAACACACGATCGACCAGCCACAGGAAACCGCCGCCCAACAGGAAACCGGATGCCACCGGCAGCCAGGTCGGCAGAGAGCCTTCCTCCTCCGCCAGTTCGATCGCCGGCGCCAGCAGCGACCAGTAGCTGGCCGCGACCATCACCCCCGCTGCGAAGCCCAACATGCCGTTGAGCAGCTGTTTGTTCACATCTTTGAAAAAGAAGACCGCCCCCGCGCCGACTGCGGTCAAAAACCAGGTGAAACAGGTGGCCAGCAACGCTTGCAGGACAGGCCCCAATGCTTCAAACCAAGCCATGATCATCGCCCCTTCCCTCCCTACGATGTGTCCCAGCCTGGATGATATGCAACAATACCAGAGACCCATAGGGTTGGCAAGCACCACGTGTGTGGACCGAGCCGCGACCGTAAGGGAGCGGTGATGCGCCGCTCGCCGATGCGTACCGCTCGGTTCAAGAACCTATCCCTAAAAGAGCAGGTCTCGGGAACTTCTGCGAGGTGCGCCACGTCATACGAGACACAACAGTTTTGGAATAGAGCATTTTTTGCACGTATAATTTCGACGTTATGCTGAGTGGTCAACGCCTTGCGCGGTGGGTGTGTGTCATATACTGCGTCGCATTGCCGGTGCTCGCTCTGGCGCTTGTCGGGGCACCCGGCGGAGCGGCCTGGGCACATCCGCCGGACAAACCTCCGTCACCCCCGCCCGCCGAGGACTTCATCCCCGGTCGTGTCCTGGTCAAGTTCAAGCCTTCTGTCGGTGCGGCGGCCGTCCACGACCGGTTGGCTGAGCAAGGCCTGCGCGCCAGCGGGGTCATCGCCGGCCTGGACGTGTTCAAGGTAGAGGTGCCGCCCGGAAAGGAGTGGGAGGCGATCGCCCGGCTGCGCGCCCGCGCCGACGTGCTCTATGCAGAGC
>QEXY01000170.1 GCA_003130875.1 Ardenticatenia bacterium
CCAGGGAAGTTGAGACTACAGGCCGGCATAAGAAGGGTGACTTTTCGCTCCAACCAGTGGGTGGTCACCGCGGAGGGCGAGTGACGCGAAATGGCAACAGCATAATCCGAGCCGCGACCGTTTCGATGCGTTCCTGGCGATTCATCTGAGCTTCAGTCTGCACAGCTGCGTTGTCCGCCCTCTATTTTTGTAAAGCCACTGTACGCCAGGCATTTGCGCGATCTGGTTTATCTGATAACATGCATCTTATCGACAGATCGCCGCTCTGAGCGGACGATGTGGCATGAATGGCCTGTACAACCTGTGGGTTGGGGGCAGGTCGAAGTTGAGAAGCCGTTCCTAGTTCAATAGAAGGAGAAAAAGAGGCAATGAAAACAAGCAGATTTGTCCTGGCGGGGATCGCTGTGCTGGCAATGCTCGCGCTGGCGTGGACCGTGCGCGTGCCGGAGCCGGCGCAGTCTCCAGCACGTTGGGCGCCGGTGGGTGAACGTCTGTTACAGGTCACACCCCAACCCACCGAGGAAACAGGTGAAGCGGAGGAGCCAGAAGTAACAGAAGAGGCTCTGCCGAGCGGTCTGGAAAAGTTGGATAGCTTCCGCGGCGAGATGATGCTCTCGTGGAGCGGCACCAAAGCGGTTGAGGACGAGGCGGGCAAGAAAGTCGACAAGCAGGTAGAGGGCTTTTTCAATCTCAAGTTCGCCTTTGTGCGCCAGCCACCAGCCTACGAAATGCACATGGAGAGCCGAGGGCTGGAAGGTCCCGAGTCTGACAAACTCTCCAAAATCTCATATGTCCAAGTGGGCGACACGGCGTGGGTGTACCAGAACGATACCGATTCTTGGATGCAGATGCCTGCCGGAGAGATGGTCTCCGATAGCTTCCTGCAGATGACCCCAGCCAACTTGTTCCCTGGGCTGGATACCACGTTGCAGGAGAAAGGTGGGGCAGCTGAGCAGACGGTCAATCAGATCAAGTGTTACAACTATGCCTTCAGCGAGAAGGATATCCCCACAAGTGTGGAGCTGGGCCAGATAAGCCGTGCCAGTGGCGAGGTATGTCTCGCAGCCGAGGGGGGCTATATTGTCAATTTCTCCTTGTCTGCCGATGTCGCCTCGCCCGACGAGGAGAATCCGGTGTTCGACAAGGCCTCCGTCAAGATGAGCTACAAGGTCTTCGACGTCAACCAGCCCATTGTGATCGAACCGCCCGCCGAGGCACTCGCCCAGTCGGGCGCACGTGAGGACATCCCCATGACCGAGGACGCTAAGATCGAGTTCTCGATGCCCGGCATGGTCTCGTATACAACTGCGCTCAGCATTGACGCAGTGACCAAGTTCTACGAAACCGAAATGCCCAAGCAGGGGTGGAAGTTGGCGGAGGACGGGAAGATCCAGGTCGAAGACTGGGTGGCCCTGACCTTCACGAAGGGCAAGGATGAGGCATCTGTGATGATCAGCAAAGAAGAGGGCAAAGGCACCAGCGTGATGGTCACCATTCAGTCGGACTGAGTCCCAATCTATCCGTGACATCAAAAGGGCAACCTTCGTGGTTGCCCTTTTGTGTTTCCAACCGGTTTGCCGAGGAAGGCTGGGAGTTATTCTTCCTCTTTCTCCTTGCGTTCCTTCTCGGCCTGAGCGATGATCTCGGCCTGCAAATGCGCCGGCACCTGCTCGTAGCGGGAGAATTTCATAGTGAAAATACCGCGTCCCTGGGTCATGGAGCGCAAGTCGGTAGCATAGCGTTGAATCTCGGCCAACGGCACCTCGGCATGGATGATGGCGTTGCCGCGCTCCTGATCCGTACCCTGGACGCGGCCGCGCCGCGTGGACAGGTCGCCCATCACATCGCCCATGAACTCCTCAGGCACGATAATGGTGACCTCCATGATCGGTTCCAACAGCACCGGGCCGGATTGCTTGAACGCTTCCTTGAACGCCTCACGGCCGGCGATTTGGAAGGCGATGTCCTTGGAGTCCACCGGATGTTCCTTGCCATCGTACACGATGGCTTTCACATCCACAACCGGATAGCCGGCCAGCGGCCCGGACTCCAACACCGACTTGATGCCTTTCTGGATCGAGGGTTGGAAGGATGAGGAGATCGCACCGCCGAACACCTCCCAACCGAACTCAAAGCCCGAATCGCGCTCGCCCGGCTCCAGCCGCATGTGGACCTCGGCGAACTGACCGGCGCCACCGGTCTGCTTCTTATGGCGATATGCGGCGCTGCCCACCTTGGTGACCGTCTCGCGATAGGGCACCTTGGGCAGAGAAGCGATGACACCGAGGCCGAATTTCTGCTCCAATTTGCGAATGCCGGCTTCGACGTGGGCATCGCCCATGCCTTCCAGGAGCAATTGGCGCGTGCCGGGCTCGTTGCGCCAACGCAGCGTCGGATCCTCCTCTACCAGGCGGGTGAGGCTGGGCACCATCTTGGCCGAGTCAGCCTTGGTCTTGGGCGCCAGGGCCACGGCGAAGACTGGTTCGGGGAACTCGAAGGGTGGGAAGCGCACCTGATAGGTGGGGTCACACAGCGCATCGCCGGTCACGGTGTCTCCCAGCTTTGCCACCACGCCGATGTCACCAGCCGGCAGCTCTTCCAACGGCACCTGCTCCTTGCCCCGCATGCTCATGATCTGCCCGATACGTTCCTGGCTGCCGGTCCGGCTGTTGACCACGTAGGAGTTGGACTTGAGCGTGCCCGAGTACATGCGCAGCATGGTGAGCTTGCCCACATAGGGGTCGGCCGTGGTCTTGAAGACGAAAGCGACCACCGGTCCATTCGGGTCACAGGCGATGATTTCCTCTTCGCCGGTGGCGACATTGGTGGCCTTCACTTGTGCGACGGGCTGGGGCATATCGCGCACGATGGCGTGCAGCAACGCTTTGGTGCCGATATTGCGCAACGCAGCGCCGCACAGCACCGGGATGATCCTGCCTTGGGCGATCCCACTGCGCAACCCCTGCACGATCTCGGTATCGCTCAGCTCGCCGGTGTCCAGGTATTTCTCGATAAGGGCGTCGTCGCTTTCAGCAGCTGCCTCGATGAGCGCCGTGCGTGCCTCTTCGACGGCGCTGGCCAGCTCCGCCGGCACCTCCGTCGGGGGTCTGTCGCCGATCCACGCGGTGCGCTCGACGAGGTCGATCACTCCCTCAAAGCTGGCTTGCTCGCCGATGGGTAGCTGCAACGGCACGAAGTTGCCCTTCAACTTGGTGCGAAGATGTTCCAACGTGCGCTGCCAGCTGGCGTTTTCGCGGTCCATCTTGTTGACGAACACCAGGCGTGGCAGTTGATGCGCGTCGGCATGCTGCCACACCAGCTCGGTGCCAACCTCGACGCCGGACACGGCATCCACCACCACAATCCCCGAGTCGGCCACGCGCAAACCACAGATCACCTCTCCGACGAAGTCCAGGTAGCCAGGTGTGTCCAGCACGTTGAGCTTGTGCTTTTCCCATTCGCATGGAAGCAGGGTGAGATTCAGTGAGATGCGTCGCCGGATTTCCTCTTCGTCCGAGTCGGAGACGGTGGTGCCATCCTCCACCTTGCCCATCCGGTTGATCGCGCCGGCGCTGAAGAGGATGGCCTCGGAGAGTGAGGTCTTGCCCGAGCTTCCATGGCCCAATAGAATCACATTGCGTAGTTGCTCAGTTGCATAAGTCGCCGCCATCAATGCCTCCTCAAAAGATAAAAGCAAGAAAACCCTAGCTGCAGATCGGGCTTACCGTAGTGCTTGGGGTGATAAAGAGCAATCGGTAAGTCTAACCCACAATGGGCTGGGTGTCAAAAATTGGGCTCACCGAGGAGTGTGGCAATTTGGGGATGAAAGGGAACCGCCAACCCAAGGTGGTGGGCTTCATACCCCCAGCGCATAGTTCGTAAGGGCAGGGCATGCCGTGTCCCTACATGAGGAGTGTCATGTTCCGCGAAGCTTCGCGCCTATCCTGACCGCACGATCTGCTGGTACAGGTGTTCGCCTCGATTCTCGCGCAACAGCGCCGTACCGGTGAAGGCGACCAGTCCGCGCACGTCCGGCGACCACAGCGCTATCTCGACC
>QEXY01000171.1 GCA_003130875.1 Ardenticatenia bacterium
GTGCACCGCCCAGGAGTTGCAGGAAGCGACGGCTCCGTTCCGCCACGGGCTGCGGACTGTCGCCCCCAAACTCCTGCCCCCGGTCGGTCTGGAAGGCCAACAGGGTCTCCACCCCAGAAGCCCGCAGCCACCGCAACACCAGGAGCAGGAAAGCCAGGCCACACGTGCGGTTCAGGTGCTGGCGGAAGGCCAGAAAGCGCAGACGGGTGCGCCCAGCGCACGCCGTCCATTGATAGCGCGGCCGATGATGCCGCCGCAGGTGGGTCGTATGCTGCGTGCCCAGACTCGCCTTGGCGTGGATCCTGCACGTCCATCTGGATGAGGCTGAAGGGCGTCTTCACCTCCCACGCCCTGTGCGCCGGATCGACGCACCGGTGTGCGCGACGCGGCTTCCGCTGACCACAGCGCCGTAAGATATGCCGGATGGTGTGATCCGAATCGCGCGCGTGAGCGAGCGGCAGAGATCTTTCCGCCGAGCACGCCGGGAGCGCAGGGAATGAACAGGGGAGAAACTTCGGCGGGCTTGGCGTCCTCTGAGGTGTGTTTTGTGCCGCTCCCTGACGGTCGCGGCTCGGATAGATAGCCGTAGCACGGAGGCTGCCCAACTCCTGGTACGTACACACTAACCGCCCCCTTGCCCTCACCCAGTGCATCGCGCATCCTTCCCGATAAGCCCATTCGGCTATAGGCGGTGCTCCTCCTGTTGAGATGTTGCCACAACCCGTGGATGTGGGGAGCGCCGCCTTTTGTCAAGATTGCCTCGAATCACCTGGTAACGATATCCTGGCGCAAGTTGACATATTTGTATGAGCATGATATCCTTTATATGAGGATGCCTCGGCTGGCTAAATGATGTCTTGCGATGCCCCACTCAAGGTTCGATAAGCGAAAGGAGCGGAAATTCCCATGCCGTCCCGCACAGAAATGATGGTCGCGCGACTGAAGGATTTACAAGCCAGCAGCGCCGATATCGAAGCCTCGGCGGTGGTGAGCGTTGACGGTCTGATCATGGCCTCTTCATTGCCAGCAGATGTCGAGGAAGATCGGGTATCCGCTATGTCTGCGGCGATGCTTTCGCTAGGTGAGCGAATAGCAAGTGAACTGAGGCGTGGAACACTTGAACAAGTGTTTATCCGAGGCAGCAATGGGTATGTCCTCCTCATGTCAGTGGGCGAGGAGGCCGTGTTGACCGCCCTGGCCCGCAGCGAGGCCAAGCTGGGCCTGATCTTTCTCGATATGAGGCGCGCTGCAGAGGATCTGGCACGGCTGATCTGAAATCCCTCAGGTCGGCGGCTGGCATTTCCGAAATCGGACAGACAATCACAGGCCCCCTGATCGCTTTGTTGTTGATGTCCCTCAGGGCCAACGTTGTCAACGCTTCTCAATGAGTCGCCGGGGCAGAATATAGTGAAGCAGATTGGGTTTCTCGATAGCTGGCATTGGCACTTCTTCTGAAAACAATCTGCTTTGATCGGCCAACCACTGATGTCGTGCTGCAATTGCCTGCTCACTGTTCTTCAGGAGCGGCTCGGGTATGCCCTCTACGAGCAGTGCCCTTAGCGAGCGCATCTGTTCTATAAAGGAATCCACCCAAGCCAATAAATGACCACGGTTCGAAAGCAATTCGCCACATAAAGCATCAGCATCTTCGCCGATCAAGCTGCCGATCGTGTCGTAATTGCCCCCGATCAGCTTTCGCATATCGCGCCAGCCACAGTCAGTGGTCACGCTCTGCCACAGTGCCAGGGCTAACAACTGGGGAAGATGAAATGCGCCGGCTACCAAACCATCATGTTCTGCTGCATCAAGGTAGAACGGTCTGGCACCCAATAGGGTGACAAGGCTGGACACCAGGTGGACTGCTTCGGGATGGGCGCGTTGAGAAGGGGTGAGGCAGTAAAGGTGTCCCTCGAAGAGACTGGGGCTGGCGGCCTGTGGTCCAGAGGCAGAGGAGCTCACCAGTGGGTTACCCCCTATGAAGTTCACCGTCTCAGGCAGCAGTCGCTCCGCTGCATCCAGGACTTTTTGCTTCAACACGGTAGTGTCGGTGACGACACAGCCCGGCTTGAGGTATGGTGCAATGACGCTCAGTGTGTCCTCGATAGCATGCAAAGGTAGTGCGAGGATGATAAGGTCAGCGTTTTCGCAGGCATTGATCAGATTCCAGTCGCTTCGATCGATCGCTTTCATCTTCCGGGCGACACCAGCGTGTTCCATGTTTTTGTCATGCCCCACGATCTCAAGGGGCTGCGCGGCGCGATGCAGTGCCAGCCCTATGGATGTGCCGATACAACCTGTGCCCACAATTGTGATCTGTGCCTTTTCTCCCATTTTGACTTCAAATCACCCCCAATCAAGTGATCAATCCCACGATCAATCGAGCTGGTGTCATCACCAGCGTGCTGAACAAGCCACCCCCTAAGAACACCAGCATCAAGAGAATGATGGGGCCAAAAGGTTCGAGTCGCTTGAATGACTCAGACGCCGGGTAGGGCAACACTCCGTATAAAATGCTGAACCCATCCAGAGGTGCGATCGGCAGTGCGTTGAAAATGGCCAATACCACGTTTAGGAACACAAAGGTGAGGACGATCTGGTAGGGGTCAGGGATGTATGCCGAGTAGAACATCGGCGCGATCAGGCCCAGCTTGATCGGAATCGCTGCAGCAAATGCCATTGCCAAATTGGACAGTGGGCCTGACAAAGCTACGAGTGCCATTCCGGCCTTGGGGCCATTGCGCAATCGGTATGGATTGACCGGCACCGGCTTGGCCCATCCGAACCCGACCGCCAAAACCATGATAGCCCCCAGAACGTCCAGGTGCTTGCGCGGGTCTAGCGTCAGCCGTCCCTGATCATATGCCGTCGAATCGCCCATTTGCAGAGCTGCCCACGCATGGGCGCATTCATGCACCGAGAAAGCCACCAACAGCGCGATGGCAAAGGCCAGAGTCTGTGCCAATGGGCGCCCCAGCAGAAAGTTCTGCACCAGGCCGATCAAGAAGAAGGCGATCAAGGGGCTGAGATCCAGACTGCCAACCTGACTGAAGCGACGTAAAGGGATCAGAATTGGATCCGTGATCTGAAATAGGATGCGTATGAGTGGGTTGTGTGTGCCAATATACAACCCAAACATAGGCAGCCAGGTCACCAGCACACGGGCCAGAACGAGCCACTTATAAATTTCAAGTATGTAGTACACAGGCGATGTCAACGGCCCCATCATTGGTCCAATCCTCTGTCAAAGCCTATCATCCTGATCTATTCCCCAACTTGAATATCCACGAAGGCGGTCATCCCCCACCTTAACGGAAGCGCATCGACGTTTTTCAGCTCTATTGTTACAGTGTACGTGACATCGCCCCGTTTGGTCTCAGAGCGTGGTGTGATCTTGGTAACAATGCCCTCAATCTCTTTGCCGGGCAGTGCATCCACACGGACCACAGCACGCTGTCCCAGCGCCACCGATACGATGTCCAGCTCGCTGAGATCGTCTGTATCAACATACCACGCGGAATTGTCGCCCAGGCTGATGACCGGGGTGCCAGCCGCCACGACCTCAGCGCTGCGGATCCTGACCTGGGATACCACCCCATCAAATGGAGCGACCAGGTCATAATCAGCCAGCTTATCCCGTGCTGTATTCAGATTAGAGCGAGCTGTCTCCAGAGCAGCCTGTGCTGATGCCAGTCGTGCCTTGGCAGCGACGACCACCGCCTCGGCAGCCGGCACGCCGGCTTTCGCCTGCTGCACATTGGCTTCCGCCTGGACCACAGCTGCCTCTGCCACGGCGATCTGCTCGGCAGTTGGACCTGCCTTCACTACTGCCAGGGCCGCTTCTGCTTCGGCAACGCCGGCGCGCGCAATCGCAATCTCTTCCGGCGTAGGCCCTCGTTTCAGCCGCTCATACTGGGCCTTGGCTGCCTGATAGTCGAGGGTGGCTTGTTCCAGAGCTAAAGCCTGTGGTGACTCGCCTTTGTTATCTGCCCACGCGATCTTATCATATTCGGCCTGTGCCCGGCGCAGCGCTGCTTCGGCTTTCAGCATGATCGCCGCTTGGGCTTCGATGTCCTCAGGCCGTGCTCCTGCCAGTATCTGATTCAGGCGCGCACGTGCGGTTTGGACAGCAGCCTCTGCCCGCGCGATCTCCTCCGGGGTGGGGCCGCGTTTCACCTGAGCGAGTTGGGCTTGAGCGCTCAGTAGAGCGGCCTTGGCCACCTCGAGCGCTGCTTTAGCGCGGTCAACCCCAGTCTGTGCTTGCTGCACATCCGCCTCGGCCTGTTGAACACTTGCTTCTGCCTGTTTAACCGCGTTTTCTGCTGCGATCACAGCGTTACGCGCTTCGACGTTGTCGAGGCGAGCGAGCAGCTGGCCCGTCCGCACGTAGTCGCCTTCCTTGACCAGTACTTCGAGCACCCGCCCGGGCACTTTGAATGAAAGCTCAGCCCAACGTCCTGGTACCACGAATCCCTCCGCCGAGACGACGGAGGACGTGCTGGTCTGCAGAGCGAACTGTGCTTCTGCAGTGGGTGTCGGTGTCACGGGCGCCAGAAAATTGCGGTAGCCGAAGTACCCGCCCACCGCTAATATCAGCACCAGAAAGAAGAGGAACCATTTCATACTGCTTCTCCGATGAAAATCTACAGGCTACGCCCAGCTCACAAGTGAGCTCACAGAGCACACGATTCCATAACAGTGAAACTTTATGTGGTCTCCCAGACCATAAGTTTCGACCTTATAGGTTTAGCACCTGATTATCTTCTCACATGTTCACGGCTCTGGTGGCGCTGTTCACGGCTCTGGTGGCGCGTGCCGCGCTGGGCATCCTGGTGCACCGGCCGCAGAAAGCCACTGCGCGTGTCCACGATGTAAGCAACCCGCTCGCGCGGCCGGATGTAACCGTCCATCGTGCACTGAATGTTGCCATCCTCGCGCGGCGTGAAATCATGGTAATGATAACTGAACAGGTCCAGAAAATCCGCCGCGTATTCTAGGAACTCCTGATAGACAGACTGCCGCACCTCCTCGCTCTCCGCTGCTGTCATCCGCCGCGCAAATTCCGCCACCTTGTCTGGATTGAGCATGGCTCTCTCACCCTTGCATTGAACTTGACATAATATAAAAACACTCGAAAAGACAGATTGTGACCGCTTCCAGTCGGCCGTCGATGCCTATCTCTAGGGCAGCATCAAACGCAGGAATTCTTCCTCCGCTTCTCGCGTCCATTCGCGCCCGTCCTTCAGCCGAGCATACACGCTGGGCATCTTCTCCTTCAGCTCCGGCAGGGGGGTGAGCGGCAATGGTTTGATGTTGGGGAAGATCACAATCTTGCCTGGAAAACGGGTGTCGATCACCGCTTGCATGCCATCCCGGGCCGCTTCTAATGAGCCGACCGCTGCCAACGAACGGTTGGTGTCCAGCTCACCTGCCTCCACCTGCATCAGCATCACTTGCATGTCCTCGATGTCAGAAGCGGAGTGACCGATAACCCGCGCATCACGGGCAAACAGTTCCGCCAAATCCAGGTTGACCATTGTGCCACGCTGCACGCCGGCGAAGACGTTCATCACCCCGCGTGGCGCCAGGTAGTGTGCCGCATCGGCGATAACATCCGGCACAGGCACCAGCACGATGATGTCGTCGAACCCATCGCGCAGAAATTCCGCCATCGTGGATTCGTACGCTTCTCTGTTTGTGGGATTGACACAGATCCAACGAATGCCTTTGGCTGCAGCTTCCGCTCCGTACGAGTCGCACAGATCGCGCAGGCGCAAGTCACTGATATCAGAGCACACGATGGTCGAGGGGCCATCGGCCAGCTGGACGGCGCGTTGGACGTGCATTCGTCCCATCGGTCCACCAGCGCCCACAAACCAGGCGCTTCCACCTTTGCGCAGTGCCGAGCGCACCGGCACATCGCTATATGCGCGCGCCACATCCGGCGAGCTGCTGGCTACATACACCCAGCGGTTGTAGTGAATACGTCCCACATCGATGCTGACCGGGCGCGTCAGATGGGGTTCGCCTACCAACGCCGCTACGCCGAAGTCAGCCAGGTGCGGGCTGGTGATCTCGATGTCTTCAGCACTGGGATGCAGCAACACCAAGTCGTCAACCGGCTTAAAAGGAGGGGCATAGAAATCTTCTACCTCGGCCACCGTGATACCCAATTGGGCTGCCCTCTGTTTAAGCCATGTGCTGAAACGGGGTGGCACACGGGTGAGCATCAGGCGCGCCGGATGAGATTGTTCGTCAAAGCCTGCGCTGATTGTATAGGGAAGCTCGTCCGAGACAGGGGCGGATGGTCCGACAATCCAGAGCGTACCGCCCGGTTTCAGACCGGTGCGGTAGCGCAAGCGATACGCTGCGATCACACATGCCCAGGGCTCGACCAACGCGCTTTCCACATAGCCTGTGGTCGGTCGTACCGGGATCAGGTAGTTGCCATCATCGCCATTGAGAATGCGCTGGTCGATGATGTTGTATTGGGAGAGCCCGCCCTGGATCATATAGCCATACGCATAGCCCACGCCACCCACTTTAATATCTGCCTGGATGATAAAGCGATCGCCCACTTTATACTGATCGCGCAGGTTCTCGCCGACGCCCACCACAGTCATACACACTTCGTGCCCGAGCACGACCGGTTCCTTGCGGATGTCGCGGAAGATGCGCGGGTGTTTCTCGCCCAGATTGATCACCTTGATATCCGAGAAACACAGCCCACAGGCATCGTGGCGCACCAACAGCTCATCCGGTCCATAAGTGGGCATAGGCACTTCGATGAAAGTGCCGTCGAGACCAAAGTTCTCCAACCCAGCGCCGTAGAGCGGCCACAAGCGATTGGCTTGGGGCAGAGGAGTGTTCCCGAGACGATACGCTGTCAGTTTGTCTGTCATATGCAAACCCTTTCTCCCCTTCTATCCAGTCTCATACCATTTTGAGAGCAAGGGATATGTCTTCCTCATCCTTGCTTGTTTCTGAGTTTAGCCAGCAGCTGTTCCGGAGTGGTCACCCCAATCCTGCGCAGCCGTTCCAGGCCTGGCTTGCCCGGTGGCGTCAGGTAACCCACCTGCGTGTAAAAGTCGTTGCGCGCACGTCGGTCGGGCAGGTGGCGATGCGCCCAGTCGCTCTGATAGCCGAGCCCCAACGCGCGCTGCAACATCGTGTGTCCCCACACAAAGTGGGCGCCATCCAAGAAAGCCTGCCACAGTGGTTGCATCTCCGGCACGTCAAAGTCGTCCACCAATTTCTGTCCGAAGGCGTTCATCTCGGTGCCGACGTTGAGCGGCAATGCCAACTCCTGGGCCAGCTGCACGATCTCCCATAGCTTCTGCACCTTGACGCGCCGCAGTTCAGGATCACTGATGTTCCAATTGCGATCCGGGACGATATTGAGCGCTACAACCCCCTGCTCGATCAGCAGCTGCAACAGCTCGTCGATCGCCTGTTCACCAGCGGAGAGTCCGTCCAACCATGCTGCGCAGGGCAGTGCACCACATGCCAAAATGAGCTGGTGCACTTCGGGAACTGTAGGAAACGCTTCACGCGTGGGAGGCACATAGCCGACACCCCCTTGCTTCATGAGCTTGGCGCGGATGGTGTTTTGAAAATGGGCGGGGTCACCCATCATGTCCCGCACTTGATCGATCGGTATGTTCAGGCGTTCGCTCCAGAAGGCGGCCGGATCAGGCGTATTGCGTTCTGCCGCGCGTACGTACGCGACCACGATATGACGTTCGGTGGGGTTGCCGGCCGGCGTCAGAGGCAGCACGTCGCGTTCATAGTCAATCGTGACCGGCGCGAGATAGGCGTTGACGCGTCGGATGATGTCCAGGTTGCGCTGTCGCACGATCCCTCCCATATGCGCCAGCACATCAGATGCTTCAGCAGGCACTCGGCTGGAGGTGAAGCCGATGCCCATATGATAGGCGATGCCCGGCTCACCTGGCGAGTTGATTTCGCGCGTGGCAAACTGGGGGATGAACACTCGCGTCTCCAGACCCGCGGTGCCGCGCACACCCAGCTCCTCGCACGCTGTCAGGAATTCCTCCACTCCGTCGAGCACGTCAAAATCGACGATGCCAATGACGCGAAAACCCTGTCTCCAGGCCAGCCACGCCAGGCCGCTGGGCGAATAGCCATAGGCATTAAAGGAAAAGAAGGTGTGGCAATGCATATTCACCACATCACGCGGAGGCGTGTGGGAAATATGGCCCTGCTCGGCCAGAGTCTTCAACTCGGTCAGCGCCTTCGCACGAACATGCGCATCAAAATCATTCAGCTGCTTTTCTAGGTTCGCAATATATGTCTCGGATTCCATAGGCTGTTCCACTTCATCCCATCACTTTACGTCGCAAGAGCTCGTCGGGACGGGTGTGGATGCGCCGCACCGCTGCCGGTGACATAAAGTGTGGCCCGCCCGCTCCGTATGTTCCCAGCCGGATGCGTGCTGCCTTGACCGCCATTGCGGTGATATTCTCCACCTGCTGCGGTGTGCTGCCCAGCGCAATCAGGCCGTGATTCTGCATGAGAATGACACGGGGCACCTCGCCATATTCGTCCAAATAGCGGTCGATGCGTTCGGCCACGGCACGCGCCAATGGCACTCCCGGGTCGACGTAGGGTACCACCACCGAAGCCGGCCCGCACACCACAATCTCGTCGGGGAAGAGACGACCACTCACCGCCGTCTCAAAGGCCGCAGCGCAGGTCAGGGCGTTGATCGCCGTGGGATGGGTATGCCCCACGAAGTTGACCCCTTCCAGTCCGAGCGCAATCGCATGGAGAACGGTTTCCACCGAGGGATGTCCACCAGCCGCATCCACCTTGGCCTCCATCAGCAGCTGTTTGAGACGCTCATCGGTCAAGTCGGGGACGTCCAGAATGGCCAGCACCTTGTCGCGCCAGACGCGCACAAAACCGTCCCGCCCGATGGTTCGCATCTCATAACCGCTGGCCTTCACCCAGAAGCTCGTTTCATCTGCTCGGGCCGAGGTGTTGCCCTCTCCTAGTATGACATAATCCAGCTCGGGCCGGCCAAGGTTGCGTGACATAGTGACCAATTGGTCGAGAACAGTGTCCTCCAATTGAGACCTCCATAGTAGAGAATGATCGGCTGTTAACCGATGCAAGGCAATATATTTGTTTGTAGGGGTGCTCACCCTGTCAGAGGCTTCCTATGCACTCACAATCCCGTCTTTTCTTTAAGGAAGTGTACCATTAGCGAGGGAGATTGGTCAATTTGTCGAAAACTGCGTGAACTGAACTGGCTAACCTTTCAGCGCGCCGACGGTCATCCCCTTGATGAAATATCGCTGGAAGAACAGGAAGACGATCAAGAAAGGTACAATGCTGAGCAACACAGCTGCCATCTGCACACCATAGTCCGTGCGAAACTCAGTGTGGAAGACCGAAAGCCCCACCGGCAGGGTCTTCAACACGTCCTTCTGTGCCACAATCAGTGGCCATAGAAAATCACGCCATTGCTCCATAAAAGTGTAGATACCCAGCACGGCCAACCCGGGCTTGGAAAGAGGTAGCACGATGCGCCAGAAGGTGCCGAACTCCGAGCACCCATCAATGCGCGAAGCGTCCAACAGCTCTGAGGGCAACGTTCGCATATATTGACGCATCAGGAAGACACCAAGCGGCATTGCCAGGGGAGGGAGGATCAGACCAGGGTAGGAATTGAGCAACCCTAAATCTTTGACGATGAAAAATGCAGGGATAACGGTGACGGCGCGCGGTATCATAATCCCTGATAGGATCAAAACAAAGAGCAACTCACGGCCCGGAAACTCTTTCTTGGCAAAGACATAGCCAGCCATAGATTGAATCAACAGAACCATCGCCGTGACCGTGGAAGCAACAAAAAGGCTATTGAATACCCAACGCAGAAAATTGGGCGTTTCGAGCACTGCCAGGTAAGTCTCAATAGTGGGCTGACGTGGGATCCACCGCGCCGGATTACCCGATACGAAGAACGTGTGTTGGAAGGATATCAGCACCATAAAAACGAAAGGCGCGATCGAGGCGACAGAGGCCAGAAAGGGCACGCCATAGATCACGACTCGGGTCGCAACGCGGTATAGTTTCGGGGCTAGATCCATCCTTCGTATCCTCAGTCCACTTCCGACGGGATATACTTCAATTGCAACACAGTCAATATCAGGATGATGAAAAGCAACAACACCCCCATCGTGGCAGCAAAACCCAGGTTTTCGAAGTGGAATGCGTTCCGATATACATACCACACCACGGTGGCACTGGCGTTGGCCGGTCCACCAGCCGTGAGCATATACACCGCGTCAAACAGTTGGAAATTCCAAATGAAGCCCATCACGAGCAAGAACAGGAATGTGGGACGCAACAAAGGCAACGTGATGCGTGTCAGGATGTGCCACGCATTGGCACCATCCACGCGGGCTGCCTCATAGAGGTCATTCGGAATGGCGTCCAGGCCGGCCAGGAACACAATGACCCAGAAACCATATCCGCGCCAGATTTCGAATCCCACAATCGACGGGATCACCAGGTCTGGATTGCCCAACCAGTTCTGCGGCGGTATCCCGAAGACGCCCACCAGGGTGTTCAACGGTCCATTTCGATCGGGGATGAAGATGGCCTTCCAAATGATGGAAAGGGAAACCACGGAGCTGACCATCGGCAAGAACAGCGCCGATTTCACCACGTTCTGCCAGAAGGGTGCCATCTTGTCTATCAGGAGTGCCAACGTGAGCGAAGAGAACATCGCCAGGGGTACCACCAGTAGGGTATAGTAAGCCGTGTTCTGAAGCGCGCGGATGAACAAACTATTGTTCCACGCCTTGATGTAATTCTGGAATCCCACGAACTCAGTCCCGCTCAGCAATCCACCTTTACATAACGAAAGATAAAAGGACCAGAGCACGGGGAGCAGAATGAAAGTGATGTACAAGGCTAAGTAAGGGGTCAGAAAGCCATAAGCAGTCAAATATTGGCGAGCACGGCGTGGCAGGATGCACGGTTGCGAAGCGACCACTCTACAATCACCCCTTCAGGCCGCCCAGTGTCAGGCCGGAGATGAATTGCTTCTGGAGGGTGGCGAAGAGGATCCCCATTGGCAAGGTAGCCAGAATCGCTGAAGCCATTGCCCAGTGATAGTTGAATTTATATTGTACACGGAAGATGTTCGCCATAGTCAACTGGACCGTGTAAAGTTCTTTGCTGCGTAGGTATACCAGAGGCAAGAGAAACTCATTCCAGCTGGTCGAGAAGATAAATAAGGCCAGCGTGACGAGGCCTGGCTTGATAATAGGCACCACGATGCGCCAATATGTCCCAAATTCCCCAGCACCGTCGATGCGCGCTGCGTCCAGCAGCTCATCAGGTACGGTAGCAATGTACTGTCTCATCCAAAATATGCCAAATGCATTGGCGATGCCTGGAATAATCAGCGGTGCCCATGTATCCAGCCAACCGATTCGGCCCATAACGATGTAATTCGGGATAAGGGTCACATACTGCGGAATCATAACGGTTCCCAAAACCAGGGTGAATAACACTTCGCGTCCGGGGAACCGGTACTTGGCGAAGGCAAACCCGGCCAGAGAGCAGAAGAACACCTGGAGAACCACGTTCGCCAGCGCGATCGCGGTGCTGTTTAGCATACTACGTGCAAAAAATGTCTCCGTAAGCAATCCCTTGAAGTTTTCCAGCGTCGCATTGACCGGAATGAATGTCACCGGCACCGTCATAATCTCCGGCAGCGGTTTGAATGCAGACACCACCATCCAATACAAGGGCAGGAGCATCAGCAATGCCCCCGCTCCGACGATGAGGTGAATAATCAGCTTGCTGGCCAACATCTGATAGCGCACGGCTCGCTCCTCCTAATCTTTCTGTCCGACGCGCAGTTGTAACAGCGAGAGCGCGAAGATGACCACTCCGAGCAGATAGGCCATCGCAGCCCCATAGCCAAACTTGAAGTATTTGAAGGAAACCCGAAAGACCAGCAGGCCAGTTGTGAGTCCTGCCTGGTTCGCTCCACCCTCCGTTCCAAAGAGTATGTAAGGCTCAGCGAACAAATTGAAAGTGTTCACTGTGGTCAGGATCGCATCAAAAAGGATGAAAGGCACCATCAGTGGCAATGTGATGTGGATGAAAGTCTGGAAGGGGGAGGCGCCGTCGATGCGGGATGCTTCGTACAAGTCGCTCGGAATGCTCTGCAGCCCGGCGAGCATGATGACCAAGTCATTGCCGATGTAGCGCCATATGATCAAGAGAGTGAGCGTGGGGATAGCCAACGTTGGGTTGGTCAGAAAGTCAATGGGCTCCTGGTTAAATATTTGCCGAATGATGAGGTCGTTGACCAATCCGAAAGGCTTATTCAGCAACATCGTGAAGGCGAGGGCCGAGACAACAAGCGATACTGCCATAGGGAGGTAGAATATGGTGCGAAACAGGCCTTTGAAACGTAGCAATTGCGAATTCAGCAGGACGGCCAGGACCAGTCCTCCTCCGATCGTGAGGGGACCACTTAGCAGCAACAAATAGACGGTGTTGAGCACTGCGCGCACAAAATCAGGGTCCTGGATCAAGTTTATATAGTTACGGAATCCGATGAACTCCCCCATCTTCACCCCGCTCCAGTCGATGAGGCTGACCGCACCTGAGAAGGCGATGGGGAATGCACCGAACACTAAGAACACGATGAAGAACGGGGATATAAAGACATACGGCGCCAACTTAGGCCATTTTGCACTCAGCATATCCGGACCTTCATCCTGAGGTAAGTGTTAATGCGCTGAGCCGCACGCTGCGGTGCGGCTCAGCAGATCGGAAAGATAGGTTTTATCCTTTGTTGAGTTTCAGGCGCATCTCCTCAGCGGCCGCTTTGCACGCCTCCTCGGGGCTTTTCTCGCGGCGGATGACAGTTTCGGTGTGCTTGCGCATAATGGAGCGTGCCTCCGGCCAGCCCCGCCCGAACCATACGTCGGGGACTTCTTCCGCGATGGCAGCGTACAGGGCGTAGATCTTTTGGCCGCCAAAATACTCGATTGGTTTTTCCACCAACGTCTCAACTGCTCTCTTCCACGTCGGCATGACCCCGCCCGTGGCCTCGGTAAATCGCAGCTGGCCTTCCAGGGAGACTTGGGCGATCCGGAGGAACTCCCACGCGGCATCGGGATTAGGAGCATCCTTGGGGATGGCCGTAACAGATGGGATCTGGTAGCTGGCCCGCAAGCCACCTGGTTTAATGGCCGGAAGACGCATCATCCTCCATTTGCCGGATAGCTGCGGCAGGTTACCCGTCATCGCCAGAGGGAACCAGGCCGGGGCAACCGTCGCCAGTATCTTATCGGCGCCATAGGCGGCGATGGCGGCGTCATCGCTCATCCCCAGGAAGCAGATGTCTGGATCCGAGAGCTGTTTGAGCACTTCCATCGCCTCAATCGCCTCAGGTGTGTCGACCACCACCTTATCATCCTCGCGGTTGAAGTATGTCCCTCCAAGGCCGTTTTGCACCAGCAAAAGATCAATGATCAGATGCGGATCCCCCATACAGATCTTGCTGCCCACATCCATGGCCAGCATCTTGACCTCGCCCTTCGAGGCCTCAGCCACCTGTTTGCCCGCCTGCACCAAGTCTGCATAGGTTGTGATCTGTTCTGCATCCAGCCCATACTGCTCGAAGAGGTCGCTGCGATAGAACATCCCCACTGGCTGGCTGTCCTGAGGTACTCCCAATATCTTGCCCTTATAAGTGGCCAGCTTGACGGAGACCGGGATGAATTCATGCAAATAGGGCTGCAGTTTCTCTGTCAAATCCATTAACCCTTCGGCGAACTCGCCCAAATGGTTCACGTCGAAGTTCGTGGCATCTGGCACACCCACCCCCGTATTGATGGCAGCCAGGACGTTGGTATGGGTGTCCTCGTAGCTCATCTCCTCGATCCGCACAGTGACGTTCGGGTATAGCTTCTGAAACTCGGGAATCGCGGCCTGGAAATGTTCAATCCCCCCTTTCCACCCCCACAGGACGATCTCTCCAGACAACCCTGGAATGGGGGTCGGTGTGGGAATGGGGGTGCTCTCCTGGGCAAATGCCCCCTCGAGGTTATGGGACGCAAGCAACGTGGCAGCCGCTGCGCCCGCTGATAGACGCAGAAAATCCCTTCGGCTCAGCCGAGCATTCTTTTGCGGTTTCATGGTTCTCTCCCCCTTTCGCCGAACTGTTGCTGATTGACCCAGGAGAGGTGGTGATAGGGCACAGTGGCATCACCACCTCTCAACAAGCTCTGACAAGTAGGCTACTCCGCCAGCAATGCATCCACTTCGGCAGCGGCGTCTTGCAATGCTTGCTCCGGAGTTTTCTCATTGAGGATCATTGCCTGGATCTCGGAGCGGATCAAGCTATGCACCTGGCGCAGCTTGGGATGCAGCGGATAAGGCACCTGATATGGAATGCCCTTGAAGAACACCTCCAGAAGAGGTTCTTCCTTGATGGGTGGCTCGAAATCCTTGCGGCAGCCGAACAGCTTCACCACGTTCATCATATAATCTACGTTTTCCTTGCGGTTGATGAACTGAATGAGCTTGAAAGCGGCGTCCTTGTGCTTGGAGGCTTTCGCAACCACCCAGAATCCGGAGTTTCCAAAGGTGCCACGGCCATCGTAGAAATCCTTGCCAGGGCCCTGCGGTGCTAAAGCCACACCCACTTTGAGCTCCGGATAGTCGTTCCGCAGGATGGGGATCGAATACGATTCGACGGGGCTCATAGCCGCGCGCCCTTCATAGAAGACCTGCTGGAACTTCGGGTTCAGGCCCCAATCCGGGACTACCTGGTGGGTATGTACCAGGTCATACATAAACTTGAAGGCAGCTAACCCAGCTTCATTGTTGAAGGCATTGGTGTTTTTCTCAACATCCAGGATATTAGCGCCGGCTTGCCAGAGGAAGGGATAGATAAAGTTGTTATCCCGCCAGTTGACGCTCCAGGCAAAGCCCCACTGATCCTTCTCCGGATTGGTGAGCTTCTTGGCTACTTCGACGAACTTATCCCAAGTCCACTCGGCAAACTTGGGGTCGTCCTGGCTGGAAGGAGGATATTCGATCCCGGCCGCATCGAACATGTCCTTGTTGTAGAAGAGCTGTACCGCTACGAAGAGGAAGGGTATCCCGTACTGATGCCCTTTATATGAGCCTAACGTCCAGAAATTCTCCGGATATTCCTCCTGCATCGCAGCGAGTTCGGAGGGGAAGAGCTGATCGAGCTGTGCCAGCTGCTTGGCCTCGGCAAACTTGGGCCAGAATTCATCGGGCATATAGGAGACATCGGGTGGTTCACCTGCAGCAAAAGCAGCGCCGTAGCGCTCATCCCAGCCTTCCCACGGGTGGATCAGCACGTCTACCTTGATGCCAGGGTTCTCCGCCTCAAACTTGTCGAAAATAACCCGCCAGTCCGTGTCCTTATCGCCGTGGGATGCCTTCCAGAAGGTGATGGTGATTTCGTCCTGCGATGGAGGAGCTGCTGCCAAGGCAGGCATCGCCGCCAAAACCAAAACGGTCAAGATGACCAACACACTGAGAGCTTCACTGATCCTTTTCATTTTTGTCCTCCTCGTCAGATCTGGGTTCTCCATCGAAACGTTCGCCGGAACTGGATAGGACGGACAAGAGTTTCCCCACCACAAGTTGCGTGCGACAACAGTTTCAGACGATCAATCCCAGCGCATCACCTCCTTTCGGAACTGCGCTAAATCTGACACAGCTAGGGCAACAGCCGTTTGGTCATCACGCGTGGCCAGCGCAACATAGGGATAAAGCCCTCTGCATAGCGCACATTTGCCTGGATGCCGCGAAACCTTGCGACTGCTTCCATGCGTTCTAACATATCATCCCCATAGTGTCGCTTCATAAAGTCCAGTTGACTGCGATGCTTCGAAAGCATCTCCCGCTTGATCGCGATGACGTCGGTGATGTCCACATACTCCGTCGGCTGGAAATTCAAGCTCCCGTATGGTTCCATATAGTAGATGGGCGGGATGACGGGATGGGCTGGGTATTGCGACTTGATGTTTGCCGTGCTGGAGAAGAGACTAGCTTCGAAGACTAGGCGGCTGGTGTTCATATGGTCTTGTAGGTAGTCTTCCGGATTATGGGTGATAATCAGGTCGGGCTTCGTGCGGCGTATCAAGTCGATGAAAAGCAACGTGTTCGCCTCGTTCACATAGACTTGACTATCCCCCAGCCCTAGTCCGGCGATCAACTCGGCGCCGATGACATCGGCCGCCTCTTTTGCCTCCTGAGCGCGCAAGGCGGCAATTTCCTCGGGGGTCAGCTCGTACGACGCAGCATCCCCTTTGCATACATAACACATAATCACATGATGGCCTGCCCGCGCAAACTTGGCCAGAGTACCAGCACAGGCGTTTTCAAGATCGTCGGGATGGGCACCTACTGCTAGAACACGTAACTTGTCGGACGGCATAGCATTTCCCTCCCAAGAGGTTTGCCAAGAGGTAACTGAGTTGATAACACGGCCTCCACACTTTGCAGGGCAGCACCGTGAAGGTCGAATACATGATCATTATACGCAATATCGAAGGTTAAGTCAAGCCTTGTTACGCAGCGATTACGTGCAGTTGCACAAATTTTTTGTCTTTTTGGACTTCTCAGGCTATAATATTATGCATGATGGCATTTATATCAGTCCAAAAGCGTCGCCAGTCAAGCATTCTATATCTACTGCGAGATACTCGCCCACGCACACGGAATGAGATTGCCCGCGCGACCGGTCTGAGTCCTACAACGGTCGGCAGAGCACTACAGGACCTTGTGCGGAGAGGTATTCTCGAGACCGTTGATTCGCGCGATGGCACCGTCGGACGGCCGGCCACAAAAGTGCGCCTGAATCCGGAACTGGGTTGTGCGGTGGGGCTTGATGTGGGCGCCAGCCACACGCGCGCACTGATAACGGATGTGACAGGAGCAATCCGATTCCGCACCTCGCGTAAGAGCCGGGCATATGCAACGAATCAAGACTTCTTGCAAGACTTACTCCATCTGGTGCGCGCCACAATAGAAGAGTCAGGGGCTGATCCAGATCGCATTCTGGGGGTAGGTGTGGCGATATCCGGCGTCGTGGACAGCCGGAATGGTTTCTGTTTCTTCTGTCCCAATATCCCGGGGGTACGCGACCTGGCCGTGAAGCAAGCACTGGAAGCGGCTCTGCCTTATCCCGTTTTCGTGGCAGATCAGTCCCATACCTATGCCCTGGCGGAGATGCGTCGTGGGGCGGCATGTGGGGCCGAGAATTTCTTGCTGGTAACGGTGGGTATCGGCTTGGGCAGTGCGCTTTGCATCGGGGGACAAGTTTACCAGGGCGGTATGGGGTTGTCACCCGAGCTGGGACACGTCACAGTGAGTGAGGACGGCCCCCTGTGCAGCTGTGGCAACTATGGTTGTTTAGAGGCGATGGCCTCCGGGCCGGCAATTGTACGGCGCGTGCGCCAAGCATTGAGGGAGGGTCTTTACTCTTCTCTCGGCGCCCTTCGCCCCGATGAGCTCACCGTGGAAGCCATCGCCCAAGCGGCACGTGCAGGTGATAAATTGGCCTTCTCCGCTCTAGACCGCACCGGTCAGTATCTTGGCATTGCGATCGCCACAGCGTTGAATCTACTGGGCCCCCAGCTGGTTGTGATCGGCGGTGGTGTGGCACGTTGTGGAGAGCTGTTGTTGGACTCCATCAGACGCACGGTGAAGATCCACGTACTCCACGTTATCTCGCCTCATGTGCGCATTGTTCCGGGCCTCCTGGATGAGAATGCCGCTGCGCTGGGTGCCGCACTGGCTGTGGTTGAGCTCGCCCTCTCCCCTGAGAAATTTCTTTGACAAACCGACTCGCTGCTGGTACTCTAGTGTCTGAGATGACACCTTTTTCGAAGACGAAAGGAGTACCGCTATGCCTCGTATGAAAGGGCCGGCTATTTTCCTCGCCCAATTTCTCAGGGATGTAGAACCCTACAACAATATCGAAAACATCGGTAGATGGGTTGCCAGTCTGGGCTACAAAGGGGTGCAGATCCCCACTTGGGATCGGCGTGTCTTCGACCTCGACAAAGCCGCCGAATCGAAGGCTTGGTGCGATGAATACAAGGGGAAGCTGCGTGAGATGGGGCTGGAAATCACCGAGCTGCCGGGTTACCTGGCTGGACAGGTACTGGCTATGCCACCCGCGTACGAGATGTTGTTCGAGGTGTTTCATCCCGCCGGGCTGCGCGGCGAAGCGCGCACTGAATGGGCTGCTGGCGAGCTGCGCAAGTGTATCCGTGCCTCGGTAAACATGGGCACCACGGTGATCCCGGTGATGTCCGGTGGTTTTGCATGGCATATGTTCTACCCATGGCCGCAGCGTCCCAAAGGCATCATCGAGGAAGCTTTCAAGGAACTCGCCCGCCGTTGGCGACCCTTGCTGGACCTCGCGCACGATAACGGGTTGGTGTTTGCCTACGAACTACACCCCGGCTCGGATGTATTCGATGGCGCCACCTACGAGATGTTCCTGGAATATACTGACCATCACCCCGCTGCGTGCATCAATTACGACCCCAGCCACTTCGTGTTGCAGCAGCTGGATTATCTGGAGTTCATTCAGCTGTATGGCGAGCGGATCAAAGGCTTCCACGTCAAGGACGCCGAGTTCCGCCCCAACGGACGTGTGGGTGTTTATGGGGGATATCTGCCCTGGGCCAAGCGTGCTGGTCGCTTCCGCTCGCTTGGCGACGGACAGGTGGACTTCAAGCGCGTGTTCACGCTGTTGGCCGAGGCAGGGTACACCGGCTGGGCAGTGCTGGAGTGGGAGTGCGCGGTCAAGAGCCCCGAGCAAGGGGCTGCCGAGGGCGCCGCGTTTATCGAGCGCCACATTATCGAAACCACTGCGGTGGCCTTTGACGATTTCGCCAAAGTCGAGACCGACGTTCAGCGCAATCGCCAGATCCTGGGCATCAGCTGAGCGGACGCAATCGAGGCTACCACCGGTTTATTCTCTCAGATCAACTAAGGAAAGGAGGTCTTGCAGTCATGGAATCCTGGAAGCGGAAATTGCGATTCGGCATGGTGGGTGGTGGTCAAGGCGCTTTCATCGGTGCCGTGCACCGCATTGCTGCCACGCTTGACCAGCAAGCGGAACTGGTCGCAGGATGTTTCTCCCGTGACCCTGAGAATACCCGCATCACGGGTGAAAAGCTATACCTGGACCCGTCTCGCTGTTATCGCACCTATGAGGAGATGGCAGAGAAAGAGGCCAAGCTACCCCCGGACAAGCGCATCGACTTCGTCAGTATTGTCACGCCAAATGTGTCGCATTTCCCCATTGCCAAAACGTTCCTCGAGCACGGTTTCCACGTCGTGTGTGACAAGCCGATGACCTACACACTGGACGAGGCGAAAGAGTTGGTCAAGCTGGTCGAGCAGACAGGCTTGATCTTTGGATTGACCCATAACTACACCGGCCACCCGCTCATCCGTCACGCACGACATTTGTTCCAGAGCGGCGAGATGGGCACCGTGCGCAAGGTGATCGTCGAATACCTGCAGGACTTTCTGATGACACCCCAGGAAAAGTTGGGCAGCAAGCAGGCGGCGTGGCGCGTTGATCCAGCACAGGCAGGCATCGGCGGAACGATGGGCGACGTCGGCACCCACTGCGTGAACCTGCTGGAGTACGTCACCGGCGACCCGATCGTGCAGATCTGCGCCGACAAGAGCACCTTCTTGCCGGGCCGCGTCCTTGATGAGGATGTGAACGCGCTGCTGCGCTTCAAGGGTGGTGGCAAGGGTGTGCTGACCATCAGCCAGGTGGCCTGTGGCGAGGAGAACAACCTCATCCTGCGCGTCTATTGCACCAATGGCGCCATCAAGTGGGCGCAGGAGAACCCCAATGTCCTGGAACTGTATCGCTATGGCGAGCCGAAGCGCATCCTGACGCGCGCTGCCGGCTATTTGTCCCCGGCTGCCGCCGAAGCCACCCGTCTCCCGCCCGGCCACCCCGAAGGATATCTCGAGGCATTTGCGACGATTTATGCCGGGGTGATCGAGGCCATCCGACGCTATATCGATGGTCAACCGCTTAAGACCGAAGAATACAAGTTCCCCACCGTGTATGACGGACTGCGCGGCATGCAATTCATCTATGCCGCTTACGAGTCGGCCACCAAGGGCTCCGTCTGGGTGGAGATGTAACCCATTCAGCGCTGCTGGGATCCAGCACGCTGGAAAAAGTCCTGAAATCTCGTGAAAGAGCTCTCGATATAGTCGGGGGCTCTTTCTATTATAGGAAACAGCACGACGAGGGATTAAGGAGTTTCTTCATGTTTCGTGTCCCTGTCGAACAGATCGCGGTGTGCCCGAATGTGTTGGGTTTTGGTGGTCTTGGCATAGACACGTGTGGTGCCCGGATCCGCGTGTCCTAGCACATCCTGGGTGAGCGCCAGGTCGCCGGTGAACCCCAGGAAACGGGTAGCGAAGTAGTGGCGGAAGGAATGCGGCGTGAGGTTGAAGCGCTCGAGGACGCCTGCTTCCTGAGCGAGACGGGTGACGAGACGCTCGACTGAATACGTGCTGAGCGGCAAGCGGCGGCTGCCGGCAGCGCGGTCATGGCGGCAGAACACCGGTTTGTCGGCTGGCGTGCCGGATGCCAACGAGTCCCGACGCTCCTTGAAGTAGCGCATCAGCGCCCCCCAGGCCTGGTTGGAGAAGCGCACGAAGCGCGTGCGCCCGCCTTTGCCGTGCACCCAGGCGCCCTGGTCGGTGTAGTCCAGATCGGCGCGACGCAGGCGCACCAGCTCGCCGACGCGCATGCCGGTGCTGTATAGACATAACACGATCGCCTGATTGCGCAGCCAGATCAGTCTGAGGCGCTGCCGTTGTGCCTCTTCCAGATCATCGCGCTCCAGCTCCGGCGGTGGCTGCCGCACGGCTTCCAGAATTGCCTCGATCACCTCATCGGACGGGAGGCGCTTTTCGATGGGAGGTGGCCGAAAGCTGGTCTCCTTGTTCATCTCGGCATTGAGGGCGGCATAATCGCCGTAGGAGAGGGGAATGGTGCCTTCCAGCGCCAGCTGACGATAAAGACCCGAGACGGCGCGCACATACAACTGGCGGCTGCGCATCGAGAGGGGCTGCTCCAGTGACGTCGCATCAGAGGCAAAGCGCCGCTGTGCCAACCAGGGGATGAAATCCAGCGCCACCGCGCGCGTGAGCAGGGCAGGGGGATCCTCCGGAGAGATCCCGCGTTCGGCCAAGTAGGTGAGGAAGTGGCTCAGGCCAGTGCGATAGGTGCGCGCTGTGTAAACTGAGCGTGCCGCGCGCTGGCTCAGAAAACGTTCGATCTCATGCGCAATGGTGGTGTGAGGCGCTCTGTTCGGCGATGGGGTATAGGGTTCTTCCATAAGGAAAACCTCTTGACAGGAAGTGTTTTTTACTTGACATAATAATATATCTCCTCTGTGCGAGGAGCGCAAATTGCGATATCGCGGAGCAATTGACAAGGGAACACGATGACGTTGCTGATTGCATCGTTCCCGATGTCATGCACATTGGATGGTCTATCCTTCGTCATAATCATGAACTATGAAGATCAATCTGACACACCGAAACATACTCCGATACTTTTGGACAACGTAGCGGATTGCCGCAATGGGCGCAAAAGTGCAGAGCGCTTGTTCGTAAAAAGCGATGGGCCGGTCATCCATTATGATTTGTATAATATATCTTATGCCAATCATATCATCGGTAGCCCATTCTGTCAAGATGACTATCCATCCGGTTCGATCCCCACGTCGAATGCATTGCCCCCTCCCCCGCTCGTGCCGTACGAAGTGGTTCATCCAGGATCCCGGATCCAGCGTCATCTAACAAGCACAGCCCCCTAAAGCTTCCCCGCAAGCGCATTCGCCGCACCATTGACGCCCCGATAGTTTCCTGTTACAATGGTTAAAAGATAACCGCGGAAAGCACAACAGTGTCTCCAGGACTTGCTATGGGAGGACACGCGAGCATGTTGGATGATCTCTTTGACAGGATCAGCAGTTTGACGCCCGAGGAGCTCGAGCTGCTCAAGACGGTCAGCGCGCGCGGCGCGGTCACCGCCGACGAGGTGGCGCTCGAGCTGGACCGCCCGGGTGACGACTTGAGCAACCTGATCAACGGTTTAGTCGAAAAGGGCTTGGTCGAAGCGCATACCGTCCACATCGAGGACGAGAATCTTTCCATCTATCAGGTCGATCCGCGCATTAAGCAATCGCTCAAGTGAGCGTCCGACGGCCGGCCGCCGTAGAGCCAGGCGTCCGGCCATGTGGCCTGTCCCTGGATGGTTTGGGCTCAGGAGGGAGCGCGCCTTATGCCGGAAAATGCCTTTCCCCTCGCGTGGTACACGTCCCTGGGCGCTGTGGCGCTGCTCAGCCTCCTCCTCACCGCCTATGAGCTGTTTAAGATCTTCCAGCGCGATTTTGGGCGCACACTGCGCAACCGGTATGCGCTCATTCTTTTCCTGCTGAACATCGGCATGGCATTGGCCGTGTGGTGGTTCGTGCATCGCCTGCTGGCCATTCAGCCCACTATTCTGACGACACTGGTCACCGGCCTCACGTTCCCGGCATTGTTGCGCAGCCGCTTCACTATTTATCGCACCATCGCCCCGGCGACGAGAGACGGCGAGCAGAAGAGCGCAGTCGACGAGATCTCGCTCAAGATGGATGAGATGTACCGCAATTTACAGAGCGCCTGCTATAAGGAGATCGATCTGGAGCTGGCGCGTGAGCGCGCGGCGCTCAACAAGCAGCTGCGCGAAGCGTTCTCCGCCGCACAGATTGCGGAACGGCTGGAGGACATCATCGGCAATATCACCATCGAAGAGGACCGCGAACGGTTGCAGGAGAAGCTGAACAGCATCCAAAGCGTCCCCGATGAGGCCAGGCGGCACGCCCAGCTGGCCAACCTGCTGA
Source organism: Ardenticatenia bacterium (assembly GCA_003130875.1). Classification (GTDB taxonomy): domain Bacteria; phylum Chloroflexota; class Anaerolineae; order 4572-78; family NAK82; genus NAK82. The sequence goes on from QEXY01000171.1 coordinate 22,989, forward strand.
TCCAGCTGAGCGACCGCGATGAGCTCAAGCGCGCCATCCGTGAGGGGACGCTCACACCGCGGCCTTGAGAGACGTTTGGGGAGACAAAGCGATGACCCGGCTGCTTCACATCCTTGCCCTGCTCTCTGAACCACTGGTAGACGCCGCCGGCAATCCGGTGCCGCGGCTGGGCCTGGAGCGCGAAATGCAACGCATCCGCCATCAGCTGGCCGCCCTGGGGCGCGCTGGCGTGCTGCAATTCTGCATCGCCACGCCGGGCAACCTGCTGACGGCGCTGTGCAATGGCCCGGCGGACCTGCTCTTCTTCAGCGGCCACGGCAATGAGGGCGAGCTGGCCTTTGAAGACGGGCGCGGCGGGATCTATGCGATGGATGTCCCCCACCTGCAAGCCCTCTTCGCGCCGCTCGGCGGGCCGCCGTGCCAGGTGGCCTTCCTGAGCGCCTGCCATTCGGAGAACGTGGCGCAGGCGCTGCTGGCCACAGGGGTGCCGCATGTGGTGGCGGTGGATGCCGCGCAGCCTATCCTGGACCTGGCCGCTCAGGCATTTGCTGTGCATTTCTTGTCCTTCCTGGCGGCCGGTCACCCGGTGCGCAGGGCTTTTGAAGCCGGGCGCGCCGCCGTGTTCACCGACCCCGATACGAAACGGGCACTCCAGCAATGGTTGGCCGCCGAGGCCGCGCGCGATCCCCGTATCGCCGCGCTGGTGGCCCAACAGCCACAGCTGGCCGACATATTGCAGCAGCTGGAGGCGCTCAAATTCACCCTGCTGCCCGAGCCGGGGGCCGGAGCACCGGATCCCCATGCCAACATCCCCTTCCCCAACGTGCCGCGCGGCGCGCTGAAGGTACACGACCTGCCCGACCCGCCCAAAGAGCTGGGCAGGACTCCCGAATTCTTCGTAGGCCGCGAGCGCGACCTGCACAAAGTGCTGCAGCTTGTGTTGGATCACCGGCTGACCACCATCCGCGGGGGCGGCGGCGTGGGTAAGACCGAGCTGGCGCGCGAGGTGGGGCGTTGGTGCGCGCGGCGCGGGCTCTTTCCGGGCGGCATCTTCTTCGTCAGCCTGGGCGGTCTGGGCGGGACAATCACCCCGGTGGATGCCCGCGTGGCGGTCGCAGCCGCCGTCGCGGCGGGCCAGGACCTGGCATCCATCACCGCCGACGACCACGCGCTGGCGGCGGCGCTGCCCCGCGACAGCCTGCTCATCCTGGACGAGCTGGACGCGTTGTGCTTTGTCCAGCTGCGCGCGGCACGCGCCCTGCTCGAGGCATTGGCCAACAGCGGGCACGCGCACGTGCTGACCACCTCGCGCCAGGCCAGCGGCGCAGCGGGTGAATATTGTCACGAATTGCGCCGCCTGCACCCGCCCGCCGACCGCCAGCTGTTCCTGCAACTGTCGCAGGCGCGCGTCGGGCCGTTGCGCGGCAGCGAAGTGGAGCTGGCGGAGGTGCTCAAGTTTCTGGACGGGGTGCCGCGCGCCATCCATCTGGCTGCCAAGCAGATGGACACACCCGACCTGAGCGCGCTGTTGGCAGGACTGCGCCAGGCGCGCGAGGCTATCCTGCACGACCCGGACATCCCGTCCGAGGAGCGCACCGACCACGAAAGCGTGCTGGTGACGCTCGAGTCGTCGTTCCGCCGCCTGCAGCAGCGCGACGGCGAGGCGGCCGTTTTCTTCCCCCGGCTGGCGCTCTTCCCCGCGGGCATCCCCGCCCAAGGATTAGAGGCAATCTTCGGCGCGGAGGCCCTGCGCTTGGTACACGTCATCCATGACCTGTCGCTGGTCGATCTGGAGCCGCCGTTGGACTCCTACTACCTCCCCGCGCCGACGCGCCATTATGCTGAGCGCCTGCTGACGCCCGTGCGCGATGAAATTATGTCAAGTTATGGCAAGCAAGCGTTGCACTATTTCGCCGGGGTTGCTGAGGCGCTGGACGCGCTCATCACGCATGGCCAGTTAGAGCTGGGCATCGCCCTCACCGCGCGCGAGCTGCCCAACCTGCACCTGTGGCTGGATTGGGGCTTCGAGGCGGAAGAGGGCCAGGGCGACGGGGCATGCCAGGTGGCGCGTACCATGGCCGCCCTGAGCAACTTCTACCGCTTCCTGGACGCGCTGCGTCAGGAAGCAATAACCCGTTATCGGCGAGCTTATGATTGTGCGCAACGCATGGGTGATCGAAAGGGCCAGGCCAACACGCTGATGAGTCTGGGCGACCTGGCGCTGCGCACCGCCGAGTTAGGGCAAGCGCGTGTCTACTACGAGACGGCCCTCCAACTCTTCGAGCAGATCGACAACAAACTGGGCCAGGCCAACACGCGGTTGGGCATGGGAGATCTGGCTGAGCGGCTGGGACAAGCCGATGTGGCGCTGGCGCATTATCAGACGGCCCTGGCGCTCTACCGGCAGATCGGCGACCGTTACAACCTCGCGCGCGCCATCCTCCTCTCCTTCGCGCCGTTCTGCCTGCGCCACGGCCGTGTTGATGAAGCGTTCCGTGCCTATGCCGAGGGCCTGATGGCCACCTTGCCCTTGGATGCCGCTTTCTTCCTGGCTTTTCTGCACGGCGCCCTCCAACAAGTGCGTGACTTAGTGCGCGCGCAACCTGCTCAAGCCGCTCAGGGCTGTGCTTTCTTGTTACAGGAACTGGGACTGGATTTGGAAGGGGCAGGCGCGAAGGAGGACGACCGAACCACCTTCCTGCTCACCACCGCGCGGCTCATCTTCCAGGTCAGCGGCCTCGTCGCCATTGCCCGCGCGGAATCAGGCGAGGAGCGCCGCGCCACATTCGGACGGGCGCGCGAGCTGGCAGCCCACGTGGATCAGGCCACCAACGGCGTGTTTGCGTTGATTGCCTGGGTGGACGAGATGTCCGGCATGCCGTAGCAGGAAGCATGCTCCGTGCGTGCCGTGCTCTCTGCTCCACCGCATAACTTGACACATCCCTTCCCCTTCGGGATAATAGGCGCAGCCGGAGGCGTGCGATGCGCCACAGCTTGCGAACCAGGAGACGAGTTGAGAATCGTCGGCTGCGTCTGGCCCGTGGAGGTCGCCCAACAGGTGCTTCAGCACCATAACATCGAACCGGATGAGGTGGACGAGGTGCTCACCGGCCGTCCACACTTCCGTTTCGTCGAGGAATCGTTCCGCCCTGGCGAGGCGGTCTATGTGGCGCTGGGACAGACCGAGGCGGGGCGTTATCTGGCCGTCTTCTTCACTCTCACGTCGGACGAACGGGCGCGCATCGTGTGGGCACGCGATATGCGCCGCGCCGAGCGAACAAAGTATGAGCAGGCGTAGAAGCTCCCTTTCTCAGGTAACCACCTATCGCGGCATGGCACGCTTCTGGGACGCCCATGACCTGGCTGACTTCTGGGAACAGACGCATCCACAGGAATTTGAGGTGGCCTATCGGGCCGAGGTGACCTACTTCGCCATCAAGCGCAGCCTGGCGGCGATGCTGAACGAGGTCGCGCGTCGACGCGAGGTCTCCCCGGAGACGTTGCTCAACGCCTGGTTGCGCGACCGTCTGCTGGATGAGATAGCTGACCTGGAATCGGATGAATCGGGAGAGGTCTGATGGATCGAGCGGATGCTCCGCCGGCGGTGGAAATGCGCGGCATTGTCAAACGGTTCCCCGGCGTGCTGGCCAACGACCACGTCCACTTTGCGGTGCGCGCTGGTGAGATCCATGCCCTGTTGGGCGAGAACGGGGCGGGCAAGAGCACCTTGATGAACATCCTGAGCGGGCTCTACCGTCCCGATGCAGGCGAGATATGGCTCTGCCCGCGCAGTGAGAGGCAGCCGCACCGCGTGGACATCCGCTCGCCGCGCGACGCCATCAACCTGGGCATCGGCATGGTGCACCAGCACTTCATGCTGGTACCGACGCTCACCGTCGCCGAAAATGTGATTCTCGGGCTGCCCGAGCCGCGCTTCCTGTTGCGCATGCGCCAGGTGGAGGAGAAGATCGCCGCTCTGGCGCGGCAATACCATCTGCAGGTGCATCCCTCGGCCTATATCTGGCAGCTCTCGGTGGGTGAGCAGCAGCGCGTCGAGATCATCAAGCTGCTCTACCGCGGCGCCGAGGTGCTCATTTTGGATGAACCGACGGCCGTGTTGACGCCGCAGGAGTCGGAGCAGCTGGGGCGCACGTTGCGCCGCATGGCCGAGGAAGGCAAGGCGATCATCTTCATCACCCATAAGCTGGATGAGGTGATCACCTTTTCTGACCGCGTGACCGTGCTGCGCACCGGTCGTAACATCGCCACGCTGGACACCGCCGCCACCGACAAGGCCGAGCTGGCGCGGCTGATGGTGGGTCGTGAGGTGCTCTTCCGTCTCGAAAAGCCGGCCGGGGTGGTGTGCACGGACGGCGAGCCCCCTGTCCTGGAGGTGGAACAAGTTGAGGCGCTCAACGACCGGGGATTGCTCGCCTTACGAGGGGTGTCTTTGCAGGTGTGCAGTGGTGAGATCCTGGGCATCGCCGGCGTGGCGGGCAACGGCCAAAGCGAGCTGGCCGAGGTGGTCACCGGCTTGCGGCCGGTGACGCGTGGGCGGGTGCTGGTGCGCGGCCAGGACCTTACCAACCA
>QEXY01000030.1 GCA_003130875.1 Ardenticatenia bacterium
CCCCATTGCCCACCCCGACCGGCGTTGTCACCGCGCCATCACCGCAGGCGACCCCCACGCTCAGCCGCCAGACACTACTGAGCTTGATGGTGATCCCGCATCCGTTGGAGGGCCATGAAGACTGTCTGCTCTGCCACGGGGAGGAAAAGATCCATCCCTACCCGCCTGATCATGTGGGCCGCCCCGCCACCACCTGCCTGATCTGCCATGGCACCTCGGAGGAAGAAGAACATCTCCCCGCCACGGTCAAACATGACCTGGCCGGCCGCCAGAACTGCCTGATGTGCCATGCCGTGGATCTGCTGCCCACCAGTCACAAGACGGGCGGCTTTTCCAACAGCGATTGCCTGCTCTGCCATGTGCCGCTGGATCAGCGCGCCGAAGTGCTGGCGACACCTTCCCCCACCCCCGCGGCAACGCCTGCGCAACCGAGTAGCAGCGCTATCAGCCCCATCCCGCATCCGCTGGAAGGCTACGAGCAATGCCTGATGTGCCATAACACAGGTGGCATGAAACCCTTCCCCGAAAGTCACACCGGATTCGCCCAGGAGACATGCCTCACCTGCCATAAGCCTCAGTGAACCGGTACACAATTTTGCACTCCTGCTCTCTTGTCTTCGCCGAGTCCGTCGCGCATCCTTCCTGATAAGCCCATTCGACCATAGGCGGTGCTCCGCCTGGTGTGGGTGTTGCCACAACCCGTGGATGCGAGGAGTGCTGCCTTTTGTCAGGATCGCCTCAATCGCCTGGTAACGATCTCATGGCGCAAGTGCTGCGTTTGACATCTGGCTGGCTCATGGCGTGTTGCTCTCCATACGGGTGATGAGCCTCGCCGGCTGGCAGGCGCTTGCGGCGCAGCAGAGCCTCTTCTACCGCCATGTCCCGCGCGATGGCATCTCGTTGCTGTTGACACAGCCATCCCACGAAGGAGGTCACCGCACCGCCTGCCCTAATGGTCAACTCCGCCGTGGTGCAAGGCCTGCTCCGCGTTCGGGCTTGACATTTCAACCACGCCGCGCAGCGCAATTGGCACCCATCCGCTCCAAAAAAGTCCGCCCAACCCCTTGACATCTACCCAAAAGCTGCTATAATAATGGTATCGGTACCATACAGCCACGCTTGGGTTGTGTAGGGGGATGGTACGCATACCATACCCCGCATATGAGAGGAGTTGGACCTTGACGCACCCGCCTGAACCGCCAGGGGAGCAACGCGGATGAGCCCGACCATCCGCGATGTGGCACGCCGGGCCGGCGTCGCTCCCATCACCGTCTCGCGCGTGATCAATAACTCGGGCTACGTCAGCCAGGAGACACGCGCCCGCGTCGAAGCGGCCATCGTCGAGCTGCGCTATGTGCCCAACACCCTGGCGCGCAGCCTGCGCTTCAAAAAGACGCGCGTCCTGGCGCTCATCGTCACCGACATCACCAACCCCTTCTGGACCACCGTGGCGCGCGGCGTCGAGGACGTCGCCAACGCCCACGGCTTCAGCCTCATCCTCTGCAACACCGACGAGGACGAAGCCAAGCAAGACGCCTACCTGCAAGTCCTGCTGCAGAAGCGCGTGGACGGCTTCATCCTGGTGCCGGCACGCAGCATCGCCGAGCCGGTGCTGGCCATCCAGGCGCAGAATGTGCCCGTGGTGGTGTTAGACCGTCAGATTCCCGGTGTCGCCGTGGACGTGGTGCGCAGCGACTCGGAGGGGGGCGCCTATCGCCTGGTCACCTATCTCCTGGCGTTGGGCCACCGCCACATCGCCGTCCTCTCCGGCCCACCGACCATCTCCACCGCAGTCGACCGCGTCGCCGGCTACCGGCGCGCTCTGGCCGAGGCCGGCCTGCCACCCGATGCCGAACGGATCTTCTACGGCACGTATGACATCGCCAGCGGCTACCAAAACGCCCTGCGCGCCCTGCAAAGCACCCCCCGTCCGACCGCCCTCTTCGCCGCCAACAACTTCATCGCCATCGGCGCGCTGCGCGCCCTCGACGAAGCGGGCCTGCGCGTCCCCGACGACATCGCCCTGGTCTGTTTCGACGACGTTCCGCTCTGGCTGCAAATCACCCCCTTCTTCACCATGGCCTCGCAACGCGCCTACCAGATGGGACAACGCGCCACCGAGCTGCTGTTGGAACGCCTGGCCGGTGCGGACCAGGCCGAGCCCCGCGAGATCGTGCTGCCCGTGGACATCGTGATCCGCAAGTCCTCGGGCACCATGCGCACGCCACCCGCCGCGGTCGCGCACCGGCCCGATAGCGCATGGGAGCAGCACCAGATGGACCGACTGGATGAGCTGATATAGGAGGTAAAGGAGCCAAGATGAACCACCGCGAGCGTCTGTTGACCGCGCTGGAGCGCGGCAAGCCGGACCGCCTGCCCGCCACCATCCACGGCTGGATGGACTACTGGGCGAACAAGTACATGAACGGCGCCGACCAGTTTGAAATCTACCGCTATTTCGACATGGACGCGCAGATCTTCTACTTCGCCTGGCTGGACGAGCCGGTCGTCTCGGCCATGTACTTCACCGGCGACCTGGTGCCCGGCCCCAACTGGAAGGTGAACTATGACATCGTCAAGTCGGACGCCGTCTCCACCATCTACAAGTTCACCATCGAGACGCCCGAAGGCGTTCTGACCAAGACGATGGAAAAGAATGACAAAATGGCCTGGGTGACCGAGTATCCGATCAAGGAGAAGGAACAGATCCACTGGATCCGCAAGTACATGCCACTGCCGCGGCCCGACATCCCGCGCATCAACGCCGCGTTCGAGCGCATGGGCGATATGGGCATCCTGCGCGCCGGCATCTTCAACCACCAGGGCGGATGCTGGCAGGACGCCTGCAACTACGTGGGCACGCAGCGCATGATCATAGAGACGTTTGACGATCCCGGCTGGGTGCACGACTTCCTGAGCATCATTCTGGATTACAAGCTCAAGTTCATCGAGAGCTTGCGCGGCGCACGCATCGACATGCTGGAGAACGGCGGCGGCGACGGCAGCATGTCGGTCATCTCACCTGCCATCTTCGAGGAATTCTGCCTGCCCTACGACCGTCAGACGACCGCCGCGCTGCACGAGATCGGCATCCGCACGGTGTACCACACCTGCGGCAAGATGATGGCGCAGCTGGAGCTCATCAAGCAGACCGGCTGCGACGCCAGCGAGACGCTCACCCCACCCGGCATGGGCGGAGATGCCGACCTGCGCAAGATCAAGGAGACGCTGGGCGACACCATGGCGCTCATCGGTGGCTTCAACCAGAAGACCGGCTTCGAGCGCGGCAATCCGCAGGTCATCCGCCAGCAGATCGAGCACATCTGGGAAGCGGCAGCCAAGGACGGCGGCTACATCATGGCCGCTTCGGACCACTTCTTCGAGGGCGATCCAGAGAACATCCGCACTTACGTGGAGATCGCCAAGGAATTCCGGTATTGAGCGTATGAGGGCAGCATCACGATGGGCATGACCGCGCGCGAACGGGTGCTCGCCACCTTTGCCCACGCAGAGCCAGACCGCGTGCCGGCGTGGTTGGGCGCCTCGCCTGAATTCATGGCGCTGGCGCGTCAACACCTGGGCGTGCCGGACGACGAGGCGGTGTTGCGCCACATCGGCGACGACTTCCGGCGCGTCTATGCGCGCTTCGCCGGCCCGACCTGGGCGCATCCCACCGAAGGGTTGACCTGCCACAGCGCCGTCTACCGCTCGCCCTTCGGTGTGGAGCGGCACGGTTACGGCTACGGCCAGCCCCTCAGTCACCCGCTCGAACACGCCACCACGCTGCGCGAGATCCACGATTACCCCTGGCCCGACCCCGCCTGGATGGATCCGTCCGACATCCGCGCGCAGGCGGCGCAGTGGGATGGCCAATATGCCATCCTGGGCGGCGACTGGTCGCCCTTCTTCCACGACGCCATTGACCTGCTCGGCATGGAGAACATGCTGGTCAAGATGTACGAACAGCCGGAGCTGGTGGACGCCGTCCTGACGCACATCGTGGACTATTACGTCGGCGTCAGCCAGCGCATCTTCGACGCTGCCGCGGACGTGATCGACATCTTCTTCATCGGCAACGACTTCGGCACGCAAAACGGCCCGGTGATGAGCCCGGCGCTGTTCGAGCGCTTCATGCTGCCCCATCTCCGGCGACTGGTGGAGCTCGGGCACGCCTATGGCCTCAAGGTGATGCTGCACTGCTGCGGTGGCTTCGCCCCGCTCATCCCGCTGATGATCCAGATCGGCCTGGACGGCCTGCAGTCGCTCCAGCCCTACGCGCGCGGCATGGATCCGGCGCAGCTGAAGCGCGCCTTCGGCGACAAAATCGTGCTCAATGGCTGCATCGACACGTACCGCGTGCTGATCAAGGGCACACCCGAATCGGTGCGCGCCCGGACGCGCGAGATCCTGGAAATGATGAAGCCGGGCGGTGGCTATGTCGCCTCGCCGAGCCACGATTATGTCCTGCCGGAGACGCCGGTGGCGAACGTGCTCGCGCTGTATGAGACGGTGCAGGAATATGGATGGTATGTGTGAAGCACCAGTGCATTGGTGGAGCTACAACCGTCCGGGAGCGGTTTGGGTCGTTTGCAGATGCGTGTGGCTCGGTTCGGCCTGGGAGCGGCATCGCGCCGCTTGTTCCCATGCACGGCTCGGTTCACACCATCCGAGCCACGACCGTCAGGGAGCGGTATCACGCCGCTTGCTCACGCGCGCGGCTCGGTTCCCATTATCCGAGCCGCGACCGTCAGGGAGCGGTGGCGGAGCCGCCTGTACGGGCGAATCATCATTCGCCCCTACGCGCGCACGACTCAGGTTGCTCCACATCTGGGCTGCGCCTGCCAGTCCACAGCAGTTCATCCGATGATCCAAGGAGGCAAGTGAAACTATGAAACGCTATGGCCAAGTGATCCGCCTGAAACCCGAGCTGTTGGAGATATACAAGCGCTACCACGCCAACGTCTGGCCGGAAGTCCTCGACATGATCCGCCAGTGCAACATCCGCAATTACACCATCTTCCACAAGGATGGCTATCTGTTCGCCTATTTCGAGTATGTCGGCGACGATTTCGACGCCGATATGGCCAAGATGGCTGCCGACCCCAAGACGCAGGAGTGGTGGGCGATTATGAAGCCGATGCAAGATCCGCTGCCCACGCGCGCCGAGGGCGAATGGTGGGCCAACATGGAAGAAGTCTTCCACACCGATTGAGCTCAGGAGAACTGCCTATGCCTCAAAGCGGAACGATGACACCCCGTGAACGGGTGCTGGCCAGCATCGCCCATCGCGAGCCCGACCGCGTGCCGGTGGACCTGGGCGGCACACCGAGCTCGGGCATCTCGGCGATTGCCTATCACCGGCTGAAGCACCACCTGGGCATGGCCGACGGCCACACGCGCGTCTACGACGTGGTGCAGCAGCTGGCGCAGCCGGAGGACGCCATCCTCGACCGTTTCGGCATCGCCGTGCTCGACATCGGCCGTACCTTCAACACCGCCGACGCCGACTGGTACGACGTGACGCTGCGCGATGGGCTGGTGGTGCAGTTCCCCGCCTGGTTCCGCCCCACGCCGCGGCCGGACGGCGGGCTGGACGTCTTCGACGCCGAGGGAGAGCGCATCGCCACTATGCCGCCGGGTGCCACCTTCTTCGATCAGACCTGCTTCCCCTACCTGGACGGCTATCCGCCCGACTACCGCGACCTGCCGCGTGCCATGGGGAAGGTGCACTGGGCGGCGCTGGCACACAGCCCCTGGGATCACGCCGCGGAGCCCGATTTCTGGCAGCAGCTGCGCCAACGCGCCTTGGCGCTGCGCCAATCCTCGGACCGCGCGCTGATGATCGTCGCGGGATGCAACCTGTTCGAGTGGGGCACCTTCCTGCGCCGCATCGACAACTTCCTGATGGACCTGGTGTCCAATCCTGCCGAGGTGGAGCGTCTGCTGGACGCGCTGATGGAGCAACACCTCGCTACGCTGGAGAAGGTCTGCCAGGCGGTGGGCGACGTGGCGGACGTCATCCGCTTCGGCGACGACTTGGGGATGGACACTGGACCGTTCATGGCACCCGAAATCTACCGCAAGCTATTCAAGCCGCGCCATGCCATGCTGTGCCGCTACGTCAAGCAGCACTCACGCATGCACACCTTCCTGCACTCGTGCGGTTCGATCTACAAGCTGCTGCCCGACCTGATCGAAGCTGGTTTCGAGATCATCAACCCGGTGCAGACCAACACGCGCAACATGGAGCCGGAGCGGCTGAAGCGGGAGTTCGGCAAGGACGTCACCTTCTGGGGCGGTGGCTGCGACACGCGCACGGTGTTGAACCGCGCCACACCGGCACAGGTCAAGGCGCACGTCAAGCGCAACCTGGAAATCCTGACTCCCGGTGGCGGCTTCGTCTTCGCCACGGTGCACAACATCCTGCCCGATGTGCCGCCGGAGAATATTGTCGCCGTGTTCGAGGCGATCGAAGAATTCTATACCTGATCTCGGAGACACTCAGAACGCTGTGTACAAGGAGCAGAGATACAGTCATGGAAAGAACGCCCAATTGTCTGGCCAAGCTGGAGCGGATGAACAAGGCGCTGCATCACCAAGAGGGCGATCGCGTGCCCATCAGCGACTTCTTCTGGACGAACTTCCTGCGCCGCTGGCGGGAGGAGCTCGGGCTGCCGGCGGATGCCAGCCCTTACACCTATTATGACCTGGACTGGATCGTCACCATCCCCAACATGGATCCGCACATCAAGGACTTCGAGGTGTTGGAGGAGACGCAGGACAGCATCACAGTGCGCACCGGCTTCGAGGCGATCATCCAGCGCAAGTCCACCTATCCGATGCCGCGTTTCCTCAAGTTCGAGACCGACACCATCGAGAAGATGCGCGCCTTCCAGTTCGACGATCCATGGGATGAGCGCCGCTATTTCAAGGGGGGCGACAACCAGCTGGCCGGCGTCGGCGACACGCTCACGCGCAACCTGCCGCCCTGGATCGAGACGGTCAGGTCGCTCTATCCCGATTTCCCCGTCTATGGTAGTGTGTGCGAGGGGCACGAGATGACCTGGCGCATCCTGGGACAGGAGAACGTGCTGCTGTGGAGCGCCGAGTATCCCGACGAGCTGGCGCGCTTCGTCGAGCGCGTCCACCAGTTCAACCTGGGAATCGCCGAGGCGCAGATCAAGGCAGCGGATGGCATGCTGGACGGCATGGTCATCTGGGGCGATGTTGCTTATACCAAGGATCTGTTCTTCCCGCCCGCTTACTGGCGGCGCGTCTTCAAGCCGGGCTTGAAGGCGCTGGTGGACTTGTGCCATTCCTATGGCCTGCCGGTCATCTATCATGGATGCGGCAACGTGCGGCGCATCTTCGAGGATTTCATCGAGGTGGGCGTGGATGCCTACAATCCCCTGGAAGCGAAAGCGGGTCTCGATGTGGTCGAGCTGCGCCGCCAGTATGGCCATCGCATTGGTTTCTGCGGCAACATCAGCGTGATCGAGTGGGCACAGTTCGGGCCAGAACAGCTCAAGGCGATGGTGCTGCGCAAGCTGAACGCGGCGAAAGGCGGCGGCTACATCGTCCAGTCCGACCATTCGGTGCCCGACAACGTCTCGCCGCAGAACTACGAATATGTGGTCAATCTGGTGCGCGAATACGGGCGCTATCCTTTGCAGCTGGGTGAATATGACCTGCCCGACGTGCACTGAGCGCAATGGCATAGAAAGGGGGTGGTCACCACACGACGAGGATGCGAGCCAGAATGCGCTGTAGCATGTCCGTTTTCCATCAAGTTTTCCGAGTTCAGTTGAATGAAGAAAGGAGAGCCAAGCTATGTCCAACAAGAAGATGACACGCCGCGATTTCCTGAAGTATGCCGGCCTGGCCAGCGGGGCGGCGATGGCTGCCAGCGTGATGGGCACCCTGCCGGCGGCTGCCGCGGAGGCGGGTGAGCAGCCCTCATGGTTGCAGTTCCCGCACATCCAGAAGAAGGAGTTCGAGGGCGTCACCGTACGCATGCTCGCCATCAGCGGCGCCAACTACGATGAGCTGTACAAGATTATCCCCGAGTGGGAGGAGCAAACCGGCGCCAAGGTGGAGTTTGTCTTCAAGGGTGACGGCTTCCAGACCGACAAGCGTCTGGTGCAGGACTTCGCCGCCGGCACGGTGGACTACGACGTGTGCTGGGATCATAGCAGCTTCTTCTCGCAGTACGTCAAGGCGGACGGCCTGGAGCCGCTGGACAACTGGTTCACCGAGGAGGAGCTGGCCGACTTCATCCCGCGCCTGGTGGACGCCACCCGCCGCGATGGCCACCTGTGGGTCATCCCGCGCCACTTCGACATCTCCTGCATGCACTATCGCACCGACCTGATGAGCGCCGACCAGGTGCCGGAGACGTGGGATCAGTTCAAGGAGCTGGCCAAGCAGCTGACCGATCCCGCGCAGGGCATCTACGGCACCCAGTTCGCCGGCAAGGAGGAAGCGCTGAGCGGGCGCTTCTACGAAGTGCTGATTGCCGAGGGCGGCCAGCTGTTCGATGAGAAGTGGGAGCCGGTCTTCAACAGCCCGGCGGGTGTCAAGGCCGCTTCGATGTTCGCCGAGCTGTACGCCGCCGGCGCCATGCCGCCTGGCATGACCAGCTTCGTGTGGGAGGACGTCGCCAAGAACTTCGCCGCCGGCATCATCGCCATCTACAGCGAGTGGTACGGCTGGTACAGCTTCTTCCAGGATCCCAGCAGCAGCAAGGTGGCGGGCAAGTTCGACCTGGCGCGCCAGCCGATGGGCGACGGCAAGATCCACAGCGGTTGGGCAGGCCATCACGGCTTCTCCATCACCAAGGCCAGCCAGAATAAGGCAGCTGCCGCTTCGCTGATCAAGTGGCTGACCAGCGTCAAGGGCAACGAGCTCGAAGCCAAGCTGGGCTTCCTGGTCGCCCGCCAGAGCGTCTGGGACAAGATCATCAAGGAGGCGGAGACCTCGCCCGACCCGCTGGCGAAGAAGCGCCTCGAGCTGGCTTTGCTGCAAGCGCAAGAGGACTTCAAGACCCCGCCACTGATCGCCGAGTGGCTGCCCATGTCCAACATCCTGTACCCCATCCTGCAGCAGATCATCCTGGGCGATGTCGAGCCGCAGAAGGGTCTGGACGATGCCGCGCAGCAGGTGCGCGACATGATGGCCAAGGCAGGCTATTACGGCACCGGCGCGTAAGCACCGTGTAATAGAGTGACCACAGGACCGCTGAGCGATCCCGGCCATCAGGGATCGCTCAGCACCCTGGAGAATGTTTCTGAGGAAGGTGTTATGGCGACAATTTCGGTAACCAAGAGCCCGGCACGGGCGCGCGCGTTCGAAATCTCCGCCGACGAGGCGAAACGGCTGCCATGGCTGTTGCTGACGCCGGGGCTGATCGCCCTGGCGGTGGTGGTCGCCTTTCCTATGCTCTATTCGTTCTACTTGAGCTTCACCAACTACGACCTGACCCGGCCGACCACCGAGTTTATTGGGCTGCAGAATTACATCAAGCTCTTCTCCAACGCGACCTTCTGGCAGGCGTTCGGTCGCACGGTGCTGTTCATGACGCTGGCCGTCAACCTGGAATTCCTCATCGGGCTGGGGATTGCACAGCTGATGGCCAAAGCACTCCTGGGGCGTGGCTTGCTGCGCACTGTGCTGATGATGCCTATGATGTTCGCCCCCGTGTTGGTGGGTTTCCAGTTCAAATGGTTCTTCAACGACCAGGTGGGGCTGGTCAACAACTTGCTGTACACCATCACCGGCCAGCCGCACATCATCCCCTGGTTGGTCCAGGTGCCGCTCGGCTTCATCAGCATCCTGGTGGCCGAGATCTGGATGGGTGTGCCCTTTATGGTGATCATCCTGGAAGCGGGCATTCTGTCGTTGCCCACCGAGCCCTTCGAGGCGGCTGAGGTGGACGGCGCTTCAGGCTGGCAAAAGTTCCGCCATCTGACCTTCCCGATGATCGGGCCTTTCATTTACACTGCGATGGCGATCCGTTCGCTCGATCTGGCGCGCGTCTACGACGTGGTGAGCATCATGACGGGCGGTGGCCCCGGCACACGCACCGAGCTGATCTGGACGTATGTCTATCGGCTGGCGTTCACCGGCCACGATTACGCCACGGGCAGTGCCATGTCTTACGTCACCGTGATTGTCAGCTTCCTGTTCACGTTCTTCCTGTTCCGCAACGTCATCCGCAGCCGTTGGGAGGGTCGAGAATGAGCGCTGTCGGCTATACCAAGGCGGGCCGTCGCCCGCGCATCGGCGATTATCTGCGCGACGCAGCTTTGTACCTGATCATCTTCATCTTCTTCCTGCCCGTGTTGTGGATCATCCTCACCTCGATACGGCCCAACATGGAGATCAACACGCGTCCGCCCATCTGGATCCCGCGCGAGTTGACGCTGGACTCGTATAAGATCTTGCTGGGTTGGCCCACGCCGGAGGGTGCTTTCGGACTGGGCAGCAACATCCCCTTCGGGCAGTACGCGCGCAACTCGATCATCATCGCCACGGTGAGCACGCTGTTTTCGCTGACGTTCGGCACGCTGGCGGGCTATGCCTTCGCGCGCTTCGCCTTCAAGGGCAAGAACGGGGTCTTCCTGGGCATGATGCTGGCGCGCGCCGTGCCGGGCATCGCGCTGAGCCTGCCCTTGTTCGTCCTCTACGCCCGGCTGGGTCTATCCGACTCGATTCTGGGGATGATCATCACCTATGTGGCGCTCAACGTGCCCTTCACCGCCTGGCTGATGGACGGCTTCTTCCGCGCCATCCCCGCCGAGCTGGACGAAGCAGCCCTCATCGATGGCTGCTCGCGCTGGAGTGCCTTCCTGCGCGTGGATTTGCCCCTGGCGCTGCCAGGCGCAGCGGCGAGCGGCATCTTTGCCTTCCTGACGGCGTGGAACGAGTTCGCCCTGGCGAACGTCATCACGCGCACGCCCGCCTCGCGCACCTTCCCGCCGGCGCTGTATGAGTTCACCGGCCAGTTTGTGTCCGACTGGCGCGGCATGTGTGCCATGTCGGTGATGATGCTCATCCCGGCGATCATCTTCGTGGCGTTGGTGCAGCGCCAGCTGATGACCGGCCTCACCTCCGGCGCGATGAAGGGCTAGCGCGCTGACCGGCCTGGAAATGGGAAGCAAACGCGTATAGACATCATAATTGGATCTCTCACGAGGAGCAGACTTATGGACGATTTCCCACTCAATCCACCACGTAACCGTTTGATCGGCGCCATGCCGAAGATCGGCATCCGCCCCACGATTGATGGTCGCCGCCAGGGGGTGCGCGAGGCGCTGGAAGAGCAGACGATGAACCAGGCCAGGGCGGTGGCCGAATTTCTCAGCCAGAACCTGCGCCACTCCAACGGCCTGCCGGTCGAGTGCGTCATCGCCGATACCTGCATCGGCGGCGTCGCCGAGGCGGCACAGACGGCGGAGAAGTTCGCCCGCGAGGGGGTGGGCGTCTCGATCACGGTCACGCCCTGCTGGTGCTACGGCGCCGAGACGATGGACATGGATCCCACCATCCCCAAGGCGATCTGGGGCTTCAACGGCACCGAGCGCCCCGGCGCCGTGTACCTCGCTGCGGTGCTGGCGGCGCACAACCAGAAGGGCCTGCCCGCCTTCAGCATCTACGGCCGTGACGTACAGGAC
>QEXY01000031.1 GCA_003130875.1 Ardenticatenia bacterium
AATCTGTGATATGTATGTACCAACTGCTCCCTTGCCTTCACCGAGTGCATCGCGCATCCTTCCCGATGAGCCCGTTCGGCCATATTGATGCTCCTCTTGATGCAGGCGTTGCCACAACCCGTGGATGTGAGGAGCGCCGCCTTTTGTCAAAATCGCTCAATCATCTGGTAACGATCTCCTGGCGCACGTGCTAAAACCCCGACCTTTGCACGTCCTCGCTCTCGATATTACAATCGAACTATGTTGGTACGGGCAGCGCAGCTGGCTGATCTGAACGCCTGTTATGAGATGGATAAATCGTACCTGACCGATCACGTCTGGCAAATGCACGCGCACGGCAGCGCCCACTTGGTCGAGGCACGATTTGACCTGATCCGCCTGCCACGCCCTATGAAGGTGGAATACCCACGCCATCCGGATGAGCTGCTGGGTAACTGGAGCCGCGAAGAGTGCTTCCTAGTGGCCGTGGACGAGGCCGATACGGTGCTGGGATTCCTGGACATGACTGCACAGGCATGGCATAGCACGGCTTGGATTCGCAACCTGGTGGTGCACAAGGAGCATCGCCGCCGGGGAATCGGCAGCACGCTGTTGCGCTCCGCATGCGCCTGGGCTCACGCACGAGAATTGAACGGCATTATGGCCGAAGCGCAGACGAAAAATTACCCGGCCATCCGCTTCTGGCAAAAACACGGGTTTGTTTATTGTGGATACAACGACCGCTACTATACGAACGGCGACATCGCAGTCTTCTTCTTCCTTCGAATCAAACATCAGTAGCGCGGTGTGTCGATGAATGGAACCTTTGGCAGTTAATCTTATCTCGTTGTTGTCCTCGCTCAACCGGGCGATCTCAATCGCCATTGTCATTCTCAGCTTTTCCTTGCTCATCTATATCCTCACCTATAACCTGCGCAGCTCCGTAGCGCGCTCTTTCAGTGCTCTGATCGCCTGTGTGTGTATTACGTACGCAGGGGACGCGGCGCTTTTCGCCACCACTTCGCTGGAGAGTGCCCTACCCTGGTTGAGGTTCCAGTGGATCGGCATTGCTTTCACGCCCGCGGCGTATTTGCACTTTTCGGACTCTTTATTGCGCACGACCAACGCTCTATCCGCTTTACGTCGTTGGGCCGTGCGCGGTGGATACCTTGTCGGCTTCATCCTGGTTCCGCTCGCTTTTTGGACACCCCTGCTGGTGTACGATGGCATTCACAGTCCAGGCCTCACGCAATTTCGCGCTGGGCCTTTGTTCTGGCTGTTCAGCGCCTATTTCTTCGCCACGGTGTTATGGGGTGCCTACAACACCATCCAGGCACGCCGTCGTTGTCTGACACACACTTCGCGTCGCCGTATGACTTACCTGACGGCCTCGTTCGCAGCCCCGGCATTGGGGGTTTTCCCGTATCTCCTCATCGCCAGCGCACCATCCACTTTCCTCTCGCAAGCTGCTTTTTTCACTATATTGCTGGTCGGGAACTTGGGCATCGCGACAATGATCGCCGTGATGGCTTACAGCGTCGCTTATTTCGGCGTGCTCACACCCGATCGCGTCGTGAAACACAACCTGATCCATTTTCTGTTGCGCGGTCCACTGCTCGCCACCGTGGTGATTTTCGTCTTCCTGGCCATGCCGCGGGTGGCTTACATCCTGAACCTGCCGCGGGAAGCCATCTTAGTCGCTGCGGTCACGTTCGTGATCGTGGTCGGGCAATTGGTCATCAACCTGGCCAAGCCCATCATCGACCGGGTGGTCTTCCACCACGACCGTGAGGAAGTGGTCTGGATCCAGGAGCTCGACCGGCGGCTGCTGACCACCACCGACTTGCAGCAGGCGCTGGAGAACATCCTGGCCGCTCTGTGCGAGCTGCTACGCGTGCAGACCGGCTTTATTGCCAATATTGGAGCACGCTCCGGGCCACGCCTCGAGACGTACTATGGTGCCCAGGAAGCCATCGAAGCAGCACTGCGCACAATCAAGGTGGATGCGCTGGTTACTGCCGCCCGTGATGGCCGCTCGAAGGAGCTCTTCATACGCCAGGACGGCTTTTGGTTTGCTCTGTTGCGCAGTCAGTCGCGTGACACCATCTTGGGTCTGCTAGCATTGGAAGCGGACGACCGCACTGAATTGAGCGAGCACGAGCAAGAGATAGCGGCCACCTTGATCGCCCAGGCTGAGCGAGTGCTTGAGGATCGGGCGTTACAGCATAACGTGTTCAACGTTCTGCGCCGTATCATCCCTGAGCTGGAACAAGTCCAACGCCTGCGCGGCGCCACCCGCTACACTGGCTCGCCAGGACTGGAAACCCTGCCCTTGAGCAGCCCAATCCAGTCACCTGAGTTTACCCAGATGGTGCGCGATGCCTTAAATCACTACTGGGGCGGTCCGCAGCTGGCACACAGTCCCTTGCTGGGATTGCGCGTCGTGCAGGAGTCTCTCGCACAGCACCAGGGTAATCCCGTGCGCGCTTTGCGTGCCGTCCTGGGACAAGCTATCGCAAACTTGCGCCCCGACGGGGAACGGCAGATGACCACGGCGGAATGGCTGCTTTATAACATCTTGGAGCTCAAGTTCATCCAAGGACTGCGTGTGCGCGACGTGGCGCAGCGCCTGGCCATGAGCGAGTCCGACTTCTATCGAAAGCAACGCATCGCCATCGAGGAAGTGGCGCGTGCCCTGATGGCAATGGAGCAACAAAGCTTATCCGAGGAAGGCAAGGTACACAAGACATCCGAGATCACGGAACAGTGAGAGCTCGATTGCATCACAAGATGTCGGAGCCATTAACCGTTACGGACGCACAATGTGCCAATCATCGCGGTGGGTTGCTAAACTTCTGCTTCCCATCTATAGTCATTCTACAGGGAGATGAGCATGGACTTGCCATTTATGGCAGGAGGGAGTGAACGTGGCACTGGAGAAATCCCCCTCGCTGGAAGAGTACGCTACTGGTATCCCTTCTCCAGCACCTGTTTCCCCCAGGTGGCGAATCGGGCTCTTTCTCCTCGGCGTGATAGGGGTTGCCCTGTTAGCAACAGGGGTGCTCACGCTGGTTCTGTTTTGGGGTGAAGATCTCAGCTTTCTTTTGGGACACACCGGGGTTGTCAGCGGCGTGGTGGTGGACGAAATATATCGGCCGTTGCAGGCAGATATCTACATCCAGCTGACCAATCTGCATACGCGCTGTGATGCGAACGGTCACTTCGAGATTCGCGGAGTCCCTGCCGGTCCACGGTCCATTGTGGTGGCTTATAGGGGTCGGGCACAAGCGTTCCCGGTGACCGTCATAGGGGGCATCAACAATCAGGTAGGACAGCTGCGCTTCGTTCCCACCGCGCCGATCCGCTGATGACTTCGCTGATAGGAGCATCAACCTATGAAAGTTTTGGTGACCGGTGCCGCCGGGTTTATCGGTAGCCACCTGGTTGAGGCGCTATTGCGCCGTGGCGATGAGGTGATCGGGTTGGACAACTTTAATGACTACTACGACCCGCGGCGCAAGCAGGCCAACCTCAACGCTGTACGAAACCATCCCCGTTTTGCTTTCTACCACGCCGACATCCGCGATGCCGCTCATATGGAACGGATCGTGGCCCATCACCGGCCAGATGTTATCGCACACCTCGCCGCGATGGCCGGCGTGCGCTACTCCATCGGGCGCGCCGGGTTGTACACGGACGTGAACATCCGCGGGACAGTGAATTTACTGGAAGCAGCGCGCGTGAACGGTGTATCCCACTTTGTGTTTGCTTCCACTTCTTCCGTTTATGGGAAGACGGAACAAATCCCATTTGTGGAGAGCGATCCGTGCAACCACCCGCTGGCGCCCTATCCGGCCAGCAAGAAAGCAGGCGAGATCATCGGACATACCTATTGGCAGCTCCATGGGCTTCATTTCACCGCGCTGCGTTTCTTCAGCGTATACGGACCACGCGGCCGGCCGGATATGATGCCCTTTAGTGTGATGCACGCCGCCGTGAATGGAACCCCCATCCGGCTGTTTGACGGAGGACGGATGCGGCGTGACTGGACCTATGTGGAAGACATCATCCACGGTGTGGTGGCCGCTCTGGAGCGTCCGCTTGGCTATGCTGTGATCAACCTGGGGCGTGGCAACCCGGTATGGATGAGCGACTTTGTGCAGATCATCGCCCAGCTGGTCGGCAGAGAGGTGTTGGTTGAGGAAACCCCAGCACCGCCCAGTGAGCCTAAAATCAACTACGCGGATATCACTAAGGCAAAACAATTGTTGGGCTATGAACCACGCACCACGGTGGTGGACGGGTTGACCGAGATGTGGCGCTGGTATCAGCGCGAAATCATGGCCAGCACAGGGATCTGAAAGTCCTTGAAATTCTTCAGTCAGATCTCCCAACCTTCTATGCCGCTCACCTCTCGCCAGGTCGAGAAGGCTCATCAGCGCATCGATCTTTCAGCGCGGCGTGATTTCTGGCTGATGCTCTTGCTTTTCACCGCATTTCGTGCTATGGCCTTGCTCGCCTTTCGCCCCGGTGGGCTGGTGCTTGACTTCTCCGATTTCTACTGGTATCGCGAGTTCGCTCAGCTCACACGCCAAGGCTATTACCCATATGTCAACTTGTGGACGACATACCCGCCCCTGTTTCCTTATCTGATGATCGGCGTGTGGTGGGTCAGCACTTTGCTACCTCCATGGGAGTTTCCGAATCTGTGGTTCACGTTGTTGCTGGGAAGTGTCTTTCTCCTGTTCGAGGTCGGAAATTTGGTGCTGCTCTATGCCATTGCCGCTCGGATGGACGATGCGCGGGATGCCCTGCGCACCGTATGGTTCTACGGGTTGTTGTTCGTGCCGGTATATACGCTGACCGGCTGGTTCGAGAGTTATCCCCTCTTCTTCTTCCTGCTGGGTTTGTATTGGTTGCTACGCGGGCGTCCCCTATGGAGTGCGGTGGCAAGCGGATTGGGTTTTATGATCAAGCTCATTCCGGTGGTCTTATTGCCGATCGGGCTACGCACATCACGCACAGAGAAACGTCTGGTGGCGTTGCCCTACTTGAACTTCAGGTTTGACCCGCTGCATGCCGCTCTCTATTTGGGGGCTTTTGTCCTGACCGTCATCCTCATCGGGCTGCCCTTCTACCTGCTCAATCCTCGGCTGGTATGGGGATCGTTTGTCATCAGCAATGCCCGTGCGCCGTGGGAGACGGTTTGGGCACTGCTGGAAGGCAGGTATGACTACGGTATTATTCCACTCGACATGCGGGATCTGAGCTGGCAGCCAACGGCGGCAATAGGACACCTACCCTGGCCCCTCATCACACTGGTATTTGCTGCCATCTTCCTCTTTATCTATACACGCCCTGTTGAGTGGCAGCAACCGCGCAATGTGGTCGCCTTTGCCGGCTTCGCCGTGTGCCTCTTTATGCTCTACTCCAAGGGATACAGCCCTCAGTGGCTGGGCTGGGTGTTGGTGTTCATCGCTTTGTTGCTGCCCAATTTACGTGGCGTGTTCTATGCCGTGGTCAGCAGCTGGGTCAACCTGATCGAGGCGAACATCTTTTTCATCATAGTGCCGGACGAACACTGGCTTTTGATCCTGACTGTGGGCATCCGCACACTGATTTTTGTAATGGTGGGGCTTGAGTGTCTCTTCATCTTGTTCCCTGCCTGGTTCGGCAAACGGGTTCAGCGTTTTTGGCATCACCTGGTGATCGGATTAGTGATCCTCTTGCTGATCAGCGGCGTTGTGGCGGGAGTGCGCTTCGTCCACGCGTACTTTGACGTGCGTTATCAGTTGTCGCCCTATCGTGCCACTATCGAAGTATTACGCGCCGAAAGCCAGGCCAACATGGCCCTGATTCTCACCAGTTATGATCACCGCACATATGATTGGCTGTATCCCTTTCTACGAGATCGGCTGACCTTTTACATGCTGGACGATTATACCCCTCCGGGTGATTCGGTGACGGCGCGGACTCAGGCGCTTATGGACGAGATCGTCCGACATCATCGCGCAGCCTGGTTCTTCGACAACAATCCGAAAGAACGATCTCCCTCTGAACAAGCGATGAGCAAATGGCTCGCGGGGCACGCTGAGCTGGAAAGCGTGCGGGACATAGACGGAGGCCGGCTGCACCGCTTTCGCTTCCGTTGACCCACCCTGCAAGGCAACGAGATCGGTGCGTTTCATTTTTGGTAGGGGCAGGTTCAGCGCAAGCTGTGTGTGAGCAAACGGCGAGCGTCCACCGCCAAGTGTGCCATGAAAACACGCAACTCCGCGATCTCTGCGCCCTCTGCGATGAACAACTTTCTGTGGATCATCGTTCTAGCCGCTCCCCTATCGAAACATGTCCCAGCACTCTGATGGTGCGAGGGTGTTGAAAAAGTCGGTGGAAATTCGGACGACCCGAACGTGTGTGGTAGAATAGGGGCAAAATCCGTAAGAGGT
>QEXY01000172.1 GCA_003130875.1 Ardenticatenia bacterium
GCGGAAGCCATTACGCCACGCAAACGGGATGTCGAGCAAGCTTCCAACCGGGGCATCTGTCAGCGAGGCATAGATTCCAGGCACTCGCATATCCGATTGAGGCAATGGCAGCGACAGGTGCTCGGCCAGAAATGCACCCGCTGCGATCAAGCTGAGCACATTGCTGATCCCTATGCCCGCTATACGGCACTGAGACAGCCGCCTTGTGATGGCCGCAATGCCCCATGCGGCCATCACAGCCAACGATAATATCAAGAACACACTGTAACGACTGGGATAACGGTTGCCTTTGAAAAATGGGAGCGTCTGCAAGATGGCAAACGGGCCAGCGATCCCGGTGGAGACGCCATTGACATGGACAAGTGGACCGAGCGTCAGCCAGGTGAAGAAAAGTGCTGCCACAAACCAAAACAAATTGCCATGTTGCCTCATTCCCCACACGACACCCACCGTTGCCAGCACAAGCAGGGTGATCCCGACGTAGATATGCTGCCCTTTGTCAAAAGCACCGATGCCGGTGTGACGAATCAATCCTCCCCAAAAGGGGTGATGCATCGTTGGCACCAGGAATCCTAGAAGATCGGCCGAGAAAACCTCAGCAAAGCCACTGCCCTGCACCCAAAAGTCACCCTCCTCCAGCAAGTCGGGCAGCATCGCAGCCAGCAACGGCACAGCGCTGGCCAAGAAGAGGATGCCAGCTGCCGACACGTTGCGGATAACGGGCCAGACGTCGGCCCTCCTTCCGCTTGCCAATCTGCGCTGGTGCCTTAGGCGTATGGCTTTGGACAAAGAGAGCATGGCCTCATAGGCAATGTATAGCACAAGGAACACCATACTGAATGAAGCATATGTCATCTCGGCCCAAAGCTGCATCGCAAGGAAAAGGGCTGTAAACAGCGGCCAGCGAACGTGGTGTGGAGCGTGGCGTGAGCGGTAAACGCATAATACGACATAAGGCACCCAGTGGCTGCTGGCGATGTTGAATTGGCCCAATGCCAGATAAAACAATTGGCTGCTGCAAAAAGCATAACAAAGGCCGGCGAAGATGGCCGGACCCCAGGCGTGATCCGAACGATGCCGTGCAATCTCTCCCAGGGGAGTGGGTATCATAGCAGGATACAGCTGACGGACCAATAGAAAGGTGCCGTAAGCTCCGACGACCATGGTGAACCACATATGCAAGTTGCTGGCCGCCACTACTCCCAAATTGAGCGTCAGCGGGAGCGCCGTAAGCGCATTGAGCACGGTGAGGGTGTAGAAAGCCAGGTTGACACCAATAGGGTAAAACAGATAATCGCTATAAAGCGGTGAGGTTTTCAAAACCAGCAATGCATATTTGACCCACCACAAGTTCCAGGCAATCGCCGGATCATCTCCACCGTCGCCAGGCAAATGTGTATCCAAATGCGTCACAGTAGGCCATGTAAGCAGTACGGCGAGAGTCAGGTAAAGAATCAGCACAGCAGCGTGGCATGCCCACGTGCTGCTGTGAAAAACGGAAACCCGCGAGTTGGAGGCACATCCAGATCGTGTCATTGAGGAGGATATGACCCTATCATCGCAAGAACTGCTCATCAGGGATCTTCGCCAGCTATGCAGTGAGGGATGGCAGAACAGAGAGCCGGGCCATCATCATGAGGACAATGGCCCGGCTTTGGCGGGGAGGGAGGGATTCGAACCCTCGGTGGAGTTATTCACCCCACAACCACTTAGCAGGCGGCCCCAATCGTCCACTCTGGCACCTCCCCAAGAAGATACAGTCTGCCTTCGCTGCGGAAGCGGAGGGAGAGGGATTCGAACCCCCGGAGACCTTACGGCCTCAGCGGTTTTCAAGACCGCCGCAATCGTCCACTCTGCCATCCCTCCAGCCGCATGATCGTACAGGACGTGCACGACCGGCGGACCGTCTACAATAATTAAAGTATAAGAGGAAACACATAGGGTGTCAACTTTCTTGCGATGACACACGTGGCAAGGTCTCACGCTATGGTAAAGTCAAAGCGGCCGACAACCAGCGCTCGCGCAAGCGCTCCAACACACCGTTCTGCGCGAGCGTCTCCAGGGTTGTGCGAACAGCTGCTGCCAGGCGAGGCGATCTGGCTGAGGTGGCGATGACATAGGGCTCGTGGGTGAGATAGCAGACGATGCGCAGCGTGCTTGGATGGGTTTTTGCGAATTGGTATACCGAAACAGCATCGACGATGGCGACGTCTGCCTCACCAGAGGTGAGGGCGACCAGAGCTTGCTCAGCAGAGGGATAGGTAAGAACCACATACTGCGTCGTATCACCCCGAAGCTGGCGCGCTTTCATATCCCCCGCACTACCCCATTCCACGGCCACACGTCGACCATCCAGCAAGTGGTTGAGGTCATCTGTCCCAAGCGCACCATCATCTTTTGCTGGAGACCTCGTGACCAGGAGCTGTCCTGCGTCAAAGTAGGGTTGTGAATAGAGCACTTCCCGCGTGCGTCGCGCATCATAGGTCAGCTCGGATATGATTATGTCCACGCGCCCTGCATACAGCGCATCATAGAGGCTGTCGAAAGCAAGGTTGATGATTTGGGCGCGCACGCCCATATGCGCTGCGATGTGTTCCGCCAGCTCGACCTCATAACCGATGGGTGTACCACCTGCGTCCAACCATGCAAAGGGCGGGAAACTGGCATCTGTTCCAACGCGCAAGCTCCCGCGGACACGGATACGCTCAAGCGCTCCATCGTCCTTCATATGGGGTAGCCCCAAGAACAAGAGCGCTAGAGCGACTACGAACGCTCCGAGCAATAGCACGATCATCCGCCAGCGCGACAAGAGATTCACCGAGGGAGATGCCTCAAGGGGTGGCGTAACGTTGCACCTCCAAGTAAATCGGTTTGGGATCGAAGCTGGGAGTTACGAAGGTATAATAGTCGAGGTAGCTCCCCGCGGGCCATGGGTAGCGAAACGCCCAAAGGACGACCGCGGCGCACCAATCCCATTGGGCTGCCATCTGATAGGCTTGCAGCGTATACTGAATACGTTGCGCCGGCTTCACCGCACGCGTCCAGCGCGGGTGATCGTTCCATCCTCCCTCTGTGATCACGATGGGCTTGTCCGCTTCCCCATATTCGACCAGCACACGTCGCAATAGTTCCACCCGGCGGAAATTGACAACGTGCGGGTCGGGGGGAGAATCCGCCGGATAGGTCCAGCCATATGCATGGACGGCAAGGGCATCGAAATACTCGGCA
>QEXY01000173.1 GCA_003130875.1 Ardenticatenia bacterium
CCATATGCACCGAGGTAGGTCTTCGGATGTCACACAACCACCGGCGACCCCCGCAATCTTACTCGATTTCCATAGTGCTGGCAAGCATACGAGGTGCGAGGGTGTTGAAAAAGTCCCTTGACCGCCCAGATTTTCATAGGAAAATGGGCCAATAAAGCGGGTAACTAAAGAGTTTTTCAACACCCTCCGAGGTGCACGTGCCAGGGGATTGTTACCGGGTGCTCGAGACAATTTCGAGGAGTAGATTATAGGAAACAAGGCACAAGATGCTGTAGGATAAACTCCGGGGCGAGGACTCGAACCTCGACATACGGCTCCAAAGGCCGCTGTCCTACCGTTAGACGACCCCGGAATACTCTACTTTCGCTCATTCTAACATAGTATACGGATAAGAGCAAGTTATCACAGCACGTTGCGCGATGCCATCGGGCGGAATAGAGCTTACAAACGCGTTGCTGAGGAAGCACAACACCTTTTCAGCGCCCCTTTTCAACATTCTCCCCATCAATCGGATTGACATTCAGAAGACTGAGATGCATCATCACATTCTGTGGAATCGACACTCTGACACAGTTATCGCAGTCCCAGATACGTTGATATGTCCTACATCACCAATGCCCATACCCATCTTGAACTGACCACCCTCGCCCACTTGTGTCCCAAGCATCCCACCGCTTTTCTGTCCTGGTTGGCCCGTATAGGCTGGGAAATCCACCGCCTTGCGCGCGACGAGATTCTCTCTGGGATCGCGCAAGGTATTGCCGAGCTGCAAGCCGGTGGCACAACTCACGTAGGCGACATCACCCATACCTGGCTGAGTGTCGAGCTCCTGCTTGCCAGTGGCTTACATGGAGTTGTCTATCTGGAGGTATTGGGACTGGAACGGGAACCCGCTTTGGAACGCTTGAGAGAAGCCCAATCGGCCATTGACAAGATGCGTCGACATCCTAATTATGGAGCTATGCAAGTAGGGCTTTCGCTCCATGCCCCCTACTCGTGTCACCCCGACCTGCTGCGCCTCGGGGCACAATGGTGTCGCGCCGAAGACGTGCCGCTATGTATTCACGTGGCGGAATCGGAGTTTGAGATAGAATGGCTGCTGCACGGCAGGCTTGTGGGACCAGGACGCATTTTTAGCCCATTGGTACAGGCTATGGGTATGGTGCCAGCCTTGGTACCCTGGCAGAGGCCGCTCACGTACCTGGCTACGTTGGGCGTGCTCGAGGCGCGTCCGTTATTGGTGCACGCCATACACGTGACCGAGGAAGAGGTCGCCCTCATCGCCGCCGCGCGTTGTGCGGTTGTCCATTGCCCACGCTCGAATCATCTGCTCGGATGCGGCAGAATGCCCTTGGAGCGTTACCTGCAGGCAGGTGTTTCGGTGTATCTCGGTACCGACAGTCGCGCGAGCAGCCCGGATCTCAACATCCATGCCGAAGCGCAGTTCGCCTGTCAATTGCACCAGGGATATGTGCCGGAGCAACAGGTTATGGCACTTGCGCATCGACCTTTGGAGTATCCCCTATGACCCTTTTCTATTTGGGGCTAGCATGGCTGCTCGGCGTGGCGAGCGCGTCGTTTCTGTCGCCTCCGCTCTCGGTGCTGGTCATACTGGCCATGCCCGGTGTAGGGGCGCTGCTGATGTGGCTGCGCGAGCGCGCACCGCGGCTATTCGCGCTCTGTTGGCTGATTCTGCTTGCGAGCGCTGCGCGTACCGTGCTGGCGACCCCATCCTACGCCTCCGATCACCTGACAGCGTACAGGGATACCGGCGAGCAGGTGACCGTAATCGGAGTGGTGGACGCGGAGCCAGACATCCGTGACACGTTTCAACTGGTGCGCATCCGCGCAGAGTCCATCGCGTTCGGCAATGAGGCCACTGCCCAGACCGAAGCTGTGCACGGGTGGCTGCTGGTGCGCGTCGCCCGTTATCCGACGCATCTTTATGGTGAGCGGTTGCGTCTGACCGGCCGTCTTGCGACACCACGCGTGTTTCCCGACTTCGACTATCGCGACTACCTCGCACGCCAGGGTATCTACGTGGTGATGTATTATCCGCGTGTCCGCGTGTTGGACCAGGGCCAGGGCAGCCCCTTGTGGCACGCGCTCTACGATCTCAGACAACAGCTCAGCACGGTGATCACCCGGATCTTGCCGGAGCCTCACGCGGCTTTGCTGACTGCCATCCTGCTGGGCAAGCGGAGCGGTATCCCAACCTCTCTGTACGCGCAATTCAACGCCACCGGCACCAGCCATGTCATCGTGATCAGCGGTTCCAACATCGCGATTCTGTGCGGTGTGCTCCTGGCGGTGGTCACCCGCCTGGCCGGACGGCGCATCGCCCTATCTGTGTCGCTTCTGGGCATCGTCGTCTATGTCCTGCTGGCAGGAGCCGACGCTCCCGTGGTGCGTGCTGCCATTATGGGAGGGCTGTATGTGCTGGCACTGCGTTTCGGACGACGTGCTGAAGTTCGCACGTCGCTTATGTCCGCCGCCGCGCTGATGACATTGATCAATCCCGCATGGTTGCGCGATCCCGGCTTCCAGCTGTCCTTCAGTGCCACAGCTGGCTTGATCTGGCTGGTGCCGTTGCTGGAGGAAGTTCTGAACCGTTGGCTCAGCCGATTGCGAGGGGCCGCGGCGTTGCTGAGCGGGCTGTTGGGAGACGGGTTGGTCGTCACACTGGCAGCTCAGATCGCCACTCTGCCGGTGATTGCCTATCACTTCGGGCGCGTTTCGCCGGTCAGCCTGCTCACCAACGTGCTCATTGTGCCTGTCCAACCGTTGATCATGCTGAGCGGTGCCATGGCAACTCTGAGCGGCCTGCTGTGGTTGCCGGCTGGTCAGGTGCTCGGATGGCTGTCCTGGCTGCCGTTGACCTGGACAATCCGCTGCGTCGAGTTTACGGCCCACATCGCCGACATGGCAGGAACGGGCCCTCTGGACACCTTCGGAAGGATAAGTGTGACACTGGGCGCAGCGCTCTTGGTGGCAATCCTATCCCTGACTTTAGATCGGCAGCGCATGTTGTTGACGAAGGTTTCGGGCACTTTCGCCCGTTCGCGTCCCTCCACCCGATTGTCGTTGACTCTGAGCGGGATGGGCCTTCTACTGGCCCTGTCAGCGCATTACAGCCTGCCGGATGGACGGCTTCACGTGGCATTTTTGGACGTGGGACAAGGGGACGCCATACTCATCACCACCCCGCGCGGCGGTCGCATCCTGGTCGATGGTGGTCCCGCTCCGTCGGCAGTGCTAGCAGCTTTGGGGCGTCGTATACCCTTCTGGGAGCGCACGCTGAATTGGGTCGTCAACACGCATCCCGAGTCAGACCATCTGGCCGGTCTGATCGCGGTATTGGAACGCTATCAGGCGAAACAGGTGCTGATATCACCTGTCGAGACCCGATCGGCGTTGTACACTGCCTGGGATACTCTGTTGCAACGTTCAGGTATCCGCCACGTCGTGGGGCAGAGCGGCATGCGGATTGATACATCAGATGGCGTCTCCATCGAAGTGCTCCACCCTGCCAGCAGCTCCCGTTATGCACACGTGAACGAGTACTCGTTAGTGCTGCGCGTCACGCTGGGAAATGTCCGCTTTCTTTTGACTGGTGACATCACGGCCGAGGTGGAGCACACGTTGCTCGACCGGCATGTGGACTTGAAGGCAGATGTGCTCAAGGTGCCCCATCATGGTAGCACCACCTCGAGCAGCCCGGCATTCCTGCAAGCGGTACAGCCTCGTATCGCTGTGCTCTCCGTGGCCACGGATAACGCGCTGGGTCTTCCAGCCGAGGAGGTGCTGCAGCGTTATCAGGCGATGGACATCCCGGTGATGCGCACGGATCAAAACGGCACAGTCGAGTTCATCACCGACGGAAAACAGCTCTGGACGCGTATGGAACGTGCACACTTCCCCTTCGAGGCTGATGATGCAATTGCCCACACCTCACGGCTGCAGTAGAATCGGGCCGGTCCTTCACCATAAATATCTATGAGAGGAAAGACCGCGATCGTCGCGCTGGCCAAGCAAATCGCCCGAGCTCGTTATGTGTGGCTTGTTGCGGCCCTTACCGTGTTTGTTTGGGCGCCTCTGACCTACCCGAGCTATTTCCAGGTGCACAGTGGCTTCGTGCCCTTGTTGAACCTATTGCACTGGGGCAGCACTCCCTTGGATCTGCACTGGACCCCCTCGGTGGCGACCCATCATGACCCGATGCGCGACGACGGTTTGCTGGCCTATTACATAGCGCGACTGTTGGTGACGCTGGGGGTGTCCCCCATCTGCAGCGTTAAGGCGGTTTTCGGCATTGCCTGGGTGCTGGGCGCCCTCGGCATGTACGGGTGGTTACATCCCGCGTTCGGAGCACCGGGAGCTTGTCTGGCCGCTCTTGTCTACAGCTACTTGCCCTATCGCATCGCTGCTGTCTATGTGCGCGGCGCCTGGGGAGAGGCGCTCTGTCTGGGGCTTATTCCCTTGGGCATGGCGGTCGCGTCTGCGGCACATCCGCTCACATCGGGCAAACGTTTCGTTCTGCTCAGCGGTCTGGCATGGTGGTTTATTGGTCTGAGCCAGCCAGGATTGGCGGTGTGGGCCTTTCTATGTCTATTGGGATGGTGGGCGCTCTCCAGGGATCGGCTCAGGCAGCGGTGGCGGCTGCTCGCAGCAGGTGGGGGTTGTTCTGCCGCTGTGATGTATGTCTTCTGGGCAGCAGACTGGCATCGTGTTGCCGACAGGGTGGGGTTTTTCGAACATTTTCTGTACCCTGCGCAGCTGGTTTCACCTCACTGGGGCTTCGGCCCCAGCCGTCCGGGGTGGAACGATGGACTGTCACTGGGGTTAGGCATTGCGCCGGTGGCTTTGACCTCCCTGACCCTGCTGTTGCTCATCCACCGCAATGGAAAAGGACGGAGAGGGAATCCATCCCCAGGCGAGGGCATAGCTTGGAAAGCCCCCTTCCTCATCGCCATAGCCCTGACGTTGTTGACGTTGCCCCTTTCCGCACCCTTCTGGCGGCTCAGCGCGCTCTGGCAGCTGCTCACCTATCCATGGCAGCTGATCGGATTGGCCGGGATGTTTCTCTCCGTTGCAGCAGGTGGGGTGCTGCATCTGCGTCCACGTTGGGGTACGGCCGCTATGCAGGCGGTCCTGATCGGCTTTGTGCTGCTGGCCAGTTACAGCTACTTGCAACCACGTTACACCCAGTACGAAGTCCCTCCTATGCCACGCGCCAGCTGGGGAGAGTATCGCATCTTGTTGCTCGACGTGCGGCCGGAAGTGGAGATTCCCCCAATAGCGGCCGGATTGCCTGTGTCAACTCCGGGCCGGCTTCCCTTGAGCGAATACGGTTCGCTTCGTCCTGGCGATACGCTGCATCTGATCCTGACCTGGCAGGCAACCCAGATCGTCGAACGTGACCTGAAGCTCTTCGCCCACTTGTTGGACACTTCTGGGAATCTGGCCGCCCAGACTGACCCATTCCTAGGGGCCGCTTCTGATCCAGACGCGCCGGGCCAGGATTATCTCACCAGCCAGTGGGAGCCGGGCCGGCTGGTCGTCACTGATGTAGACATCCACGTGCCGATAGATGCTCCACCAGCCCCTTATCGCATCGCGCTGGGATTATACGAAGAGGAGACAATGCAGCGTTGGCCAGTGGATGACAGCGAAGACAACCAAATCATATTAGACCTCGCGGAATGGGGTGCGCGGTAATGTCCCAGCGCTCAGCTCCAATCCGTCCATTCCATCTCCATCTGGGATTCGCCGTGGCACTGCTCCTGGCGCTCTTCGCTATAGGGCCATTACTGCAGCCCGGTTACTTCTGGGGTGCCCACGACGCTCGGAACAGTGTCTATTTCTTGTTTGAGTTTGACCGCTCGATCCGCGATGGCATCCTCTGGCCACGCTGGGGGCCGGATTGGGGGTTCGGCTACGGCTACCCGTTCTGGAACATCTACGCCCCCCTGGCATATTACGTGGGCGAGCTGGCGGTGCTGATAGGCTTTGAGTACACTGCAGCGGTCAAATTGGTCTTCGCCCTATCCATCCTGGGTTCTGCAGCGAGCATGTACCTCTTCGCGCAGCGCCTTCTGGGCATTGCAGGAGGGCTCGTCGCCAGCGTGATTTATGTGTACGCTCCCTATCATCTGTTTGACCTGTATGTGCGGGCGGCATTGGCGGAGTCGTTCGCCTTTGTCTTCATTCCGCTGGTCTTCTGGGGATTCTTCGAGCTGGTGGCGCGGCCACGGGTACGGACACTCGTGGGAACCGCGTTTGCCTACACCGGCCTGGTGTTGACCAGCAATGTGTTGCTGGTGCTCATCACGCCTTGTGCGCTTGTGTATGTGATAGTGCTTGCGCTGCGACGTGCATGGCACGAGCGAGCATCCAACAGGCGCACCGTTGGTTGGGCATACACCGATGGGATTCAGCATGCTTTGCCCGGCATCGCAGCGTTTCTGCTGGGAACCGGCTTGCAGGCAATCTTCCTCCTGCCGGCGCTGGCGGAGCGTAACTATGTGCGCCTCGATCAATGGTTCGGCGGACGTTATGCCTTTGGGAACGATTTCGTCTACTTCCATCAGCTTTTCTCGCCAGTCTGGGGATTCGGTGCTAGCGTCCCTGGCCCGGACGACAGGGTCGCTTTTCAACTGGGTCTGCTGCCACTTGTGCTGTTCTGTCTGTCCTTCCTTACAGTGGCGCGCGTGCGAGATGATATCGTCCGTTGGACACTGCGCTTCTGGCAGGTCGTGACCATAACAGCGATCTTCTTGATGACCACCGCCTCGAATGTGGTGTGGCATGCGCTGCCCCTCTTGACCACTGTGCAATTTCCCTGGCGGCTGGGCATTTTGACCACCACGGGTTTTGCAGTGCTGGGCGGGGCGATTATGGCTGGCCGTGTCACGTCGCCATCTCCTATAACAAGAAAAAATGTGCCGAGATGGGCGATGCGCTCTCTTATCCCTTTGGTCCTGTTGCTCATCACAGGTGCTTACCCTTATCTCGTCGCCGAAGTACGCGATCCTCTGCCGACCGAAGGACCGGTCAGCTTGGCTGCCCTCTTTCGCTATCAACAGGCATCTGATGAAATGACGGGTACGACTGCCTGGGCACGTCGTATTCCCAGCTGGTCACCACTGGCAGAGCAGACCATACGA
This sequence comes from Ardenticatenia bacterium, assembly GCA_003130875.1. Taxonomy (GTDB): domain Bacteria; phylum Chloroflexota; class Anaerolineae; order 4572-78; family NAK82; genus NAK82. The sequence continues at coordinate 7,167 of QEXY01000173.1, forward strand.
GGGGAAGGCATCCATACCAAGGTCAATTATAGCGCTATCCCGAGTGATGGACGGCTGGGCGTTCATTCGGTTGAGATGAGCACCGTGCACGAGCTGGTGTGGGTGTACGCCGCCGACGATCAACAGAGTGTAACTTTCCTCACTGCCTATTACCCAGGCTGGAATGCCTATATTTACGAGGATCTCAAGCATCCCCAGGACGATCTCAAAGCGCGTGTTGGCAGGTTGATTGCCATGCCCGAGATTCGCACCACGCCAGATGAGGGTTGGATCGTTGTGCCAGTGCCACAGGGGGAGCACTTTTTGGAGTTGCGCTTCGAGGATACGCCAGTGCGGATTGTCGGCAAAGTCATCTCAGCGGTCTCTTTCGTAGCCGCTTTGCTCCTGCTGGCATTAGATTTGCTACGGCGCAGCTCGAGGAACAACCCAGGGGCGTGATAGTAATCTATAGTGATCTAACCAACACAACGCTTCTTAATTTGGGGTGCTGCGATGTCACACTGGGCATAAGAGTGCCTGGTCACTGTTTAGGCAGTACCAAGCACGGCAGGGGTGAAGCGCCACCCTGATGGGTGAAAGGGTTCATGGCTCATTAGGAGATGCGAGCCCTGATAGGGGTTCTGTTTAATAGGCCGGTGACTGCAATCTGACCACAATTTGACAACACTTGTGACAGGGACTGAGCGGGGGTGATTGTGTGGCAGAGAAAGCGCAACTCCGAAGTGTGATGGCCTTCACGGCGTATACTGCAGGATGTTGTGTAAACGACAATGAGCCGTGTGGGATTCGAACCCACGACTCCCTGCTTAAAAGGCAGGTGCTCTACCGGCTGAGCTAACGGCTCATCACTTTCCCATCATACCGCAACAAATGCAAAGTGTCAAAGCACACTGGCTGAATTTCAACCTGGGTACAAATTTGGAGATAGGGGGACTGCATTGAAGGTTGGGGCACTGCCAAAGTGCACCCACGTGCCCGCGCCTGGTGTATGATCTCCCGTAACAACGCTTCCAGGCGTGCCGCTCGTCTCTGTGTCGCTATCCGTGCCTTGAGGGCATGCAAGGTCCTCTGATCCGGCACCCGTTCATACAGCGTCAGGCCCAGAAACCAATGCACGATAGGCTCTTCTGCGCGGATGTCTCCAACTGGTCTTGCGAGAGGTGGTACACAAAAGCGAGCACCAACTCTTCAGAAGCAACACTGGATGATATATAGCGGTCGTTCCATCTCACCGCGCTCGCAATACAATGCGAGCAACTGCACGTCGAATGCCTCCCAATCGATCACCGCATGCAACCGCCGCAGGAAATGGTCCGGGAACACCACCTGCTGGTGGACAAACGCCCCCGGAAAGAGTTCATCTCGGTCTCTTGAAGGTGTTGCCCTTCCACATCTAATCCCTGCTTGCCAATCTTCTGACCTGTTCAGCCACGCTTACCAGCCTGACCTGAATTTCAACAGGGTTTTTCAACACGATCCAGGAATCCACTTTGGCACAACCACGATGCGTGCTATAATCTTTTCCGTTTTGAAACAACCAAGCCGATCTTGTCCAGGAATGACAGAGGGAGGTCCCCGTGCACAGCAATGAATTCGATCAGACCTTGGTGTTGATCAAGCCGGACGCATTGAAAAACTCATTGACGGGTTATGTCCTTTCTCAGCTGTCCGAGTTTCACACTGGCTTACGCTTTGCCGGCGCCAAAGTCGTCCACGTCACGCGCATGCTGGCGGAGGAGCACTATGCCGAACATCGTGGCAAGGTGTTTTACCCTGCCTTGATCGAGTACATTATGGGATTACTCCACTATCCGGATGAACCGCACAAGCGGCGCGTCATTGCCATCGTGTATCAGGGGCCCGACGCGGTGGCAAAGGTGCGCGAGATTGCCGGGCCGACCAATCCCCACGTGGCCCGTGAGCAGAAGCCGGGCTGCATTCGCTCCTTGGGCACTTTGGTGCCGCTGAAGAACGAACAGGGCGAAGAGATTGGCCAGCGCATGGACAACTTGATCCACGCCTCGGCAACGCCTGAGGAAGCGGAGCGCGAGATCAAGCTCTGGTTCAAACCGAACGAGATACCGCCCCACATGCGCATCTACCCCGTGCGTCGATGCGAGGATTATTTTTACTACAAAGAGGATCAGCTGTTCACCGAATACGTTCCGGGGAGCGTGTGCCTGCTGGCGCCCGGTGACGTGGCGTGGGCGACGGACATGCAGGCGCTGAAGATGATCTTGCAGGGCAAATCATCCGACGTTCCGCTGCGCACCGTCGTGGCGAAGTATCTCACCAACGAGACGTGCGGCGAGTGCTGAACCCCCTCGGTGCATCAATGCGGCGATGTTGAGGTCGTCTCCTGGTTTTCCAAACGCACCCGGAGCATCTCCAGCGCGGCGGCAGCGATGCTGCCCAATATCAGGAGCAGGTTGACATCCACCTCGGTGAAGGGGGCTCCGGCGTCCTTGTTGAGCACTTCGATGACCCCGATGACCTGATTGTGGGCGATCATCGGCACGCAGACGAGCGAACGGGTGACAAATTGGAACACTTCGTCCACATGGGGTGAGAAACGAGCGTCGTGGCGTGCCTGATTGGCAATCACGGGCTTGCGGTGCGTTGCCACCCAACCGGCGATGCCGGTATCTACCGGCAGGCGATAGCCGCGCAACTCGCCGCGCTTGTCGCCGTGCACCACAGCAAACACCAATTCGTTGCTCTCCTGATCCAGCAACAACACCGAGCCGTCGCTGGCACGCGCCAGGTGGACAGCGTAGTGCATCGTGTTATCCAGCAGCTTGATCAGATCTGCTTCCGAGGAGATGTCTTGGGCAGCCAGGTATAGGTGCTCCAGCGCCTTCAGGTAGTCGAGCAACGCTTCTTTCTCTTCGCGCAGCGCTCTGATCTCCGCCTGGAGACGCAGATTTTCCTGTTGCAGGAAGCGTACTAGGTGTGCCGAGGGCTCTTCCATGGGTTATCTCCCGAGGTGTACGGATCGCTCATTGTACGGGGAGCATGTGTCTCCCGTGCGATATGCCATTCAGTAGAATACATAATACGCTGTCTTTTGAGAAGTGACAATTCCGAAGCTCGCGGCGCGGATGGATCAAACCGAGCCGCGCGCGGGAGCAAACGGCTGAGATTTTACCACCGAGACCGCAGAGAGCGCAGAGAACTAATAGGAGGGTGTTGAAAAACTCTTTAGTTACCCGCTTTATTGGCCCATTTTCCTATGAAAATCTGGGCGGTCAAGGGACTTTTTCAACATCCTCTAATAGGGAAAAAGTCTCTGCGTTCTCTGCGGTGAATGATTTGCCGCTCCCTCCCCGTCCACAGGGAGGGACGGGGTGGGGGAAGCACTCCCTCCCCGTCGCGGCTCGGTTACACGGTCACGGCGCGGATGGGGATGTGGACAGCGCCCGAGACCGACCACCCGCATTATACGCCACGCTCGCACGTCATGCCCAGGTGATCACGGTAAAAGTGCAGCGACTCGAGCCACGCTGGCGCCGCGCTCTCCAACACAGGCACACCATTCCATATCTCGATGGTGACACGCAGCCGAAAGGAGAACATGTGGCTCAGCAGGGCGTGCAATGCGCGGCGCACCTGTGCCGGGGTGACACCCTGAGCGGTGGTAATCCGTGTGCCCGTGTCCTCGGCGACGAGGAGCGGCAGACCGCGATGCAATACCAGCCAGGTGGAGGGGATGCGCGCAAAGGCGAGCACTCCACCCGCTTCGCCCAAAGGGGAGTGCGGCGACGCGGCACCGTACAGATTCGCCGGATCGCAGGCATTGAGAACGACCATCTCATCATCCTCAGTCTCTGCCGCACGGGTGTGGTTGCTCAGGGCACGCAGCTGCTCCACCGCTTCCGGCGACGCAAACTGGACGCCGGGCAGTCCATCCACAAAGTAACCGCGCCGAATCTCGCCGCGCATCTCCATCCGGTTGAACTGCTCGAACAACGCGCTCCAGTCGAGATGGTCCGCCTCGTTAGCCAGGCTGGCGCGGGTGACGACGCCGTAACGCGCCAGCAGCTGGTGCGCCTGGCGTGCCGTGCGTTCTTCGGCGGAGAGGGTGGTGCCCAACACGCCCAGGCGATGCACCGGTGCCCAGCGACCGGCGCCTTCGAGGACGCTCTTGGGCATCAGCTGATGCTTCAGGCGCTCGCGCACGCGCCGCTTCGCCGCCAGATAGCGCGCCCGCTCAGGTGGACGCAGGCCGACACCCGTCAACAGCGGCAGACGGACGGTGCTGCCACGGCGCGCCGCCAGCTCCCCTTCCAGCGTGCTCAAGGGCCGCGGCGCGCCGGGAACGCTGCCCTGCCGGATGATGTGCCGCAACGCCTCGAGCGCATCGTTGGTCACCAGTCCAGCCCATGCCAGCTCGGTCAGTGCAGTTTCGGCAGCGGCTTCTTCCAGCTGCAAGGCGCCGCATATGTCAGCCAGGAAGAGCGCTCCCTCGGCGCGCAACAGGGCATACACCTGGCGTGCCGCTTCGCTCAACTCGTTGAGCAGCGCCTCGGAGAATGGCTTGAGGAAGGCGGCACCCTCGCCGCGGAACAGGAATTGCACCCGGTTGCGACGCCCGCCCGAATCGCCCGCACCGATCCACACCAGCTCGCCGCTGCGGCACAGCGAAGCCAGCTCCGCCGGATCGTAGCGCTGCAGACGCAACGGCAGCACATCGCGTTCCCAAATCGTGCCCACCAGCGGCAAGGCGCGCAATTGCTGCAACACCTGCCGCAAGGCACCCGTGCCCGCTAATCGTTCGGCGGGATGCAGGTGCTGCCAATGGCTCAAGAAATCGGCATAGGTGGCAAAGGGCACCGCCTGCACCTCACGGCGCAGGATGTGCAACGTGCGGCGGTGGATCTGGCCCAATGTGCGGATATGCACGTACTCCTCGGACGCGGCATCACCGGCACCCGGCGTGAAGCGCCCGCGCACCACCTGGCGCTCCGCCATCAGCTGCTCCAGCGCGGCGCACAGCCGCTCCTCCGGGATGCGATAGCGCGCCTGGATGGTCTCGCGGGTGACCGGCCCGGCGTAACGCAGGAAGCGCTCCAGGATGGCACGCCGCGCAGCCGCCTGTGCCTCAGAGTGGTTGGCGTGCGGTTCGCCTTCCGGCGCGAAGGCAGCGCGATATTCATCCGCATACTCCGCGGCAATCCAACGCATCTCCATGCCATGCGCGTGCGGAATTTCCCGAGCAACGATGCGTCCTTGAGCTGCCAGCTGCGCCACCCATGGCGATGGATCGACCGTCGCGGCAAGCGCCATCTCTGTGGCCGACATATCGCCGCGCTCTTGCAGCAAGACGGCGAGCTCCTCGGCGGTGCGCGCCTGGTAGCCGGGCGCGGTGCGTTGCAAGCGATCGCGTACCTCGGTGATCGCTTCGGCGCGCAGCAATTTGTCCAGCTTGACGTCTTTGAGCACGTCAGCCAGCAGCTCCAGGTTGACCTGGAGTCCTTGCAGCTGGCGCTCCAGCTTGGGCACGTCGCCCTCGTACATATAGACGTTGATGAAATCCCACAACAAGCTCTGCGCCACCGGAGAGGGCGTCGCCGTTTCGACCGTGACCACCTCGATCTCGCCGCGTCGGATGCCGTGCAACACCTCCTCCAGGTGCGGCAGGTCCATCACATCTTCCAGGCAATCGCGGTACGTCTCGACCAGGATGGGGAAGTCGGGGAACTGCCTGACCAGCTGCAGCAGGTCGCGGGCGCGCAGGCGCTGCAACCAGAAGGGCGTGCGCCTGCCACCGCGCAAGCCAGGCAGTAAGAGGGCACGCGCGGCGTTCTGGCGGAACTGGCTGCCGAACACCGCCGAATCGGGTAGCTCGCGCAGGATGCGTTCACGTGCCTCTTCCGGGCCAATGCGCTGCACCAGGTCGAGGGGAAATTCGGCATCCGAGGCAGGGAAACGCAGCAGGATGCCGTCGTCGTTGCTCTGCACCTCGACCTCGACGCCGCTGCGCTCACGCAGGGCACTCGCCAGCGCCAATCCCCAGGGGCCATTGACACGCCCACCGAAGGGCGACTGCACCACCATGCGCGGATCACCCAGGGCGTCGGCGAAAAGCTCCACGACGATGGTGCGGTCGGAAGAGATGCTGCCCGTCGCGTCCAGCTGACCGGCGACGTAGTCCACCACCACCCAGGCGGAGTTGTCGTCCAGCGCATAGTCGCGCTGCAGCCAGTCCAGGACGGGTTGTAGTGCAACTCTGTCGGGTTGCAGGAGCAGCTCGCGACAGGTGGCCATGCCGCGGGCATCGCGCAATGCCAGCAACCGCTCCGCCACATGGCGGCGAAATGCGCCCACGCGCCGCCCCAGGTGATAGGGTCGCCAGGGATACTCGCCGTGCCAGAAGGGCATGCGCGGCGTCGCGCCAGGTGCGGGCACGACCGTCACACGGTCATCGGTGATCTCGGTCACGCGCCACACCTGCGCGCCCAGCATAAAGGCATCGCCGCGGCGCGTCTCATAGACGAACTCCTCGTCCAGCTCGCCGATGCACGTCTTGCCGTCGGGCAGACAAGCGCGGTACGTGCCGCGATCGGGAATGGTGCCGCCGTTGGTGAGTGCGGCCATGCGCGCGCCGGGCAGGGCGAAGAGTCGGTTGTTCACCTGATCCCAGGCGATGCGGGCGCGCAATTCGCGATGCGTTGTGCTGTCGTAGCGTCCGGCAAGCATGGCGAGCACGCTGTGCAGCACACGCGGCGTGAGCTCCTGATAGGCATACGCGCGGCGCACCAGGTTGAAGAGCTCCGTCACATCCCACGGTTCGACGGAAACCATCGCCACGATATGCTGTGCCAGCACGTCCAGCGGATTGCGCGGCGTGTAGGTCGGTTCGACGTCGCCGCGCAGCATGCCGCCCGCGATGGCTGCCGCTTCCATCACATCCTCGCGGAAGGTGGTGAAGATGCGCCCTTTGCTCGTCTGGCCGACCAGGTGACCGGAACGTCCGATGCGCTGCAACCCTTGTGCCACCGACTTGGGGGATTGCAGCTGCACCACCAGGTCGATGCTGCCGATGTCGATGCCCAGCTCGAGCGAGGAAGTGCCCACCAGCGCGGGCAGGCGACCTTCTTTGAGATCGCGTTCCATGGCGAGCCTTGCCTCGCGTGAGGTGCTGCCGTGATGGGCGCGGATCGGCGCGGGTTGCGCACCGCGTCCGGCTGCCAGGAAGCCGATTCCCCTGGCGACACCCTGTTCCAGCAGCGGGCTATCTTTTCCTTCCGCTTCGGCAGCCATTTGCTCGTTGAGCCAGTCGGCGGTGCGTTCTGCCAGCCGCCGATTGTTGGCGAAGATGAGCGTGGTCTTGTGCGCGCGGATGAGCGCCAGCAGGTGCGGCACGATGTGCGGCCAGATGGAGCCGCCCACCAGGTTGCGGAAGTCTTCCACCACGGTCTCCACACGCAGGTCGAGCGGCTTGTGGTAGATTGCTTCGACGGTGGTGACCGGTCGCGGGATGAGTTGCACGTCACCCTCTGCGGCAGCGCTCGCGGGCACGACCTCGTTGCCGCCCAGGAAGCGCGCCGCCTCTTCCAGCGGGCGGATCGTCGCCGAGAGACCGATGCGTTGGATGGGCTGTGCTGCCAGGTGCTGCAGGCGTTCCAGGCTGAGCGCCAGGTGCACACCGCGCTTGTTGCCCACCAGCGTGTGGATCTCGTCCACGATGACCGTGTGCACGCGGCGGAAGAGCTCGCGCGAGCGCGCGCCGGTGAGCATCAGGTAGAGCGATTCGGGTGTGGTGATGAGGATGTGCGGCGGGCGGCGCAGCATGGATTGACGTTCGCGGTAGGGCGTGTCGCCGGAACGCACAGCCACTTCGATGTGCGGGAGTGTGATGCCCAGCGCGCGGGCGTGCTTCTGGATGCCCGCCAGTGGCACGCGCAGGTTACGATGGATGTCGTTGTTGAGCGCCTTGAGCGGCGAGACATAGACCATGCGGATGCCCGGCGCAGCGGCGGCGTCCTCGGCCTGCAGCTCGCGCAGCAGCGTGTCGATGCCCCACAGAAACGCGGCCAGCGTCTTGCCCGAGCCGGTGGGTGCCAGGATGAGGGTGTGCTCGCCGCGCTGGATGGGTGGCCAGCCCTGTGCCTGCGGTGGCGTTGGCTGGCCGAAGGTGTGGACGAACCAATCGCGCACAGCGGGCGAAAAGCGTTCCAGGGCGTCCATACGCGCTTCCATAATCCTCGCGAGTCGATTATACCAGCTGTGCGCCTGGTTGGCAGGTGCGGAAGCCCAGGGCTAGCATTTGAAGCCCTGACGGGTTGTCTGGCTGCCGCCCGACCAGGGTAAGAGCACGGCATGGCCGTGCCCCCACCGGGGTTACCAGCCGCGGTTTTCTTACCGCCGAGCACGCCGAGAATCTTTGGAACACGAAACGCACGAAAAAACGCGAAAGACGTGAAACGCCACCTTTCGCGTTTTTGGTTTCCTTTCGCGGCTTTCGTGTTCCAAACGCTCTTGCCGCTGGTCGCGGCGCGGAGAATTGCCGATCCGTGCGCGTGAGCAAGCGGCGGTGATACCGCTCCCTCACGGTCGCGGCTCGGATACAATCTTGCGGCACGCCCGGGTCAATCCGAGCCGCGCGCGTCAGCAAGCGGCTGAGATTTTACCGCCGAGACCGGGTAGAGGCATCCTCCTGCAGGTTGGGAACCTGCGGGAGAGTATGCGAGAGTGTTGAAAAAGTCCCTTGACCGCTCAGATTTTCATAGGAAAATGGGCCAATAAAGCGGGTAACTAAAGAGTTTTTCAACACTCTCAACTGACGACTTATTCATATAATACCAAAATCATTAGATAGATATGTACACATTTTAGAAGGGAGGAACAGCGGTTATGGAAGTTGCATTTCTGATCGGGTGCATCATCGTGGGCGTCTACTATCTCTTCAATGCGATCAACCACTTCACTCAACTACAAAACCTGAGCGGCTACGCACAGTCGAAAGGGGTGCCGGCCCCCAAGCTGGCAGTGGTTGTATCGGGCATCTTGCTGCTCATCGCTAGTTTGACCATTCTGACAGGCTTCCAGCCGACCATCGGCGTCGCGGCCCTGGTGCTCTTCTTCCTGCCTGTTACCTTCACGATGCACGCCTTCTGGACCGTTCAGGACCAGATGGCACGGTTGAACGAGATGATCAACTTCACCAAAAACCTCACGCTGATGGGCTCGACCTTGATGTTCTTAGCCATCCCCCAGCCGTGGCCCTTCAGCCTGGGCGGATGAAATCCCTGTATTCCGACGATCTCCTCACTCGGGAAGCGCACTTATACAAAACCAGCAGCGCGGCAAGGTGTCTTATGCCGCGCTGCTGATTCAGGAAATCGTGACAGTGCTATATGCTACCCGATTGACTATTCAGAATTGCTCCTTACCACTCGCCCGTTCTGAGATACTCGTCGATCGCCTTCGCTGCGATGCGTGCCTGCCCCATGGCGAGGATAACGGTGGCGCCGCCGGTTGCCACATCGCCTCCCGCGAAGACCCCCTTGACCGAGGTCTTCATCGTCTTCTCGTCCACGACTACCACGCCACCCTTGCCGATCTTGAGCTGCGGCGTGGTGGTAGGGATGAGCGGGTTGGGACTTTGGCCAATCGCGACGATGGCGAGATCACACGGAATGCGGAAATTGCTATTGGGGATAGGGATCGGCCGACGTCGCCCCGATTCGTCCGGCTCGCCCAGTTCATTTCTCAGACATTCCAGCTCCTTGACCCGTCCATTCTCATCACCGTGAAAAGCCACCGGAGTGGTCAGGAACATAAACTGCACGCCTTCTTCTTCGGCATGATGAATCTCTTCCAGACGCGCGGGCATTTCCTCACGCGAACGCCGGTAGACAATGATCGACTCTTCGGCGCCCATGCGCAACGCAGTGCGCGCCGCGTCCATCGCCACATTTCCGCCGCCGATGGTCACGACACGTCGCCCCCGCGCCACTGGTGTGTCATACTCCGGGAAGAGATAAGCCTTCATCAGATTGACGCGCGTCAGGTACTCATTGGCGGAATAGACCCCATTGAGGTTCTCGCCTGGGATGTTGAGAAACCAGGGCAGGCCAGCGCCGGTGCCCAGGAAGACAGCGTCGAACTCCTGGAGCAATTCCTCCAGCGTGGCCGTGCGACCGACCACGAAGTCGGTGACGATCTTGACACCCAGCCGCCGCACATAGTCCACTTCGCGCCGCACGATCTCCTTGGGCAGGCGGAACTCGGGAATGCCGTAGATCAACACCCCACCCGGCTCGTGCAATGCCTCGAAGATGGTGACCTCATGGCCCATTTTGGCCAGGTCTGCAGCAACGGTGATGCCGGCCGGACCGGAGCCGACCACCGCCACTTTCTTGCCAGTGGGCGGCGGCAACGAAGGCACCGGCAAGGTGCCCTGGGCCGCCTCCCAGTCGGCGACAAAACGCTCCAGCCGTCCGATGGCAACTGGTTCATATCTCTTGCACAGGGCACACACCGCTTCGCACTGGGTCTCTTGAGGGCACACGCGGCCGGTGATCGCTGGCAACGCGTTCGCCCGATGAATCAGATTAATCGCTCCCTGAAAATCACCCTCGGCGATCAGCTGCAGAAAGCCGGGGATGTCAATGCCCACCGGACATCCCTCAACGCAGCGCGGGTTCTTGCACTGCAAGCAGCGTCGCGCTTCGGCCATCGCCTCCTCGGGCGTGTAGCCATAGGGAACCTCGTTAAAATTGTGAATGCGCTCCACCGGCGGTTGTTCCGCCATGGGGGTTTTCTTCGGGATGATCTCTTTCTTGGGCATAGGTCGTGGTGCTACCTTCCTGTTGCGATGGGTGCGACTGATTCTGCTCGTTCGACCGCTTCATCCAAGTGACAC
>QEXY01000174.1 GCA_003130875.1 Ardenticatenia bacterium
CGCTGTGTTACTGCTGCGCAACGATCCCCCCATCGTTGCGCAAAGCCCTGTCTCGGCTGCGATCAGCGTTGCCGGGACGGCAGGGCTGGCCACACCGGGCGGTTCGGTCACCTATGTGTTGCAGCTCTACAACCACACTGACCGTCCCCTGTCGGATGGTGTCATCCGTTATACCCTGCCGGATGGTTTCATCTATATACCGGGCTCGACACAGGTCACCGTTGGGGGATATCTGCTTTCCACCGCTGATCCGAGTCAGGTCGGTGCGACGTTGCGCTGGTCACCCTTCCAGGTGCCGGCAGCAGGACACACGTGGCACACTCCGCGCGGCATCCACACCATGGCCCAAGACTTGTGCATTCCCGAGTTCATCGATCTGCACCTGGATCAAGCGCTGCATTTGGTAGGCAGCGGGGGCTACGTCACCCAGCTTTTCTATGGCATCACCGCGGCGACTGCCGGCCCGGACGCGTGCGCGATCTATTTTGTCAACGCCGCTTACAACCGCAATCTGGTGCCGATCTTGCGCCTGCAAGGGCGGTTCGTCTCCCCAGGCATCTGGGAGAAGCCGGATCCAGGGCCGGCGGGTGACTACGCGGCTGTGGCGCAGGGTTTTGCACGTTATGTGGCGGGTCTGCCGCGCCGTGACACCCATCCGCTGTACATCGTGGTGTGGAATGAGCCCAATCTGTGGATCGAATGGGGTGGCGCGCCCAACGCCGGGGAATATGCGCGCTTCTTCACGGCGGTCTCCCGGGCCATCCGCCGCCTAGGCGACCCACGCATCCGCATTGTGAACGGCGCCGTTTCGCCGGGCAGTGGTCACTTGAATTTTATCCGTTCTATGCTGGCGGTGCCCGGTTTCGTGTACGCTTTCGACGCCTGGGCCAGCCATTGCTACCCCTATAACCATCCGCCCTGGTACAACAACCATTCACGAAACGCGCGTTACGGTGAATATGCGATCGATTGCTATTTGCTGGAGAAGAGGGAGATCGAGCGTTATGGACGCAGTGGTTTTAAGTTCCTCATAACCGAGACAGGTTATGAGCTGGGCGACGCCACCTTCGCCTTTGAGGGTTTCCCGAGCATCGATGAGCGCAATCGTGCCGATTACATGGCGGAAGCCTTCAGCCGTTGGTGGCCTTCCTGGCCGGAGGTGATTGCCGCGACGCCCTTCCAGCTGGGCGATCCGTGGAGCGGCTGGGAGCGCTATGATTGGATCGACTACTCGGTGTCGTTGAACCCGAGACAGGTTCAGTTCTCTCCTCGCCTGCAATACACCGTGGTGTCCGCGCTGAGCAAGCCGCGCGGCGAGGTGGTGGCGCGCAGTGTGCAGGTCTCCTTTCAGGCGCGGGTGACGTCGGACGCTGCCCCTGGCAGGACCTACGCCGGGACGCTGTGCGGCGCAGCGCGGGATGTGCCGGAGGTTTGCCGCGTCACCGCTCTGGTGCAGGTCGTGGCCCAGCTGCAACCGGTGTATTTGCCGGTCATCGCCCAGCAGCCCCAGTCCGGCAACACTAGCCAGGACGGGGTGTGGTATCTGGCCGAGCCGGTCACGCCTGTGGGGGTCCCCGATGAGGAGAGCGGTGTGGTCCAGCCCACCACCTTTCTCAGCGATGGGCAGCTGGCGACTCAAAGTCTGACACCCCCCGCACCCGTGATACCCGCTGCGGTCTTGCCACCGGATGCCGAATGGCTGATGTGGGTGGGCGATGTCCATACCGAGTGGGTGGCTGTTGCCAATCGTCGGGGAGAGCTCGTCGTCGTGGACCTGGCGCGGTCGGAGGTTCTGGCACGCGTGCAGCTGGACCAGCCTCCACGTTTCCTCGCTGCGGGCGCCCGGGCGGGTACGCTCTATGTCGCCTCAACTGCGGGGATCATCCAGTGGGTTGACGCGTTTGCCGGTGACGTGCTGGCGCAGTGCAGCGACGCGCATCTTCAGGTGAGCGCATTGGTCTATGACCCAACGGAGCGGACGTTGCTCATCGCAGATGCCGCGGCGCCGGCCGTTGTACGCTTGGCGGCCGACCTGTCCCGCCCGCTCGCCCGACAGGCGCTGCCCGACTTGCCCGGCGCGATACAGCTCAACGCGGAGCGCCGGCGTCTCTTCGTCGTATTGCCGGGCAGCAATCAGATCATCACGCTCGACGCGACGACGCTCCAGCCGGTCGCCCGACAGGGATTGCCGGGTGGGCCGTTGTTGACCATCACCCTCGACAGGGTGCACGATCGCATATATGGGTTGAGCGCCGCGTCGCCCCGTCAGCGGGTCATCGCGGTGCTCGAGGCGGCCACGCTGCGCCCGTTGGCCTTGGTGGCGGGCACACTGGAAATCCCGCTGCGCCAGGCTACTGCATTACAGGTGGACCGTTTGGGCCACCTGTGGGTGGCCGAAGGGGAACGCCTGTATGGCATAGAGGACCATCACCGCGTTGTGGAAAGCGTGTCCCTTGCCCGGCCGTTGCGTGCGACCATGCTCATGGCCGCGCCGGAGGGCCATAGGGTGATGTGGATGGATCCTGCCGGCATCCACGTGCGCTGACGTTGCCTCACTCTTCCGGCGTGCATGGAAAAACGCCGTCGCTGGGTTTTAGCAGGAAAAATCTAACAAAAAGTGATTGACAGAGAAAGGCAACGGGTTTATAATATTATTATAAGGTTCATTTTATCCATAAATATGAGGAATGCCCCCAGGAGGATTTTGATGAAGACACACAATCTGCTCATCCTGTCCCTCGCCTTGCTGGTGTTCGTCGTTGCCTGCAACCTGACCAGTTTGATCCCCGGCGGCGGTTCTGCTGGCACGGTATCGACGTTGTGGTCGGATGTGCCCCCGTTTACAGACGCTACACGCGAGAACATCGATCTGCCCTTGCCGGCGCGCATCGCGTTACAAGCTATGCTGCGCGGCCAGATGGAATTCATCGTCTACACCACCCCTCAACCGGTCCAGGCCGTCAAGGACTTCTACACCAAAGAGCGCATGGCGGCATCCGGATGGGATGCGGATGAGTCGGCGGGCTGTGAAATCACTACATCGGGTGAGTCGCAGTCTCAGTCGCCTGCTCAGGATATGTGCCTTTTCTCCAAGCGAGAAGGCAATCGCGAGATTGGGTTGGTCATCCTGCTGATCCGGGATGACAAGGCGGCCAAGACGCAGATCTTCTATGCGCGTGTCAACCTGGAAGCCACACCCCAGCCGAGCGGTGCCCTGAAAAGAATGCCAGCCGGCTGAGCCCGGAAAGTAAGAGAGGGGGCCGCTTGGCAAGACCCATCCCACGAGCGGCTCCCCCTTGTCGGTAGCTTTGGTCCTTCCCCTCTACAGGTGGTTTTCCCGGCATGCGGTGGTTTTGGGTCGCAGCTCGGATGGTGCGAACCGAGTCGCGCGCATCCGCAAGCGGCAGTATCACCGCTCCCTCACGGTCGCGGCTCGGATAAATGCTTGCGGCGCAGGCGGAGTCAAGCCGAGCCGTGCGTGTGAGCAAGCGGCCTTGTTGCACCACACGGAATATGGAGCGCTGTCGTCCGTTCCCGAATGTTTGGGGCGCGGGTGGCTGGGCGCGATCTGTGTTCCGAACCTCTCCGGTGCTTCGCGGGCGATCGAACGTCACGCCGCCGCCGCGCTCTGGATCACGCTGCAATCCGGATAGAGGTCCTTCACCTTCTCATACAGGTTCCCATACAGGCGATACGCCGCTTCATAGACCGCATGCGCCGCGGGGTTGGGATAGAGGCGCTCGCCTTCCTTTACCATGAGGTTGGCAGCGGAGGGGATGTCCGGCACCAGCCCGATGCCCACCGCTGCCAGCATAGCAGCACCCAGCACTGCTGCTTCGCCGTGGCTGGGCATCACCACCGGCAGGTTGCACACGTCGGCCTTGATCTGCGACCACAGCTTGCTTTTGGCACCGCCTCCCAGCACGCGCAACTCGCCCGCCGAAACGCCCAGGCGCGCTAGCCCCTCCAGGTCGCGGCGGATCATATACGCCACCGCCTCCAAAATCGCGCGGGTGAAATGCGCGCGCGTGTGGCTGAGGGTGAAACCGAAGAACACGCCGCGCGCCTGGTTGTTATACTCCGGGAAGAAAGCGCCCTCCAAATGGGGCAACATGATCAGTCCGTCGCTTCCCGGCGCGATTTCTGCTGCGGCATCGGTGAGCAGGGTGTAGACATCCTGGCCGCTCGCTTCCGCCTGTTGGCTGAGGTCGAGGGCGAAACGGTCCTTGAACCATTTCAGGGTCAGGCCGCCGGTGGTGTTCCAGGGTAGCAGGCAATACATATCCGGCAGAGCATGGATGTGGCACGGCACACGCGTCTCGGCGTCGAAAATCGGCTCGGGGATGGTGGCAACCAGCGCTAACACCGAGCCGGTGCTCTCCGTCACGATGCCGGGCCGCACGTTGCCAGCAGCGATAGCGGCACATGCCTGGTCGATGGCACCCGTCACCACCACCGTCCGGGTGCTGAGGCCGGTTTCGGCAGCACACGTGGCGCAGACGGTACCGATCGCCGTCCCGGAGGGATAAAGCGGCGGGATCTGGTGCGCCGAGATGCCGGCAAAGGCCAACATCTCCTCGGAGAGCACCTTGCGTCGGATGTCGAGCACCAGCGAGGAGGACCAAAGCGAGTATTCGCCGGCGAACTTGCCGCTCAATCGGAACAGAATGTAGTCCTCGGGCAGCAGGAACGCCGCGGTGCGTTGCACCGTCTCCGGCTCGTGCTTGCTCAACCAGCGGAATTTGGTGACCGGCCAGATGGGACCGATGTCCGGCTGGCCGCTGATTTCCAACACCTTGCGTAATCCCATCTGTTCCAGCAGCTCGTCTGCTTCGGGTTGGGAGCGGTTGTCCATCCAAACCAGCGCCTTGCGCGCCGGCTGTCCG
The DNA here is from genome assembly GCA_003130875.1 of Ardenticatenia bacterium. Classification (GTDB taxonomy): domain Bacteria; phylum Chloroflexota; class Anaerolineae; order 4572-78; family NAK82; genus NAK82. The sequence continues at coordinate 4,887 of QEXY01000174.1, forward strand.
TCAGCTGCTATGGGGATCACCGTCTCCGCATGGCTGGAGACCGATACAGCGGCAATGGCTTCGGGCGGGCCGCTCCAGCGTTCCAGCAGGCGGCGGATGGCGCGCGCCATCGGTGTCCAATAGACCTGGGGATCGACCTCCACCCGGTCGCCTTCCGGGTAGATCATGTACTCGTCCTGTTCGACGTGGACCAGCTGGCCTTCCGCGGTGAACAACGCCGCCTTGAGCGAGGAAATGCCCAGATCGAGGCCCAGAAGATAAATCTCGCCCATATAGTGTTGATCCTTTCTGTGTTGTGTACGCAATCTAATCCTTGATCTCGCCGCGCTGTCCGCGCTGCATCCCTCATCCGAGCCGCGACTGTCCCGGCATGGGTGGGTGTTATTTCGCCGCAGAGAACAACAAAGTTTTTCTACTTTGTGCAAACTCTCTGCGCTCTCTGCGGTGAAAAATCGTTCCTAGGTGATGATCACTTCGGTGCCATGGCGGCGCAGGTGCTCTAAGAAGTCCGTCGGCGCGTCGCTGTCGGTGACCAGGGTGTGGATGCCCGTGATGGGCAGAATGCTGGTGAGGCCGATCTGGCCAATCTTGCTCGAGTCGGCCACCACCACGACGCGCGATGCCGAAGCGATCATCACTTTGTCGGTCTCTGCTTCCACAAGGTTGTGCGCGATGGTCACCCCATGGGAAATGCTGAGACCATCGGCGCCCAGGAACAGGATATCGGCATGCAACCCACGCAGTGCCTCGATGGTCTTAGGCCCGGTGACGTTCATATAGAAATCGTGCTGGTAGAGGCCACCCAGCAGGATGACGTTGACACCGCGCCAGGCGCCTAGCTCCATCGCCACCAGCAGGGAACAGGTGATCACCGTCAGATTCCCACTGCGCAACAATTCGACTGGGATCGAGCGCGCCACCTGCAAGGTGGTGGTGCCGGCGTCGAACATGATATGTTGCCCCGGGCGCACCAGCTGGGCAGCGGCGCGCCCGATCCGCTCTTTAACCTCGCGGCGGTGTTCCATGCGTTGCATCAAGAAGGGGGTAAGCTTGGGCGGCGGATTGAGGCTCGTGGTATTCGCGATCACGCCGCCGTGGACACGTTGCAGCAGACCTGCGCGCGCCAATTGTCGCAGATCACGCCGGATGGACACCTCCGATACGCCGAAATAAGCGCTCAGCTCCGCCACGCGCAACAGCGGGTTGCGCGTCAAAAGCTCCAGGATCGCGTTGCGTCGTTCCGCTGCCAAGCTGGCCATCGATGTTGTACCCCCATCCTTCCAGTTGTTCGTGCTTCGGGGTATGGATTGGAATTGTTTCGAAATCGGTCACATCTATCATACACGATTGTTTCATTTTTGTCAATCCCTTGACATTCGAAAACATCTATGTTATAATAATTTTTGATTGCAAACATTATCGCGTCGCGTTTCTCATAGGCTGTATTTCGGTTGAGCAAGAGCCTGCTGCTCCTGATCAGTCTGCCAGACCAAGGAGAATGTGAATGCCAGAACTGAGCCCTCCATCTGTCATTGTCATCCCGTTTGCTTACCCGGATTATCCGTCCCAGGATGTGCAATGTCAGATTGATGCATCGCTCCGCGCGTTGGAAAGAGCTGGATTGAATGTTGCAGCCAGTGCTCCCGTGATGCTGCCCGATGATGTCGCGCCGGCGCTCCAGATGCTCCGCGCCGCCGACTATGATGCCATCATTGCCCTGGTGGTCAGCTGGGTGGAGGCACCTCTATTCGTTGCCACCCTGCGTCCGTTCTTCAACGAACCCATCCTGCTGTGGAGTCACACGATCTTCTCGGAGAACGGCGTCGGGCTGACGCTGGGCGCACTGCCGGCAGCCGGTGTGCTGCGGGAGACCCTGGAGGAAATGGAGGCGCGCTTCGCTTTCGTCTATGGCATGCCCGAAGAGCCGACCCTGATGGAAAGCATTCGCACGTTTGCCCGTGTCGCCGCTGCCAGGCGCAAGCTGGCGAAAGCGCGCATTGGCTTGCTGGGCTATGCCTCGATGGGGATGTACACCGGCACCATCGACCATACCCAACTGCGCCGCCAGCTGGGTCCGGAGATCGACCATCTCGACCAATACGAGGTGGTGGTGCGCTACGAGAAGGTCGGCGATCAAGAGGTGGAGGGATGGCTCAAAGAGGCAGAGCGCTGGCAGCTGGGTGAGGGGGTTTCACCGGACGAGCTGCGTAAGGCATTCCGCATGGCGCTGGCCATCGAGCAAATTGCCCGCGAACGCGATTGGGATGCGCTCACCATCAAGTGCCAATATGAGCTGTCGCGCACGTTTGGCCTGGCACCTTGCGTGCCCCTTTCTATATTGGGTGACCGCAGTGTGGTCAGTTGTGAGGGCGACCTGCCGCTGGTGGTCTCGCAGCTCATCTTGCATTATCTTACCGGCGAACCGACCAGCTATGGCGACCTGCACAATGTAACGGCGACGCACATTTTGCTGGGCGCGTGTGGCTTTGCGCCGCTCTGCTATGCCGCCGCTGCGCCGGTCATCAACAAGCACACCGCGCTCTACGAAGGGCTGCTGAACAGCTCGCCCTACAAGCCTGGACGTGTGACCCTGCTCCGACTGGGTGCTCGACGCGGACGCTTCAAACTCCACGTCGCCGCCGGGGATGCCGAGCTGCCACCGCCGTTCCATGAGGTGGGCTGTCCGACCTATCCCTTTGTGAACGTCGCGCTGGATGGCAACGTCGCTGACTTTATGCAACATGTGCCGAGCCAGCACTACGCGATCGCATACGGCGATGTGCGTGAGGAGATCGCCCTCCTGTGTCGCCTGCTTGACATTGAGCTCATCCGAGACTGAGGCACTCCCAAATGAGATGCCGACGTGGATGCCAGGAGTTTTTGGAGGGAATGTGCTGGCTGCATCTCCGCCGCGCTGTGTGGTGCATCAGCTCCAGGACTCGAGTTGGCTCAAGTCAACTCAATCTGGCAGCAGCCTGAGAGCCCGTCGGGGCTTGAGTGCCAGCCCTGGGCGTTAACCTAGCGGGCAGCTGGACGGGCAGCTGGAGATGTAAGATCGCTTCACGTGATGCGTTGAGTGGCAGCCGAAACAGTCCAGTAGAGCTTAAGATACTGACCCAGAGCCTCAGCTCTGGACCAGCTTCCAGAATTGAACTCTAAAATCCCATATAAGGAGAGGATGCAATGTCACCGACGTATTGGGCCGATATTCCGGTCGATAGTGTACCCGTCATCAAGGTGCCACCGCCAGGGCCGAAGTCGCGCGAGTATCACGCCCGCGCCTCCAAGTATATGAAAGGCTACTCCTCACAGGTACGCCTGTTTCCGGTTGTCTTCGAAAAGGGCCATGGCGTGACACTGACCGATGTGGATGGCAACACCTACATTGACTTTTCCTCGGGCATCTACGTCACTGGCTTGGGGCATTGCCATCCCAAGGTCACCGAGGCAGTGCAGAAGTATGCCGCGACGCTGATGAATGCCCACGATTTCACCACCCCCATCCGCATGCAGTTGTTGGAAAAGCTCGCCGAGATCACTATGGGGGAGGGGGATCGCAAGCTAAACGGCGTGCAATTCTACGATAGCGGCACCGCTGCGGTGGAGGCCGGGTTGCGCATGTGTCGCGCCGCAACCGGCAAGTTCGAGTTCATTTCGTTCCATATGGACTTCCACGGCAAGACGATGGGGGCGGTGGGCTGCGGACGGTTGGATCCCAGCCAGGGCCTGCGCGCTCCGGGCTTCTTCTTAGTGCCGCGCGGCAATTGCTATCGCTGTGCGTTTAAGATGACCTACCCGGACTGCGGCATCTACTGCGTGGATTACATCCGCACGGTGATCAAGGAAGAGACGGCTGGCCGTGTTGCTGCCATCGTGCTGGAACCCATCCAGGGCTGGGCCGGCTCGGTGGTGCCGCCAGATGGCTGGATTCAGAAGATCCGTGCGCTGTGCGATGAATATGGCATCCTGCTGATGGCCGATGAGGTGCTGACGTGCATGGGGCGCACTGGCAAGATGTTCGCCATGGAACACTGGAACACGGTGCCGGACGTGATGACGCTCGGCAAAGGGTTTGGGAATGGTTTCCCGGTCACGGCGATGTTGGTCAGCGAACGGTATAAGGACAAGGTCGAGACCATCAGCGCCTCTACTTCCTATGGCGGTAATCCGATGGCGTGCGCGGCGGCCCTCGCCTCGATCCAGGTGATCGAAGAGGAAAACATCTGCGAGCGCGCCACCCACCTGGGCAATCTCCTGCTCAAACGTATGCGCGAGATACAGGAGCGCCATCCTATCATCGGTGATGTCCGTGGCGTCGGTTGCCTGCTCGGCATCGAGTTGGTCAAGGACAAGGCGACCAAGGAGCCATTTGAGGAAGCAGGGCGCATGGTCTATCAGAAAGCGTTCGCAAAGGGCGTGGCGTGGATCCCCGCGTGGCATATCTTGCGTATGTCCCCGCCGATGATCATGCAGGATGAGATCGCACTCAAGGCGATGGACATCATCGAGGAAAGCATCTACGAGACGGAGAAAGAGTTGGGGTATTTCTGAGATGGCCAAGAGGAGCATTCGCTTTGGCGTGATCGGCTGCGGGCTGATGGGGCGCGAGTTCGCCAGCGCGGTAGGGCGCTGGTGCCATCTGCTCGACCTCGACTTCGAGCCGCAGATCGTCGCGGCGTGCGACACCAATCTCGCCGCAGCACAGTGGTTTCGCGACCAGATAGCCTCGGTGCGTCTGGTCACAACGGATTATCGGGATCTGCTGAACGAGACACAGGTTGAGGCGATTTACTGCGCCGTGCCTCACAATCTGCATGCCCAGCTCTATATTGACATCATCGAGGCGGGCAAGCATCTGATGGGGGAGAAGCCGTTCGGGATCGACCTGCAGGCCAACCAGGCGATTTTGGAGGCCGTCACACGCCATCCCGAAGTGCTGGTGCGCTGTTCATCCGAATTCCCTTTCCACCCTGGCGCCTACCGTATCGGTCAGTGGATGCGCGAGGGGCGTTTCGGCAGGATCATCGAGGTGGAGGCTGGCTTTTGGCACAGCAGTGACCTGAATCCGCAGAAACCCATCAACTGGAAGCGGCGTTGCGAGACCAATGGGGAGTACGGCTGCATGGGCGATCTGGGCATGCATGTGGTGCATATGCCGCTGCGTTTTGGATGGAAGCCGCGCAATGTGCGCGCCTTGCTCAGCAAAATCGTCAAAGAACGGCCCGATCGAAGCGGTGCTATGGTGCCATGCGAGACGTGGGATAACGCCGTCTTGGCCTGTGAAGCGAGCGTGGACGGCCAGGAATTCCCCATGCTGCTGTCGATGAAGCGCATTGCTCCAGGGCACGCGAACACGTGGTTCATCCGCATTGCCGGCACGGCGTTGTCGGCTGAATTCAGCACGCGCAACCCCAAACAGCTGGCCTGGATGCCCTACACACCCGGAGGTGATCAGGTCTGGCAGGTGGCCGATGTTCCCTACCAGTCTGCCTATCCCGCTATCACCGGGAGCATCTTCGAGTTTGGTTTCTCCGATTCGATCTTGCAGATGTGGGCTGCCTTTTGCGACGAGCTGGTGAACGGTCAAGGTATGCGGCAGCCTTTCTACTGTGCCACTCCTGAAGAGACGGCAGAAAGCCACCGTCTTTTCACCGCAGCTCTCGAGTCGCACCGCAGTGGGCAGGTGGTCACAATTGCATAATCTTGGGGCGGAAGCCATTCTGATGCCCCAGGAGTGACCGCCAAAAGAATCAGAGCCCATGGGATTGAATCATTCTCCCATGGGCTCTACCTTGCTATTCGCCCTGCTTGCTTATTTGCGCTACCGGGGCGGCGCCATCATGTCGAGGCCCAATCCCAATCCCAGCTTCGGCGGTTTCTCCCTCTGGTCCTCTTTGCCGAACTGGATACGTTCTTCGTTGTCGGTGATCACCTCCACCGCCAGGCCGAGTGATTGTAACTCCTTGACCAGGACACGGAAGCCTTCAGGGATGCCCGGTTCCTCAATGGGTTGGCCCTTCACAATTGCCTCGTAGGTGTTCACCCGGCCTGTTACGTCATCGCTCTTGACGGTGAGCATCTCTTGCAAGGTATACGCCGCGCCGTATGCTTCGAGTGCCCACACTTCCATCTCGCCGAAGCGCTGGCCACCGAACTGCGCCTTACCACCCAACGGTTGTTGCGTCACCAGAGAATAGGGACCGGTGGAGCGGGCGTGTACCTTGTCTTCGACCAAGTGTGCCAGCTTCAACATCGTGATCATCCCCACGGTAACCGGCTGATCGAACGGTTCGCCCGTCTTGCCGTCATACAGGATCATCTTGCCAGTTGTGGGCATCGGGACGTCGGCAGCTCGCATGCACGCGATGGCCAGTCGATCAACCTCCTCGGCGCTCATGCGGTCGATGTCCGCTTTGACAAGCTCCTCGGGCAGTCGAGCATAACGCGGATCGGGATTGCGATCCCGTTCTTTGCGCAGGAAGTGTAGCCATTCGCGCAAGCAGACAATGCGCACCGCCTCGCGGGCCTGCACCCCTAATGCCTCGGCGCGGCGCGCGCCCTCGAAGGCCAACAAGAAGTCCGGATCATATCCGCGCTCCCGCAGCCACTCGCGCAATACAGCGCGTCGGGCGTAGATGCGATCCATCGCCAATCGCTCTGGATCGTATCCCTGCTCACCCAACCAATGCACCAGATAGAGCGCGATCACCTCGTCCTCATCTTCCACGTCTTCGGACGAAATCTCATCTTGGGCGAGGAACCAGTCCCAGGCGCGTTCGCTTACAATGTGCCATGCGTAGTCGATGAGCCAGGCACGCGCCAGCTCCGCGGCGATCTCATCTTCGCGCGCGCCGTCGAAGACAGAGGAGATCGCCTGGAACCCCAGGCGGGATGCCGCCCAGCCCAGGTGGGTTTCCAGGATCTGGCCGATGTTCATGCGCGCTGGCACGCCCAACGGGTTCAAGATGATCTCAATGGGCGTGCCATCTGCCATAAAGGGCATGTCTTCGACAGGCACAACCTTGGAGATGACCCCCTTATTGCCGTGGCGGCCAGCCATCTTGTCGCCCTCGGTGATCTTACGCCGCTGGGCGACCATCACGCGCACCATCTTATCTACGCCGGTGGGCAGGTCACGGTGTTCCTCTCGGTTGAACTCACGCACGTCGACCACAATGCCTTTTTCACCGTGGGGGAGGCGCAAGCTGGAGTCCTTTACCTCGCGCGCCTTTTCACCGAAAATGGCCCGCAGCAACTTCTCCTCCGGGGTCAGCTCGGTCTCCCCCTTGGGAGTGATCTTGCCCACCAAGATGGAATTCGGACGTACCTCGGCACCGATGCGGATGATGCCGCTCTCATCCAGGTCCTTCAGCTGGTCCTCACCCACGTTGGGGATGTCGCGCGTGATCTCCTCCGGTCCCAGCTTGGTGTCACGCGCTTCGACCTCGTGTTTCTCGATATGGATGGAGGCGAACTTGTCGCGACGCACCAGGTCCTGGCTGATCAGGATGGCGTCTTCGTAATTGCCTCCTTCCCAGCTGAGAAAAGCGCACAAGACGTTCTGGCCCAACGCCAGCTGGCCGTATTCCGTGGAGCTCGAGTCGGCCAGGACATCCCCCTTACGTACCCGGTCGCCCTTGTAGACGATGGGCCGCTGATCGATGCATGTGGACTGGTTGGAGCGGTTGAACTTGCGCAACGGATATACGTCCAGCCCACCGCTATCCCGGCGGACGACGATGCGATCGCCCGTGACACTGATGACTTCACCGTCCTCACGGGCCAGAACTACCTGCCCTGAGTCGATAGCTGCTTGGAATTCCATGCCGGTGCTCACGATGGGAGCTTCCGGTCGCACCAGCGGCACTGCCTGGCGTTGCATATTCGAGCCCATCAACGCACGGTTTGCATCGTCGTGCTCCAGGAAGGGGATCAGCGCAGCACTGATCCCCACGATCTGCTTGGGAGATACGTCCATGTAGTCCACGCGCTCGGGATTTTCGAGGAAGAAGCTTTGATGGCGCCGCACACTGACGCGCGGTTCGACGAAATGGCCCTTTTCATCCAGCTTGGCGTTGGCCTGGGCGATGGTGTAACGGTCTTCCTCGTCAGCCGACATGTACAAGATTTCATTGGTCACCACCGGCCGGATCTTGATCGTTTCCTCCAGGGGCAGCTGACGGATGCGGTTCGCCAGTGCTTCGTCGATCTGCGTTCCCTTTTCGGCGATCACCTCGCCCGTCCTGGGATCGATCACCGCCTCCCGCAGCACCTTGCCCACCAGTTTATCCACGTCCTGGGGCGAGATCTCGTTGATCACCTTGCGATACGGTGTCTCGATGAACCCGTACTCATTGACGCGTCCAAAGGTGGCCAGGCGTCCGATGAGGCCGATGTTCGGCCCTTCGGGGGTCTCGATGGGGCAGATGCGTCCGTAGTGGCTGTGATGGACGTCACGCACATCGAAGCCGGCCCTTTCGCGACGCAGACCACCTGGCCCCAGCGCGCTGAGGGTACGCTTGTGGGTGAGCTCGGCCAGTGGGTTTGTCTGATCCATAAACTGCGACAGCTGGCTGCCGCCGAAGAACTCGCGCGTGGCGGCCACCACCGGGCGGATGTTGATCAGCGCGGTGGGGGTGACTTGTTCCGGATCGCGGATCGACATGCGTTCTCGGATCACCCGTTCCATGCGCAACAACCCGATACGCAGCTGGTTTTGGATCAGCTCGCCCACTGTCTTCACGCGGCGGTTGCCCAGGTGATCGATGTCGTCCGGCGATTCGTTCCCGTTGTTGACCAAGATCATATGCGCCACGACTTTGACCAGGTCGTTGGGTGTCAGCGTGCGCTGGTTGAGCGATTCATGCAGGCCTAGGCGACGGGAGAGGTGATACCAGGTCACCTTGCCGAACGGCCGATTTGCCAGATACGCCTCCACATCCTCGATCGTCGCCGAATCCTGGTGGCACAGGCGCCGGTACAGCTGCACCAGCGCTTCGTCGACGGGCAGGTTGCGGATGCTCTGTACCAGCGCAACCGCCTCGGCGCGATCCATGTCGGCTTCGGAGACCTCGAACAGGTCCAAAAGGTCGCCGAGCACACCCCCGACCTCTTCACTGGTATAGGGGTCGAGCCGGCGATTGAGCTTATACCGCCCTACTTTGCCCAGGTCGTACCGCCTGGGCGAGAAGAACAAGGAATTGAGAAACGCCTTGGCGTTCTCCAGGGTCGGCGGGTCGCCGGGGCGCAGCTTCTTGTAAAACTCCAGCAGCGCCTCTTCGACCGACTTCGTCGGATCACGCTCGATGGTCGCTTCGATATAGTGATAGTCGGAGTGCACGTCCTCCATCTCGAAGAGGCGGTACAGTTCCTCATCGGTGCCGTATCCCACTGCGCGCAGCAGGACGGTGACCGGCAGCTTCCGTTTGCGGTCCACCTTGACCGAGATGACGTTCCGCTTGGACGTCTCGAACTCCAACCATGCCCCGCGGTTGGGGATGAGCTTTGCGAAGCACAGCGCGCGGCCGGTGACCCGGTCCTCTTCCACCGTGAAATATGCACCTGGCGAGCGGATCAGCTGGGAGACCACGACCCGTTCCGCGCCGTTGATCACAAAGGTGCCGTTGTCCGTCATCAGGGGGAAGTCCCCCATGAACACGTCCTGATCAATGATCTGTCCGGTCTCCTTGTTGATCAGCCGGACCTTCACCCACAGAGGGCTGGCGAACGTCATATCCCGTTCGCGGCATTCCTTTTCGGAGTATTTCGGTTCATCAAAACGATAATCGATAAAGTGCAGCTCCAGGTTTTTGTTGAAGCTGACGATGGGCGAGATTTCCTGGAACAGTTCGCGAAGCCCTTCTTCCCGGAACCAGCGGAACGACTCGATCTGCACTTCGATCAGGCGCGGCAGTTCCACCACGTCCGGAATACGGGCATAGCTTTTAGATGCTCTTGTATATGCCATAGGTTTTCCACTCCTCACCTACGCGATACTGGATCCGCCAAAACATTCCAAGCTAGAAAATTATAAAGCTGGATAAAAAATTAGAGAAACCTTACCCTAACCGATACTCGGTTTTCGAACTTTTCGAACCCTTTTCGCCATTGTGGAAGCGAACAAGTCGGACGCATGCGAAGGGATTGAAACGGTAGCGATACCGCCTCTTTGGGGTGTATGTGCCGATTCTGGACTGAACGCTGCAATTTAGGTTTGTGGTCGCCAAGGGCAGTTCATCCTGCCGGTTGACCGGCAAGGGCGATTTTTATTTTGCAAAAGGTTCTTATACTCCAGAAAGATATGTTTGTCAAATTTTGCTGAGAGGATGTGAAAAACGAGCTAATTTATCACCCTATTTTGTTTTGCAAATCTGGGTGGTCAAAGGGCAGCTAGACGACTTTTTTCAACGCTCTCTCAC
>QEXY01000175.1 GCA_003130875.1 Ardenticatenia bacterium
GGATGAGCTCATAGCCCATCACCCGGATGGGGTCGGTACACAGCAGCGCGACCAGTGCAATGCGCCCATGCCCTTTGACCATCTGCACCGCCTGTTCGACCAGTAGTGGATCATCCGCTGCGATGCACACCACGTCCACACCCGCGCCTTCGGTGATGCGCAACACCTCACGCACTGCGTCCTGTTGCGGCAAGAGGATGTCATGGGTGGCGCCCATCCGCTCGCACGCCGCGTCCAGACAGTGGCGTCGGATGTCCGCCGCGATGATCGGATGCGCGCCGAAAGCGCGGCTCACTCCAGCCAGCATCCCACCGATGCTGCCGCTGCCCAGGATAGCCACCGACTCGCCTGCTCGCAGATTGGCCCGTCGCAACACGTGCACGGCAATGGTGAGCGGCTCGATCAAGCTGCCCTGCGCATACGAAAGGTGATCAGGCAACCTGAACACCGCTTCTTGCGGCGCAACGATATATTCACCGAAGGCGCCCGGCCATTCTTGAGTACCCAACACCTTCTTAGTGGGGCAGAGATTTATGTACCCCGCACGGCAGTACGGGCATCCTCCGCACGGCCAGTGCGGATCTACCGTCACGCGATCCCCCACCGACACACGCGTCACAGCATCGCCGACAATGACCACATCGCCAGCCATCTCATGGCCCAGGATGGCTGGTGGCTTGCGGAAGGGGTGGGTGCCGTGGAAGGCGTGCACTTCAGAGCCGCAGATGCCCACCATCCGCACCTGGATGAGCACCTGGTCGTCCGCCTGGAGCACGGGCGCCGCGACTTCCTGGATCGCGATGTGACCGGCCGACGTCAGAACAGCGGCTCTCATGCTGGCCTCCTTGCTTTCACGATAATGTGTATGCTTATACCTGGCTCCTTGCCAACAAAACAGGTGGGAGCACTACGCGTGACCGCCCCCACCTGTTGTGAAATCAACCAATGCCTGGATCGCGCCCTGGCTTCCTGCAGGGACTACCAGTAAACCATCCCACCAGGGTAATAGCCGTAGGGCGGATATGCCGGCCCGTAATAGTAGTAATAACCGCTTGGGTACGCGTTGCTGGGCGGACGGTAATAGTACCCCGAGGTGTAGCCTGGATAATAGGTGCCCGGCAGCCAGCCATATCCATAATGATAGTAGTATAGGAATCCCCCATAAGGCATCGGTGGAGGTGGTGGCGCAGGCGGAATCTGGGGATTGCCCCCTCCGGGCGGGCCAGGTGGTGGAGGTGGCGGTGTGGGAACGGTGGGAATGGTCTGTTGCTGCAATGCGCTTTCGTTCGGTGTCGCCCAAGCGGTTGGGATAACGGTCAGAAAAAGCGTTGCCGCCAACAGAATGCCCATCCACAATATCGTGCGTCTTCGACACATCCTGTGGTACGCGCCGACGCCCACTTTGACGATTGATTTGGTCCTCGAAGCGTCCATCATTCTGTCCCCTATTAAATCCTAGCTCTTGAGCTCAAAGGCCAAAGAATCCTTCTTCCTATACTACCATGCTATCACAAGGACAGATGCACTCCAACGCGGTTAACCCTGATCCGGCATCCGCGTTTTCACGTGCTGCCTTACCGTGGCAGCTGGGAAGACGTTGGGGTTGACCCATGCAGCCACACCACCGGCGAGCAGTAAAGGCAGCACCACCACTGCATGCAGCAAGACACTGCAAGCTGCAGCAGCGCTGGGCGCCACACTGTAACCACTCAACGCCAGCACCACCAGGAAATGCCATACACCAGCGCGTGTCGGAGGTGCTGGCAACACGACACCTAGGTAGATAGCCGCCAGAACAAGCCATGCGGCTGTCCAATGGACGACAATGCCAAGCGCCCAGAAGACTGCCAAGTTGGTTGCTCCGCTCAGGAGCCACACCCCCGCGGAATGAACGGCCACCCAAATCAACCGGCCATCCCGATATGCGGTGTTCATCTCACGTGCCAGCTGTATGGCGGGTAGCCACAGATGACACGCCAGCCGTGTATGCCACGCACGATTCACCCCATGCAGAAAGGCGGTTACGCCGTGATGAAATTGCCAGGCATAGGCAGCGATCAGTCCGCCCACGACAACGCATGCACCACCCACCGCCACTATAATCCCACTGCGCGACAACCATGGCGGCCATGGCCCCCATATCAACAACAGACATAAGCTCACCGCAGCCATTGATATGTCGAGCACTTTCTCCAGCGCGACTGTGTAACCTGTGTACACCACGCCTTGGGCAACCTGTCGCCCAACCAGCCAAACACGGGCGATATCCCCTGCGCGCAGGGGTAGAAGTAAGTTGAGTGCCTGCCCAACCAGCAATCCCCGCAGTGCCTGCCCAAATGACACCTCCGCCGAGCGACCCAGGATTGCCTGCCAGCGCCATACCTTGACCACTTGCGTCGCGGCGAGTAGCACTGCAGCAAGCAGCACGGGCAGCGGCGCGGCCCGGATCAACGAGCTCCAAAGCTCATCCCAGGCACTGCCGCGCAGGGTGTACCAGCCTGCCAGAATGCCCAGAGCGAGCCCAACCGCCAAGCGCAGAAAACTGCGCACGCCATGACAAGCACAAACGCTTGAGGGACTCATGAGCCCCCTTTCCGTTCCACCCGGTACAGTACTCCAGCAGGTATCAGGCGCAGATCGTCCGGCAGACTCCAATGTGGCGTGGTCAGATATACAGCACCACGCGCAAGGCCCACGTACACCAACTTCTGCACCACCTGAACAGGGTGATCATCTATATCGGGCAATTCGACGGAGGGATAGCGGTGTCGCACGCTATCGCGATACCATTTGTATGCCAGCAGGTTGCCGTTAATCAGGATGATATCTGGGCGACGCCCCTCAGCATAGTGAAAATACCATAGGGGAAATGTATCCATCGCTGTCTCGGTGATGATCATGGCGCCCCGTTCGACCGAATCGAGCACTCCAATACCGAAGCTGTAGGCACGCCAATCGCGGCTTGCGTCCACCATCCGGTAGTTGGCCACAAGCGGCACGAGCGCCAGCACCCAGATTCCCCATCGCACCAGCTGTGTGGGGGCGGATCGACCATGGGGCGCACCGATCTGGGAAAGGAGATAACGCCAGCCTTCAGCAAGTCCCCATGCCATCCACAAAGCCAACATCATCCCCAACGGGATCAAATAGACATACGAATCGGAGGTATTGTACCCGACGGCATAAACGAGCAACACCAAGCCGCTGATTAGTGTAGCGACAATGACGGGGCGGTCATAGCGCCATAACGCTCGTATGCCAAGGTATGCCGCTGGCACTCCCCACCACGCCGCCTGGCGCACCAACAGGGCTAACGCTGCCAGCAGCCGACCGGGCAGGTGTGCCATTGGCAATGCGGCCACCATGGGTGCGTACGCCTGTCCTGTAACCAACCAGACAAAGCCCTCCCACGTATCCGCGCCCCCCCAATTGACGGGTGCCTTGTGCGTCGCACGCAACGGCAGCACACCGTACACGGCCGCTCCGGCGGCAAGCGCCAACAAAGCGACAACGGCCACTGCAGCGCGACGAAGAGCGCAAAACGATCGCGTGTCGGTATCCTGTCCAACTTTCTCAGATGGCGAAAGGAACAACACCAGCCCGGCAGGCACCAACGCGAGCAACGACAGGTGGTTGCCCAATCCCAGGCCAAAGACGTACGCCGCGAGCGCCCACAGCCACACCTTACCCGAAGCGCGCGCCCGGAGCATGAGATACCAGATCCAAGCAGCAAAACAGGCATTCCAGCTATAAACTTCGGCCACCACCGCCTGCGACCAAAGCAGCGATGAGAATGCAAAGGTCATGCCAGCTACGCCAGCTACCCAAGGGACATGTCCTTCCCCTTGAGACATCCTTTGCAGCGATACTGCTACTGCCAACACCGTAAATCCGGTGGCACACGCTGCGCCCACCGCCGACATCAAGTTGAACCGCCAGGCAAGATCGCCCAACGGCAGGTGGACAAACAAGCTGCCCAGCAACAAGTAAGTCGGATAACCACTGGGATGGGGCACCCCACCCGTCACCGTCGCAGTGATTAAGTCGCCACCGTCGGCGCCGTCATTGCACCAGGTGATGCTCGGCGCCAACGTTATGAGATACACAATAAATGCAAGGAGGGTGGCCAAAGCTGCCACCCTCCATATGTGCTGCGGTGCTGTGGCCATCACAGGACTCAATAATATGGGCGGTTGCGATAGGCTAAACCAAAAGCGGTGATCTTGCGCGTCCTCGGATCGAAGAGGTTGCCGTTGAAACCACAGTCATTGCCGGTGCATGCAGGCGGTGGCACATACATTTGGTCATTCAAGCTGTACCATGCCCAACGCTGTACCAGACGACACCCGTCCTGGACATAGCCCAAGCTGCAATCCCTGGCATTCAACAGATACTGGAATGTATTGTACATGTACCGGATGACCCGCTGCTCGTCAAAGCCGTACATAGAGGGCATATTGACACCGTATTCCGAGACAATGAGCGGCATATTCTGATAGCCATTTTGCTTCATCCAACGCCGCATGTCCTCAATCTGTTTCTTGAAGTACGTCATGTTGTCATTGTCCTGGATGGTGTACAACATGCCCTGCTTATCCGGGAGGCCGGTAGGTACCTCCGCACCCCAGCAGTCATTGGGGTAATACTTGCAGCTGCGCTCGCGCAGGATCATGTTATGGATGTTCCAGCCATCGGTCGGCAGCTTGGTGCCATAGCGACTGCGGTAGAATTCGAGAATCATGCTCAGGTACTTCAGACGGAGCGGCGTCGGCTGCACAATGCCTCCCGCAGCGACCTTGGCGCTGGAGTCATACGACTTGATGCAGCGATATAGCTCGTAGTAAGAGCGCGCATACTGATCTGGTGGCACCGCATCCTGATAGGTCGGCCGGTCGGGTTCGTTGCCGATAAACCACCACGACCCGGGATTGTTCTGCACGTAGGGCGCCAAGTCCTCACATTGAGGTGGATAAGCAACGCGCACCGTCTGCATGTACTCCAGTCCAGCGGGCCTGGCCGGGTTCAATCGGAAGGTCACGTCATAGTACCAACCAGCGCGCAGTAACCCAACCTCGTAGTCCGTCACCTGACCACGGCCGATGTGCACGTCGAAGCCGAAGCGCCACTGGCTGCGCGAACCTGGCCAGTCGTTGGAAATGATGGGCAGGTATAAAGTTACTACACGAGTAGCAGCGATGGCATCCGACGGAGGTGGCGGGTCAACACTTGGGCTGCGGGGGGCAGCCGCTTGGACAGAGAAGCTCGCCAGCGCCAAGCCCCCCGCTACTACAGTGGCCATGACGACAACCCCGACGAGCACCGCCCAACCGTTGTGGGAGTGCTGGAACGTCGCAAGCTGGCGCGACATTTCCCCGATTTCCCCGGCGAGTGCTTGGTTAATGTGCAGATCGGTGGGCAGACGAGATTCGGCCGTACAAGGCGAACCAGAGGCCACCGCCCACAACAAGAGCTGCTATGATGGCTAGGGTAGCCAGAAACGGCGTAGAGCTCGGTGCCTGCCCTGTCTCCGGCAACAGGATCGGCGCCGCCTCACAGGCCAGGAGTGCCCACCAGCCGGTTTGCCCGGTCGCGCCGACTACGTGGCGATTGGGCACATCGACGATGGAGGGCTCCAATTTGATCCACGTTTGTGTCGCCTCATCATAGCGAGCAATCACGAAGCGATTAGGATCACCATTTGCCGCCGCTAGGTCGGCGTCGTTGTAGCAAATGGTGTGGATGTAGTTGGGTGTCACGGTGAACGTCTCCTGTCCCGTGCTAGTATCCCACACCTTAACCCCATATGCTGCTGTAGTGCGACGACACTCCGATGGCGGTGAGGCAAGCGTCATCGGGTCCACCGGGATGATCTGGAACAGGAGCTGGGTCGGCATCCCGCTGACGTTGATCTGAACGCAACCGGCATTGGGCATAGGCAAGTGGAACAGACCATCACCTGGACCGAGGCGCACATCCACCGGCACGCCAGGGACACCCAAACTGGGGGTAGGGGTCGCTCCAGGAACTGCTTTCTTCTTCTCCGGTGGCACAGGCGGTGTGGGGGGTGGAATTGTCTGGTTCGACGGCGCCGCCTCGACAACGGTCCAGGCGGTAGGAATAAGGCTCAAGAACAACACAGCCACAAGCATAGTACCCAGCACCACCTCAAGACGCAACATAGGTTTGCTCAACATTATCCTTCTCATGGTAATCTCTCCTTTCCAGAGAATAGAAGGATACAAAAACGATTTATATTTTCAAAAAACGACACGGCCACCCTCAGCCAACCCGCGAGAGACCGTGAACACCGAAAGCGCACCAGACCCCACATCAGCCCCCATCCGATGGCCACAGCACGCAACCACAGCAGGATTGGGCTTATAAATGCGACAATAGGATCATGTCGCAGCGCCCTAAGCACGAAAGGCACCGTCGTCCCTAGAAAGATAACAGTTATGAACAGCCACAACCCACGCACCCATGCCGACCACCCCACAAAGGGGAATAGGAGCAGCATTGCAGCGGCTAAGCCGAGCTGCCACTTCAGCAGCGGTGGAGTGTGCGTATCCCCCTCGGTCTTGTCCGGGTAGCGCGCATAGACGGGCACACGCCAGTAGCCGTAGATCGCTTTGCGACGCAAGTAACGCCCCAGGGTGGCAGGATGCGAGTGGTAGACAATGGCATGGGGGTTGAAGACCAAGCGATGCCCTTGCGCACTCAGGCGGTAGGAGAGTTCCACGTCCTCAACCGCGGCACCCGGAAATCGCTCATCAAACCCCCCGGCCGTGAGCAGCACGTCACGGCGATAGGCGGCAGCATATGTGTCCACAAAATCGACCGTCTCTTGCGCCATCGTCCGGTTATACCGGTCCTCATATTCCAACTGAACGAAGCGCGCGATGAGATCGCTTTGTGTGGTGCGATAGACTCCCTTCACCCCGTCTATCGTCGGATCCGCCAGTGGTTGAGTCATTTGCGCAATCCAATCCGATTTGGGGACGCAATCGGCGTCAGTGAAGAGCACAATCTCGCCGCGTGCTGCCGTGATGCCAGCATTGCGGGCCGCTGCCGCACCACGATGCGGCTGCCGAATCACGCGCACTCCCAGCTGCAACGCAACCTCCGCGCTCCCATCGGTGGAGCCATCATCCACCACGATCACCTCGTAGTGTTGCGGGTCAATTGTCTGTTGCTGCAACGCCATCAGACAGGCCGGCAATGTCCCCGCTCCATTATATACCGGAATGACCACCGAGACGAACCTATCAGGGAAAGCGACGGATATATGCACCTAATGCCTTGCCCAAAGGTGTCAACTCACCCGTTTCCAGGTCGGCCAAGTTGCCCGTCGGATACCGCGTATCTCCCATGCTAAACCATGCCCAGCGTTGCACCAAACGGTACCCGTCGGATTTATATCCCAGCTGGGGATCAGCTGCCACGAGCAGAAAGTCCATCGTAGCAGTCATAAAGCGGCGCACACGGGCAAAGTCGAAGCCATACTCCATCGGCATAGGGATGCCATATTCGGAGATGACCAGCGGCTTGTCGCGCTCGCCCCGCTCCGCCATCCAGCGCCGAAAGGCAATCACCTGCTCTTGAAAAATGCTCAGATTGTCATTGTCCTGAACCTCGACGAGCACCCCTTCTTCCTCGTCAAGGCCCGGCGGGATATCCACACCCCACGAGCCGCGTTTCTCACGGAGGATGAAATTGTGAATATGCCACATCTCCACTGGCATAGGCTCACCATAGCGTTCCTGATAAGCTTGCAAGACCCGTTCTAAGTACTTCAGACGCAGAGGTGTCGGCTGGGAAATGCCCCCCGCGGCCACGCGACAGGTTGGGTCTGCTTCCTTCAGCAAATGATAGACATCGTGATAGACCTGCGCATAACGCTCCGGAGTAACATTATCCTGCCATATCACATCAGGTTCGTTGCCGATAAGCCAAATCGAGCCCGGGTACCTCCGTGCCGCGGCAACGATTACCTCACGCGATGGAGCAAACCCATTCTCCGAAGCACGTACCATCTGCCACGTTTCAACCCCCAACGAGGCAGGCAAATCGGTGAGGACACGCCAGGCATGATACCAGCCGATGCTCAACTGCTCGGTCTCATACCGTTCCACAGGTGGATAGGGCACTCCCACACCGATGCGCTGCCGTGGCGTCCACAACCCGGTTGTCCGGAGCGTCACCTCAGGGGCGATCCCCTCCGACCGTGGTGAGATGTCCTCCGCACTGGGTTGCCCAGAAGATAGCGGAAAAGCTGCAGTCGGCACCAGTCGCTCAGCCTCTCGAGTGACATCCGGAACGGCGGTTATTGCAACAGGCAGAGAGATATCCTCCCGAACAAAACCGAATGGTCCTCCGAAGGTGCCACACGCCACCAAGAGCAACCAGGCAAGCCCGCCCCACATCCAGCGCCAGAGCACGCGCAGGCTCCTCCGCCCGCTCAATCCATCACCGCCCGGCCGGACGGCTGAACAACAGGTAGAGGCCCACGATCACCAATCCTGCTCCGCCAACCAATCCCCACGGTCCCAGCCCACGTGGAGTCGGTATCTCCCCAGCTTCAGACTCAAGTGAGAGAGCCTCCCTGTCCTCCACAGCCAAGGGAGTTGCCGTCGGAAGGGGTGTCGCAGTCGGCGTATCAATAGCCGGCACCGGTGTGGGCGACTCAATAGGGAACGGTGTGACGGTCTCCGTCGCCGTGGGAAGCGGTGTTGGTGTTGCGGTCGGCGGGACAGGTGTTTCGGTTTCGGTCGGAGTAGGCGGCAGAGGTGTCCATGTCTCAGTGGGCGTCGGCGTAGGCGGCACAGGGGTCCATGTGGGAGATACCTCGGCAACCGCGGTGAAGGTCGGCGACGGCTTCTTAGTGGGCTTGGGCGTCTTTGCACCACGATCTGGGGTGCGCGTCGGGATCGTCTGCTGCGCGCGCTCCTGTTCCAGGGTTGCCCAGGCGGCTGGTGCCAGCGTTGCTACCAATCCCATCACCGTCAAGGCAGTTATAGCGATCAAGCGCAACAATCTGTTACTGGGCATCTTTCCCCCGTGTCTGTCCTGCATTCTGCGTGTAGACTAATTCTAACTGCCAGTCACGTCGCAGCTCCGTTTGGTAGATGATCTGATTCCCATTGATCGCCTGGGGCGCTGGTATGCTGTGCACCAGATGTCCGCCCGATGGCAGCTGCACCCTTACCTGCACACTCGTGTCATCACAGCCGGGTTGCTTCTGGACAAGCAAGTCATAACGCCAAGTATTGGAAGCTACTTGGTGAGCAGCCCAGTTATTGGGCAGGCGATAACGATACTCCAGTGTGATCTGTCCGCCCGGCGGCAACACAAACAACAGACCCAGCGACTGCTTGTCCCCTTCGGCCGGTGAGCTGTCCACCTCTCCGTGCGTCGCCTCTCCGCTGAGCATCTCCTCTGCCGGCACCACCACCCGTGGAGTTGATAGAGGTATCGCTTCGATCGGGAGATACAGCCGCACATAATTCCACAGGCAACGTTGCATCATCTGGGCATAAACCGGATCATAGCGGACTTCAGGACGACACTCGCCCCCGGGATGACCGGTGTGATGATAGGTCAAGCTCACCTGTACTTCTGCACCCCCAGTCGCGTCCAGTGTCACAGCATGCTCGATGCGTTTCGTGACCAACGCGCTCGCTTTATTAAAACCGACATTGGCATCCACCACCATCAGATAATCGCTCCCCCAATGCCGGATGCTTCCATCCCAACCAGCGCGGTTCAGAATTCCCGCCACCTCCGGCTGCGGGCTATACAGCAATATGTGCTTCTCGCCTAGCGCGCGCTCTGCTGCCTGCGCCAGCGCCAACCAATTCAAGGGTTCTGACGCGGTTTCGAGCTTGCGGCGCATTGCCTCTGCCAGCTCACCCATAAAGGACTTGCGTTGCACCCACCACGCCTGGTTCAATGCCTGGCCGGGGGAAGGTGCCCAGTGGGTACGAATGGCCTCGATCACATTATCGGCATTCACCACCTCGCCTGTATCCTCGATTGTCACCGCCCCCAGCCCTTCGAGCAAGTACTGCAACGCCTTCTGATCAAGCGCAATGACTCCGTCCAATGCCATACCGCGCCCATAAGTGTAGAAATCCGCGGCGATGCGCGCGCTGGTAGGAAAGTCGGGCGACCAGTTGGTGTCGCGAAAGAGCCATAGGTCGGCCAGCATCGTGCGCCGCAGCACCTCGGGCGGCTCCGGATACGGCTTGCTCAGGTCATCCACGGCATAGCTGTCGTCAAACTTGAGCGCGACAATGCGGCCGCGCTCAAATGTGATCAACCCTGCTGCCGAGATGAACCCGCCGGTGGGGCGGAGCTCATCCTCGTTCTGTGCCAGAATCAGGTAGTGGCGTGGCCCATCAGTGCCCAACAGCGTGGGCGTCACCATAGCCAGCTGCACGAGGGAGCGCAATAGGGGCAGATAGCGCGCGAGCGGCGTCAGCTGGTCCGCCAACCATGGCGTTAATGGTGCCTGCTGCACTTGCTCCCATTGTGCCTCGGCCCAGCTCAGGTGTACTTCCGCCTGTGCCAGCTGTGGCGCAGTGTCCGACAGAGCAGTCACCAGGATCGGCAAGGGGTCGCCATAGCTGGAAGTTGTGTTTTGACGCAACTGCTCCAGGCGAGGTGCCAATTCGTCCAACAGGACCAAGCTCGCTTCGGCCAGCGATTGTGCGATCTCCAGCAGATGAGGTGCGGCTGCGATAGTGCCGCCATATTCGGGCAACCATCCAAGGTAAGGCGCCAGGACGAGAAAGGGGGTAGCATGCCACCGGACAGCGGCCAGCTCCTGTTCTACCCGGCGCAGCACCAAACGTACTTTTGTCCAATCAAGTTGCTGTGCCCCGTGATGCTCAGCAGCAAGATACCTGAGTTCGGTCAATTCGGCCAGCGCGGATCGGGCATGCCAGGCCAGGAGGACAGAGTTGATCACAAATGCTGCCGCCAGCAGCGCCACAAAGAACCATATGAATCGAGCTACGTGCCGCGGTGTCTTCTTCGGCCGAATTGCTGATCCTCCCCACCGCGATATGCAGGATGTCGGATGGGCAGTCTATCCTCCATTCTCGCGCAGCCGCACCCAGTGCGCCGCAGCGAGCAGATCGGTGAAGATGGGGACGGAACGGCGCAGTGCCTCGTCCAGCAGCTTCACTTGCTCACAGCCGCGACCGGTCAGCACCAGGAGAGGCTGGGCACCGATGCGCAGTGCAGCCTGGATGTCGCTCAGCGCATCGCCGATCACATAGGAGCCAGCCAGCTGAATATCCAGTTGACGCGCCGCTTGATAGAACAACCCCGGCTGCGGCTTACGACACATGCAACCCTCGTCTGGGCGGTGTGGACAGTAAAAGACAGCATCGATGCGCCCACCCGCCGTCTCAATGTGCTCCTGCATCGCTCGAGTGATCGCATCCACCGTCGCCTGAGCGACTAATCCACGATGGATAGCGGATTGGTTGCTGACCACAACGATGGGCATCTCTAATGCAGCCAGCTGTCGCAATGCCGCTGACACGCCGGGAAGGAAGATGAACTCGGCGAGCGACTTGACGTAGTCAGGACGGTTCTCGTTGATGACGCCGTCCCGATCAAGGAATATTGCCCGACGCGCGCCCATCGGAATCAGAGGAAGGGATCTCGTGAAAGCGCGAGGCAAGCGCTTCCGGTATGGGATACATTGGGTATGCCTGGGTACTCTGACGCAGACACGAGCATACCAGATGTTCCAGCATCAGGTGCACATCTTCGATCTGCTCCATGCACGTGCTGGGCACAATCACACACAGGTCCACCAGCTCTTTCATTTTGCCCCCGCCGAAGCCAGTGAACCCGATGGTAACCGCTTGTCGTTGGCGCGCCAGCTCCAGCGCGCGCAAGATATTGGCCGAGCTGCCGCTGCCACTGATGCCGATCACCACATCGCCCGGCTGGAGCAGGTTGGCCAGCTGCTCGGCGAAAACCCACTCATAGCCGAGGTCGTTGGCATAAGCCGAAAACAGGGCTGTGTTGTCGGTCAGGGCGATCACGCGAAAGCGAGGCAGTTCCGGCATGGCTGTCCCTTTGCCCAAGTCACAGGCAAAGTGAGAAGCGGTGGCTGCGCTGCCGCCGTTGCCCATAATGAACACCTGGCGATGATGGAAGCGTGCATACTGCAACACACCGATCACCGCACGCACACAGTCCAAGGGCAGCTGTGCCAAGCAACTTCGTAATCCCTCGATATATTGTTCCACCGGGTCCATCTCTTCTCTCCTGAATTTCGCTCACCTCGAAGAAGCAAGACATGCAGAGGACAAACTTATTTAGCCGAGGGCGTTCTATGTCCCTTGCCCACATTACGAGAAAAGCGGTTCATCCATTGCTGAGAGTGCATATAATCCAGGAATCTACCCACTAGGAATGCTGCACGTTTTCGGTGCGTCCCTCACCGGATGACCCGGTGTGCTCCTGCGAACGTCCGAATAGCCCGCGCAGGAAGCCACCCTGCTCGGAGTGGTTGGTGTGCTTCTTTTTGCGCTTGCGTTTCTGTTCGCCATTGCCATCAGCAGCGTAGTAGTAGTAGTAGTAGTAATAATAACCGCCCGATCTTGGTGAAAGGCGATTGACCACGCCACCCAACAAGTTGGCGCCCACCTTGCGCAAAGCTTCTCGCGCACGCACCACTGTATCGCGCCGCGTATGGCCACTATCAGTTACGATCACCACTCCATCCACGCGCGTAGCCAGCACCGAGGCATCGGTGACCACCAGCGCCGGAGGCGAGTCGAAGATCACCACCTCGTATTCTTCTTTGAGCCGCTGCAGCAATGCCTGCATCTTGGCCGATCCGAGCAGCTCAGAGGGATTGGGGGGGATGGGCCCACTGGTCAACACGCGCAGATTCTCGATCTCAGTAGATTGCAGGTGGCCGTCTGCAGAGGGTTCCCCAGGTTGCAGCAAAGCATTGGTCAAACCCTGTTGATTGGACAGCCCGAAAATCTTATGTTGCACCGGACGGCGCAAGTCAGCGTCCACCAACACTGTCTTGAAACCAGCCTGTGCCATGGAGACCGCCAGGTTGGCCGAGGTGACGCTCTTGCCCTCCAGGGCACTGGGGCTGGTGACCAGCAGGGTGCGCGCCGGCTTGTCCAGCGTGGAGAACTGGATGTTGGTGCGCAGCGTGCGATATGCCTCTGCAACGGAGGAGCGCGGATGACGCATCGTTACCAGCTTGTTTTCATAGCCCTCGCCGCGCATCCGCGTGATAGCGCCCAAGGGAGTCAACCCGGCCGTTGTCACCAGGTCGTCGGGCGACTTGATGGTATCATCCAGATAATCCAGCAGGAAGGCAGCACCCAAGGCTAACAGGACGCCGATGCTAGCTGCCAAAAGCACGTTCATACTCGTGCGCGGACTCACCGGCTCGGTGGGCAGTTGCGCCGGTTCGATCACAGCCAGATAGTTGGGCGATCCCCCTTCGATAAAGTTGAGCAGCTGGGCATAGTTGGCCTGCCAGGTGTTGATCTGGTTCTGCAACACGTTGATCTGTCCCTGCAGATCTTGAATTTGCCGCGCGCTGAACGCCCCGCCCAGCTGTTTCTCCAACTCCGCTACCTGTTGCTGAGCTGCCTCGATCTTCGCTTGCAGGTCCGCAATCTGCTGTTCCACAAAGGCGCGATGCTTGGCCCGCTGTGCCTCTTCGGGCGCGGTGGGGCTCTGCAGGATCATCTGTCGCGCGATCTCGTCGGCGATTGCGACCGCCCATTCGGGCGAGGTGTCCAGCACGCTGACCTGTAACAGCGCCGTCCCCTGTACCGGACTGGCATTCACCCGCCCCCGCAGGCTCGTCCAATCCTCCTTCAATCCTAACGCTTCGATAGTAGCCTGCAAGATGGGCTGTCGAGTGGCCATCTGGATATAGGTCTGCGCCAGCTGCTGGCTCACATAGAGGTCTTGGGCGGTGACGTTGGGATCTCGCATCACCTTCTGCCCCACCATCAGAGTGGTGGTGCTCTGGTAGACACGCGGCATCGACTGGCTTGATGCATAGGCCGCGCCACCGGCAACCGCTCCGGCCAGCACGATAAGCCAGAGCCACCTCCAAATAACCGCAAAGTATTGACGCAAAGTCATCCTTCACTCCTGAAAATCATCAGTGCTCGAGAAACATAATTCGCAATAGCTCTCGCACTCCTATGGCGTCGCCGGTGGGGGTTTGAACCACACCGGATCCCAGTCGTTGTACAGATTGTTGCTCAGATTGCGCTCGTGAGCGCCCAAGAACCCCATGCCCAGGAAGTCCAACACATAGATTTGGTTGCGCCCGTCCCGGTTGGAGTAGAAGACGATCTGACGACAATCGGGTGACCAGCTGGGATGTTTATCCCATGGCCAGTCGTTCTGGGTCAGACGCGTGGTTTGCAACGGGACATTGCGGCCATGGCTGCTCAGCAGATCCACTACGAAGATCTCATCGTTACCGCTCTGCTGCGAGGTGTAGGCGATGTAGCGTGGGTCAGCCTGGCAGTAAGCCGGTGCGTAGTCGGCACCCCTTTCACCTCCCGCGATATACCATATGTAGCCGTCGGAGAGGCGCACCAGGCTGATCTCATAATTCTTGCCCACTTCCGGGTCATTGGATGGATTGCGTGGCAAGGTGACGATCGCTTGATATTGGCCAGTGGGGTCGAGGGTATCGCGCACCAGCGCTGCATTGTAGAGCTCCGGCCCGCTGAGACGCTGTACGTTGCTCCCGTCGGCATCCATCACGTAGTACCAAGGCTGGCCGCCATCGCGGTCTGAGATGAAACCGATGCGACCGATCATATCTGGCGGGATGATGTTGGGATCGGGCGTCGGCGTGGCGGTCGGCTCAGGCGTCGGCGTCGGATTGGGAACAGCGTTCATATCCAGCAGCGGCGTCGGCGTGGCCGTCCACACATTGGGCGGTGTCGGGGTGGGCGGCCCGAAGAGCAGCACATTCGCGGTGGCCAAGGCAGCGATGGCCTGGGCAGTGGCAGCGTTCTCCGGTACGGGTGTGGCGGTCACCACAATCGGCGTCACCCAGTTGGGTGGCAATGGGGTGGCCGTGCCATACAGGAAGGCCGCAGTGGCGGCGGCAATGGCACGTGCCTGCGCCGTCGCCGGATTGGCGGGCGTGGGCACGCTGGTGATGATCACCCAGGTGGGCGTGGGCGTCGCTGTCCATACATTCGGTGGCGTAGGCGTGGGCTCCCCATACGCCAGGTAGTTGGCCGTCGCCAGGGCAATGATGGCGACCGCCGTTGCTTGATTCTGCGGCAGCGGGGTATTGGTCACCACAATCGGTGTCACCCAGTTAGGCGGCAGCGGCGTTGGCGTGCCGTAGCGCTGCACTGCGGTTGCGGTGGCGATGGCACGCGCCTGAGCGGTGAAGACGTTCTCCGGCGTGGGCACGCTGGTGATGATCACCCAGGTGGGTGTGGGGGTCGCGGTCACCATATTGTAGGGCGTCGGCGTCGGCGTGCCCGTGGTGAGGGCGTTGGCGGTCGCCAGGGCGCTCATGTAAGCTGCCGTAGCACTGTTGGCCGGCTCGGGCGTGCTGGTCACCACGATCCAGTTGGCCGGCGTGGCGGTGACCAGATTGCGCGGCGTGGGCGTCGCCGTGCCGGTGGAGGTGGCATTGGCGGTCATGCGCGCGATGATGGCCGCCGCCGTGAGCACATTTTCAGGTGTCGGCGTGTTGGTCACCACGATGTACTCGCGCGGTGGGGGCGTCTCAGGCGGCGCCCCCACGCTGAGGAAAAGCACTGGCCTGTTCCCCTTACTCTCTGGCCCATAGCCGCTGTCCCAGCTGAACAGACTGTTGGCGCCGGTGAGTGGCCCATCAATGCGCAACGACAAGCGCCCCTCTTTCAGCACGCGCTGTTCGAGCAAACGGAGCTGCTCGCCATTAAAGGCGAACTCATTGACCTTGCGCACCTCCAGATCATCCACGCCCAGCACCGGCAACAAGCTTTGCAACACGACCGCATTGTGCAAGCTCTGATACGTCATCGAGGGCCACTCATAGTCCACCGTGTCGGTGAGGATGCGCACTTCCCATGCCCCACCGTCGCCCAGTCGGTCGCGGTTGAGGCCAGCCAGCTGCAGCGTGGCTGCCAGGATGGGCGCGCCACGCGGAATCACCGACAGATCGAATTGCAGCGCACCGTGATAGATCGCGCCGTCGTAGATGCCGCTATAAATGTTCGAGTCGCCGAAGTGGTTGCCGCGCTCCTCCTTGCTCACCACCCAGCCCACTGCATCGGCCGAGGGCGACAGAACAAAATTGCTGCCGCCGGGCGGCGGGGTAGGTGTGGCAGTGGGTTGGACGAACGCCAACGGTGTAGCGGTGGCGACTGCCGCCAATGGTGAGGTGGGCGTGGCGGTCAGCGTGGCCGTGGGAGACCAGCCAACGGTCGCCTGCGGCGTTACTTCCGTTGGTTGAGGTGGAGTGAAAATGGTAATACCATAGCGCAATCCCAAGAAGACGACCACCAATCCCACCAGTGCCCACATCATCACCCGCCAGACGGAAAACTCTGCGGGCGCCTCCTCGACGAACACATCCTCTTCCGCCACCAAGGGTTCACGGCGCGGGGCAGGAGGAACCGGCGAAGCCTGGCGACGAACGGAATGTAGATAGCGCGGACAACTCTCAAACGCCCCTCCCACACAATAATGCTCCTGATACTCCAGCTCCACCGCCTCGGCCTGATTGTCAGCATAGCAATTGTGCATTTCGTGCGCATAGAGGAAGCTGGTGTAAGGATCATCCATCAACCCCAGGAAGGGACAGTTGCGCGGCGCGTGAGTTATCATGATGTCACCTTCCTCCGCGTGCCGCTATGACTCGCTTTCTTGCAGAGACACAGCCGTTTCCCTGTCTGCACGGCGATTATCTCCCCAGCTCACTCATTATTGTAGCGACGATAGTTGAGGATCACCTTGCTGCCGTAGTGTTCCATACGGAAAGGTAGCTCGCGCAATCCACTCAGCGCAGCGCGCACACGTTCCTGATGCTGCCACGGGCAATAGAGCAACAGGAATCCCCCACCGCCCGCACCGGTGACCTTGCCGCCCAACGCGCCGGCCTTGCGCGCCGCCGCGTACATGGCGTCGATGGTCGGATTGCTGATCTTGCTGGCCAGCTGCTTCTTCAACTCCCAGCTATGATGCAACAACTCTCCCAATGTGTCCACATCGCCGGCCTCCAGCGCAGCACGCGCGGTCAGTGCCAGCTCCTTCATCGCCCGCAGCTCAGCCATGCGGTCGGCGATGTTGTTCTTCTGCTCGCTCAAGATGTCACTTGCCCGGCGCGCAATGCCAGTATAGAAGAGGAGCAGGTTTTGCCCCAGACGGCGGCGTGTGCGGTCTTCGACGCGCACCGACTCCACGAGGACGCGCCCATCGCGCGTGAAGGTCATGAAGCGCAGCCCTCCATAAGCAGCAATGTACTGGTCTTGTACCCCGATCGGCCGGCCCAGCTTCTCGATCTCAATCTGGCATGCCTCCTGAGCCAACCGCTCGGCCGTGACCGACTCGCCCAGATAGTTGTACATGGCATTGAGCAAACCGACCGTCACCGCACTCGAAGAACCCAGGCCAGAGCCCTCGGAAGGGATGTCGGCCATGGTATCGATCTCCACACGACGGGTGATGCCCGTCAGCCGTAATGCCTCGCGCACCAGCTCATGCTGCACCTGATCGACGCATTCGACCAGCTCAGTGCGCGTGTACCCGACGCGGATCAGGTCGTCAAAGCGCTCTTTGATGACCACAAAGATATATTTGTCGATGGCGGTGCTCAGCACGCAGCCCTCTTCGCGCTCGTAATAATCGCGAAAGTCGGTGCCGCCGCCGAACAAGCTGACCCGGATAGGCGTTTGGGTGATAATCATCGCTCACCATGCCCTCACCAACGAAAAATCCAACAGGTTCAAGACTTCCTCCTCTCGACAGAGGCACTTCATTCTTGAAGCAAACAAGGTTCAAACCGAGCCGCGCGCGTCAGCAAGCGGCTGCAATTTCACCGCAGAGAAGCTGACAGAAGAGTCTCTGCGATGAAGGGGTTTCCGCTCCCTGACGGTCGCGGCTCGGATAACTGTCGTTACTTCGGGCAGATGCTTCCCTTCGCCCCGAACTTGAAATACGCCCCCTCTCAACCCAACTCCTTGCGCGCGCTCGGGCCGAAGAGCTCTTGGGCCAAACGATAATGTTCCGGCGAGCCAATGTCGATCAGACGCGCCGTGGCCGGAATGATATAGCCGTAGAGCGCCAATTTGTGTTGCAACAGCGCCGGGAAGACATCGCGCCCGAAATCGGACGGCCCGTCAGATGGGATGTGGGCGATCACCTGCGGCTCCAGGACGTACACCCCGGCGTTGGCCAGGTTAGTGAAGACCTCCTCCGGGCGCGGTTTTTCCAGAAAGCGCACGATGCGCCCGTCCCAATCGAGCTCCACCAGACCGCATGCCGTGGGATTGCTCACCCGGTAGAGCGCCACTGTACCCACACCTCCATGCGCGCGGTGAAAGCGCAACAGGGCGGAGAGGTCCAGGTCGGTGAGCACGTCACCGTAGACCACGACGAAGGTTTCGCCGCCGAAGAACTCGCTCAAGCGGCGCACCGCGCCGGCGGTGCCCAGCAGCTCCTTCTCCAGTGAGTAAGTGATGCGCACACCGAAGCGCCCCCCGTCGCCGAAGTGATTCGGGATAACCTGCGGCAGGTGATGCAGATTGATGGCCACCTCGCAGATGCCATGGGCATGCAGCCAAGCTAACGTGTGTTCGAGCAGGGGACGGCCAGCCACCGGCAACATCGGCTTGGGGCACCTGTCGGTGAGCGGCCGCAGCCGCGTCCCCTCTCCCGCCGCCAGGATCATCGCCTTCATCCACTCCACCCCTCTCGATGTGAATGCAAAGAAATAAGACTCTCTAAGACCTCTGCGTCCTCAGCGCTCTCTGCGGTGGGAAATTCAATACGCCCCGCGGCACTGTAGCACGGCCGGGATGGTGCGCCACAGGATCTGCAGGTCGAGCCAGATGGTGTAGTTACGAATATAGCTCATGTCCAGCTGCACGCGTTCCTCATAAGAGAGATCCGCGCGACCGGATACCTGCCACAAGCCGGTGATGCCAGGCGGGATGGTGAGCAGGTTCATGCCCCATTTGCCATACTTCTCCAGCTCGGCGGGTGAGATCATGCGCGGCCCCACCAGGCTCATCTGACGCAACAACACATTGAACAGCTGCGGCAGCTCATCCAGGCTGGTACGCCGCAGAATGCGACCCAACCGTGTCACGCGCGGATCCCAGGCACACTTGTGGTTGTTGCGCAATGCCTCGGCCACCTCGGGGTATTGCTTGAGGATCTCATCCCCGTTGACGTACATCGTGCGGAACTTGAATGCGTCGAACTCGCGGCCACCCACTCCCAGCACGCGCCGCCGGTAGATGATCGGCCCTGGCGAATCGAGCTTCACCAGGATAGCGATGACCAGCATCAATGGCGCGACCAGAATAAGGCCGGGCAGCGTCAGCGCATAATCGAGCGCCGTCTTGAGGAAAATGTCCATACCGGTCAGCCGCACCTTGTTGACGCTCAAAAGCGGCACATGGCCGACATCTTGCACCTGCACGCCGGTGGTCATGATCTCAAACAGGCCGGACGACATGCGCAGCCGCACCAGCCCGGAGGTGCCATAGGAGCGGAAGACCTCCAGCAGCGTGGTGCGCGGCAATGCCGTGGTCGCCACCACCAGCTCGCGCACCCCCAGGCGAGTCACAAGCGGCTCCAGCTCGGCCACGCGCCCCAATACCCGCCAGCCAGATGCCACTTCCGAGCCCACCGGTCGCTCATCGTCCACGAAACCGAGCACATGCAGCCCAGAGGTCAGCCAGTGCGACAGCTGCTCTGCCAGCGCGCGTCCCTCCTCATTGGCACCCACAATCAACACTGGCGAGAGGAAGTAACCGTGACGACGCAGGTGATAGACCACCCGCCGCACGCCAAAGCGCCAGAGCCCCACACCCAGAAAGGCACACAACCAGGCAAGCACCAGCCAGCCGCGCGCGATGATGAAGGTGATGTCGAAGAAGGCAAAGGTGATCACGCCCATCATGCCGACGCTGCAGGCATAGAAGAGCTGCGCATACTCGCGCGTGCCACCCAGCAGATAGCGCTCATCGTACAGGTGGAACAGCACAAACAGCACCAGCCACAACGGGATGAGCATCACACTGCGCTGCACGTAGAGATAGGGCGAGGCAGCCACCTGCTCAAACAGGGGGACGCCCAGCTGGAAGCGCACGACATAGGCCAGCGCAAACGCCATGGCGAGAAACATAGCATCGCCCAACACCAAAGCGGCGATGAGCAGACGCCGCTGCGTCGCCTCGGACACCACACGGCGCGCCTGTGGGATGGCTCGTTGTATCGGGATGTCAAGCATTGGGGACGAAAGAGAACCGTTTCAGACTAGGAATCGCGGATCCGATTTTTCTGCATTCTCTGTGGTAAAAAAACAACAAGACCTCACCGCAGAGAGCGCTGAAGACACAAAGGTTTTAGAAAAGTTTGGTGTATTTCAAATTTGGGGGAGAGGAGCCGAGCCGCGCACGTGAGCAAGCGGCCCCCAACCGCTCCCTGACGGTCGCGGCTCGGATAACTGTCGCCACCCTGGGCCACCGCTTCCATTCATCCCCAAAATTGAAATGCACCCGAAGAGCTCTTCAAGTTGAAAGAAACACCAAAATCTCCGCGTGCTCTGCGGTGAAAAATACGATTCGCAATTTCGCAATCCGAGATCCGAGGTCAGATGGATCGTTCTAGCAGTGCAGCCACAATGCGCTCCGCAGCATGGCCATCGCCATATGGGTTGACGGCACGGCGCATGCGCGCATACGCTGCCGCGTCATCGAGCAGACGGCTCGCCGTGGCCACGATAGCCTCTGTCTCGCTGCCGACCAGGCGCGCCACACCCGCCTCGAGGGCTTCGGGGCGCTCGGTGACGTGGCGCAATACCAGAACCGGCACCCCCAGGCTGGGCGCCTCTTCCTGGATGCCACCCGAATCGGTCAGGATGAGATAGCTGCGCTGCATCAGGTAGACCAGGGAGCGATAATCCAGTGGTGGCAGCAACACAACGCCCGGCACATTCCCCAGCTCCTGCCATACCACATCGTGCACATTGGGATTGAGGTGCACCGGGTAGGCGATGGTCACGTCTCCACGTGCTGCCAACTGACGCAATGCCCGACAGATGTCCCGCAGCGGTGCGCCGAAGCTCTCCCGCCGGTGGGCGGTGACCAAGATCAGGCGGCCATTGGCGGGCAGCTGGGCTAATGGGCTGTCCGCGCCGGGCTGCCACGGCTGCGCCGCCACTTCCAGCAGGGCATCCACCACCGTGTTGCCGGTCACTACGATGGCATGCTCCGGGATGCTCTCGCGCAACAGATTGCGGCGTGCGCGCTCGGTGGGCGCGAAGCACAGATCGCTCAGGTGGTCGGCGATGATGCGGTTGGCCTCCTCGGGGAAGGGATTGGCTTTGTCGCCGCTGCGCAGACCGGCCTCGACATGGCCGACGCGCACGCGCGCGTGGTGCGCTGCGATTGCTGCCGCCATCACCGTGGTGGTGTCGCCCTGCACCAACAGCCAGTCGGGGCGCTCATATGCCAGCACCTCTTCCATGCCGGTCAACACCGCCGCCGCCACGCGCGAGGGCGTCTGATCCGCCTGCATAATGTCCAGGTCGATGTCCGGCTGGATGCCGAACAGCTGCAGCACCTGGTCGAGCATCTGGCGATGCTGGGCCGTGGCGCACACGCGCACGGTGACCTGCTCGCGGTGGCGCTGCAACGCGCGCACCACCGGCGCCATCTTGATCGCCTCCGGCCGTGTGCCGATCACTACCAGGACGCGCAGGGATAATTTCTCGCCAATCATACCTCTCCGCCCTTTTGCAGCATGTGAGCGAACCACTGCTCCCTTATATGAAGTGTTTAACCGCAGAGAGCGCCGAGAACGCAGAGGGTTTCACAAAAATTTTTTTTACCGCAGAGAGCGCCGAGAACGCAGAGGATTTCACAAAAAATTTTTACCGCAGAGAGCGCCGAGAACGCAGAGGGTTTCAGAATTTTCTCTGCGAACTCTGCGTTCTCTGCGGTGAAGAATGTTTTAAAATCTCTGCGATTTCTGCGTCCTCCGCGGTGAGAAGGATTCCCACGTGCCGCTAATCCCTCAGCACATCCGGTGCTGCCAGGCACGCAGCATAGATATCCTCGAGCCGGGCGGCGACGACGTTCCAGTCGTGGTGCTGCTCCACATAGCGGCGCCCGGCCGCACCCAACCGCGCTGCCAACGCGTCATCATCCAGCAGGCGCAACACCTGACGCGCGAATTCCTCCGCCGAAGCAGCCATCAGCAGGTCGCGCTCTGCCTGCACCTGCAGCGCGCTGCAAGCCTGCGGTGTGGCCACCACCGGCGTGCCACAGGCCA
>QEXY01000176.1 GCA_003130875.1 Ardenticatenia bacterium
CCCCAGGCGAGTACGGCCGACCGCCGCCCCCAGTACGAACAGGTTGGCCGGCAGGCCGGCGGGCAATGAATCCGGGGAGAGGTAGACCGGGCGTCCTCCCGCCGCGCGCACCTGTTCCAGCACCGCCGCGTCCACCGCTCCACCGCCGTGTCTATGCCTCGCTCCGCGGCGCGCCGGCATCGCCCTGCCAGACGGGGTACAGCGTGTTGGCGATGCCCAGATAGGCCAGGATGCGCCCGACGAGGTGATCCACCAGCTCATCGAGCGTGCGCGGGCGGGCGTAGAAGGCTGGCATGGGGGGATAGATGGTCGCGCCCAGCTGCGTCGCCTGCACCATCAGCTGCAGATGGCCGAGGTGCAGCGGGCTCTCACGCACCACCAGCACCAGCGGACGGCGTTCCTTGAGCGTCACATCCGCGGCGCGCGCGATCAGGTCGGCGGCATAGCAGTGGGCGACGGCGCTCAACGTCTTGATGCTACAGGGGATGATCACCATGCCGCGCGTGGCAAACGAGCCACTGGCGATCGCAGCGCCCAGGTCGTCGGGGGCATAGACCACGTCGGCCAGGCGCTCCACCGCGGCGACGGTGTAGTCCGTCTCGAGGCGGATGGTGTGGCGCGCCGCCGGGCTGATGACCAGGTGCGTCTCCACCGCGCGGTGCGCTGCCAACACCTCCAGGAGGCGGATGCCCAGGATGGCGCCGCTGGCGCCGCTGATGCCGACGACCAGGCGATCCGGCATGGTCAGACGCTCCCTTCCCGCCAGGGGCACAGTCGGCGGTCGAGCCAGTCCACCAGGAAGTAGAGCGCCAGGCCGAGCCCGCTCATCGCCAGCACGCCGGCGTACATGTCGGCGTAGCGCAGCGCACCCCAGCTCTCCACGACGATATAATAGCCCAGGCCGGCGTTGGTGGCATAGGTCTCGGCGATGAACAACACGGCGATCGCCGTGCCAATGCTGATGCGCAATGCGGTGAGCACCGCCGGGATGCACGCCGGCAGGTAGACGAAGCGGAAGAGGGCGCGCCGTCCGGCACCCATCGAGCGCACTGAGGCGATCATCTCCGGACGCAGCTGCGCCGCCTGGTCGCGCACCACCACCAGCATCTGGAAGAAGAGGATCATGCCGACGAGCAACACCTTGCTGTCATCCCCGGAGCCGACGAGCACCAGGATGACCGGCAGGAAGACGATCTTGGGGATGGGATAGACGATGTAGATGAGCGGGGCGAAGAGGCGGTCCAGACGGCGCATCTGCCCCAGCCCGAGCCCGGCGGGCACGGCGACCGCCATGGCGGCGAGGATGGCGGCCACGACGCGCGCCGCGCTGATCAGCAGGTGCACCCCTAACTCGCCGCCCAGCTTCTGGAAGAAGAGCGGCACCACCTGCCACGGCGGCGGGAAGACCGGACGGTTGATCGCCCAGGCCAGCAGCTGCCAGAGCACCAACGTGGCGAGGGTGCCGAGGGCGAGGTCACGCCATCTCACATGCGCCCTCCCCCATCAAGGCACGCAGCTGGTGGCACAGCGCCAGAAACGCGCGGTCGTGGCGACACGCGGCGTCGCCGACGTGCGGGTTGGGCACCACCGTGGCGACGCGGTGCGGCGGCTGCGTCAACACCAGGACATATTCGCCCAGATAGAGCGCTTCCTCGATGCTGTGGGTGACGATCACCGTCGTCAGCCCCTCTTCGCGGCGCAGCTGCATCGTGAGCTGCATCAGATCCTGGCGGGTGAGGGCGTCCAGGGCACCGAAGGGCTCGTCCATGAGCAGGATGTCCGGCCGCAGGGCCAATGTGCGGGCGATGGCGGCGCGCTGGCGCTGCCCGCCGCTGACCTGGTGGGGGTAGTGTCCGGCCAGGTGGTGGATGCCCAGCCGCGTCATCCAATAGCGGACGCGCTCCTCTTTGTCGTCCAGCACCTCATCCCGGGGCGCGTGGACGCCATCCGGACCGTAGAAGGCGCGGATGTCCAATCCCAGGGCGACGTTGGCGCGCAGGGTGGCCCAGGGCAAGAGGCCGTAGTCCTGCAGGATGAGACCGGTGCGCGGGCGCGGACGGCGCAACACCTGGCCATCGATGCGGATGCAGCCCGCCTGAGGGCGCACCAGGCCGGCGAGCAGGTGGAGCAGCGTGGTCTTGCCACAGCCGCTCGGACCGACCACGGCCCAGGCTTCGCCGCGCGCCACCTGCCAGCTGAAATCTTCGAAGATGCACGTGCCGTTCGGATAGGCGAAGGTGATTGCCTCGACCTGGATCACAGTTCGCTCCATATGTCGGTGGAGAATACTATAGCACCACGCCGAGGCGTGTCAAAGCACACGCACGTCCGCCAACCGCGCCGCGCGGCGTGTAGGGGGCGACTGGCTGGTCGTTCCTACCGCTCCCTGACGGTCGCGCGGCTCGGATAATGGGAACCGCGCCGCGCGCATCCGCCAGCAATGGCGGGTTCCACACCTTGCGCGCGCGGCGACGCCGCCATACAATCAACCCCGTCACAAGCCCAGCGCAATACGAGGCAGAGCCTATGGCCTACACCAACCTGGCAGAGTTTGTCGCCCATCTCGAACAGCGCGGCCACCTGCGGCGCATCCCCTTCGAGGTCAATCCCGAACTGGAGATCACCGCGTTCGTCGACCGCGTCAGCAAAGGGCCACTGGAGCACAACGTCGCCCTCCTCTTCGAGCGCGTCACCGGCGCGCAGTTTCCGGTGGTGATCAACCTCTTCGGCCATCCGCAGCGCATGGCATGGGCGCTGGGCGTGGAACGGCTCGATGATCTCACCGACAAGCTCACCGCACTGCTGGACATGCGCCTGCCGCAGGGCCTGGGCGACACCATGGCGCGCGCCGGCCAGCTGCTCCAGGCACTGCGCGCCGTCGGCTGGAAGCCCAGTGTCGTCAAAAAAGCCCCCGTCCAGGAGGTGGTGCACACCGGCGACGCCGTCGACCTGACCATGCTGCCCATCCTCAAGTGTTGGCCGGAGGACGGCGGGCGCTTCATCACCCTGCCCACGGTGATCACGCGCGACCCGGTCACGGGCGCACGCAACGTCGGCATGTACCGCCTGCAGGTGCACGACCGGCGCACGCTCGGCGTGCACTGGCAGCTGCACAAGGGCGGCGCAGAACACGCCCGCACGGCAAAGGAAGTGGGCGCGCAGCGCATCCCGGTGGCGGTCAGCCTGGGGGGCGACCCGGCGGTCATCTGGTGTGGCGCAGCGCCGCTGCCGCCCGGCATCGACGAGTTCCTGCTCGCCGGCTGGCTGCGCGGCAAACCGGTCGAATTGGTGACGTGCATCACCCAGCCGCTCGAAGTGCCGGCACATGCCGAGTTCGTCATCGAGGGTTATGTCGAGCCAGGCGAACTGAGGCCGGAAGGTCCTTTCGGCGACCACACCGGCCACTACACCCCCATAGAGCCCTATCCGGTGCTGCATGTGACCGCCATCACCCACCGCGCGCAGGCCCTCTATCCCGCCACCGTGGTGGGCCTGCCGCCCATGGAGGACTACTGGATGGGCAAGGCGACCGAACGCCTCTTCCTGCCGCTCATCCGCCTCTTCATGAGCGAGGTGGTGGACATCGCCATGCCGCCCGAAGGGGTCTTCCACAATCTGGTGCTGGTAAGCATCCGCAAGCGCTATCCCGGCCACGCGCGCAAGGTGATCAACGGCCTGTGGGGGCTGGGGCTGATGGCGCTGACGCGCTGCATCATCGTCTTCGACGCGGATGTGGACGTGCAGGACACCGCGCGCGCCATGTTCTACGCGCTGAGCAACGCCGACTGGGCGCGCGATGTCATCATCCAGGAAGGTCCGACCGATGCGCTGGACCATGCCAGTTATCGTCCGGCGTTCGGCGGCAAAATCGGCATCGACGCGACACGCAAATGGCCCGAAGAGGGCTACACCCGCCCATGGCCGAAGCCGGTCGCCATGACGCCGGAGGTCCAGGCGCGCGTGGAGGCGCTGTGGCGTCAACTCGGTGGGTGAGCAATGCCCGAAGGGGACGAGATGACCTCGATGGCATCCCGCAGACAGCGCGCCGCGTGGCACACCCTGGTGGGGTGTGGGGCGGCGGTGGCGTTCCTGTGCTGCGTGGCCGTGCTGGGCGCCACCTTGTTGGGCATGCGCCTCTGGCCGCGCATGATGATCCTCCACCCCACGCGCATCGCCCAGGTGAGTCAGCAGATCGCCCGCTATCGCCTGCCTGAAGGGTACAAGGAGCTCTTCGCCTCGGACCTGTTGGGCTTCAAGATGGTGGCCATCGGTCCGACCGGGGCGCAGGCGGGGCTGCTGACCATCGTGCTGCTGCAATTGCCGCCGGTCGAGATGGACGACGCCGCGCTGCGCCAGCAGATCGAGGAGGCCGTGGCGCAGCAAACGGGGCTGGGGAACGTGGTGCTGCGGCCGGCGGGCCGCCAAAAGGTGACGATCCGCGGGCAGACGGTCGAGCTGACGCTGCAACGTGGCACGACGCCGGACGGACAGGTGGTGCAGCAGCTCAGCGGCATGTTCGACGGGACGAATGGCCCGGTCCTGCTGTTCATCAGCGGCCTGGAGCGTGCCTGGGATGCGCCGCGCATCGCAGCCTTCCTCGCCTCGATTGAATGAGGGGCTGGGGTGCGGCCCTCCACCCCTGGCGTGAGACCAACCACGCCGCGGGTCACACGCCCAGGCGGCGGCGCACCTCCGCCAGCCGGCCGGCCGCGCCGAAACAACGGCACAACTGTGCCACGCGCTCGGCATACGCCGCCATGAAGACGCGGCCCGGCTCGCGCAGGTCGAGCGTCGCCGGGTGGTCGCGCAGGTACTCGCGCAACACGCGCGCCCACACCAGCCGGCCGTCGGTGTCGATGTTGATCTTGGCGACGCCACGCCGCGCCAGCTCCGGATAGAGCGCCTCCGGAACGCCGTGCGCATCCGCCGCCACCGCACCGCCGGCGGCATTGATGCGCGCCACCTCCGCCGCCGGCACAGACGAGGCGCCATGCAACACCAGCGGCACACCGGGCAATCGCGCACGGATCGCCGCAAGCCGCTCCAGGTCGAGCTGACCACTCGCGGCAAACTTGTGGATGCCATGGCGCGTGCCCACTGCCACCGCCAGCGCATCACACCCGCTGCGCGCTACGAACTCGGCCGCCGCGTCCGGGTCGGTCAACCAGGCGGCATCCTCCGCGACGACGAGGTCGTCCTCCTTGCCGCCCAGCCGGCCCAGCTCAGCCTCGACGGCCACCCCGCGCGCATGCGCCCGCTCGACCACCCGGCGCGTGATGGCGATGTTCTCCGCCAGCGGCTGCGCCGAGGCATCGATCATCACCGAACCGTACAGGCCCGAGTCGATGCCCTCGTAGCAGGCGGCCTCATCACCGTGGTCGAGGTGCAGGGCGAAGACGAGCTCCGGGAAGTGGCGCGCCGCGGCATGCACCGCCGCTTCAAGCACACCGGGCATGGCATAGCGACGCGCCTGGTGGGAGACCTGGATGATGAGCGGTGCCGCGGCCTCGGTCGCACCACGCATGGCGCCGAGGATCTGCTCGATCGAGTTGACGCTGAAGGCGCCGACGGCATATTCCCCGTAGGCCAGTTGCAACAGGACCGCGGTGTTGACGTGCATCGTGCTGCTTGTTCACCTCCCATTGCCCGGATGACCAACCCACGTCGTCTGGGCCATCCAGGATGTCACTCCTCCCGCGCCGCCAGCAGGATGCCACCCTGCAGCATCTGCTCCAGTCCAGGCGGGAGTTCCGGGCCGGCGAGGAAGACATCCAACCCGATCTCCAGGCGGCGGGAGAAGAAGAAAAAGTAGGGTTTCAGCGCTTCCAGCGGGTTCGCGGGCGTCTCCGTCACCCGCAGCAACAGATCCACATCGCTGGTGCCGGTGTGGGAGGCGCGCGCCAGGGAGCCGATCAGCCATACCTCCTGGAGGTGTGGAAAAGCGGCCAGCGCCTCCGCAGCCACCGGACGCAGTCGCCGGAGGACTTCATCCCGGTCGAGGGAGATGCTCCTCACAGAAGCGGATGACCTGATCTGCCGCATGCAGCGCCTCCTGCGCCTGGGCATAGGTGAAGTAATCGGCCGGCTTGCCCGAGGCAAAGCCGTTGGGATAGCGCGGCGGGATGTAGTAAAGATCCAACAACCGCGCTCGGTCGAGGATTTCCGGCGGCACCGCCAAGTCTTCCGCGATGCGCTGTAACATCTCGGTCAGGGAGTGGCCCCAGAGGGTGAGGTGACGCGCCAGCCCCAGGGCTTTGATCACCTTTTCGGTGGCCTGTTGCAGCGTAAAGCAGGCCCATTCGTAGTAGCCGTGCTGAATGTCGATCAGCGCCCGGGTGTAATCCCGTTTGCCCTGTTCGTACCAGTCTTTCCAGCGGTTCATGGCCCTCTCAGTTCACCCTCACACGGGTGGGGAATGTGTCTGCGCTGGTCGCGACGCTGTGCCACGCGCACATGATACACCCGCCCGAGCTGCCGGCAAGCTGTTCGGGCCGCCGGGGCGCTCGGCGGGGCGCTCCGGCCGCTCCCTGACGGTCGCGGCGCGGGCGACGGGTCAGGCCTGTGCCGCCGTTTCCTTGGCGCGCTGGCGATACGCCTGAATCCAGCGCATGCCGTAGTCATCTCGCCCCATGCACAAATCCGCTGCCAGGATGGCGATCGCCACCTCCGGCACCAACGGATTGGTGATCGGACAGGTCAGACCAGCATGGATCGCCATAGCAATAAAGGTGGCGTTGATGTAGCGCCGATCGGGCATGCCGAACGAGATGTTGCTGGCGCCCATGCTGATGTTGACGCCGAACTCTCGGACGATCAGCTCGGTGGTGCGCAGGGCGATCCAACCCGCCTTGCTGTCGGCGCCCATCGTCAGGGCCAGGGGATCGATAATGACATTCGCCACGTCAATGCCCAGACGGGCGGCGCGCTCGATGATCTTGTCCGCCACGGCCAGGCGCTTCTCCGGCGTGTCGGGGATGCCGTTGTCGTCCATACACAGGCCGATCACCGCCGCGCCGTACTCCTCGACCAGCGGCAACACGGTGTTGAGCGAGCGTTCCTCGCCGTTGACCGAGTTCACCAATGCCTTGCCCCTGTAAGACTTGAGCGCCGCCTCCAGCGCCTTCGGATTCGCCGTGTCGATGCACAGCGGCACGTCGGTCACCTCCATCACGGCGCGCATCACCTGCTGCAACAACGCCGGCTCGTCGGCGCCGGGCACGCCGGCGTTGACGTCCAGGATGGCCGCCCCCGCCGCCACTTGCTCCTTCGCGTCCTGACGCACGATGTCGAAATTACCCTCGCGCAATGCCTGCAACACCACCTTGCGACCGGTGGGATTGATGCGCTCGCCGATGATGACGGTCGGCCCGTCTCGGCTGATCTCCACGGTTTGGGTAGCAGATGAGACGATCGTTTTCAGATTTGCAGCCATAATCCCTTTTCCTCTCTCGATATACTGTGATGATCCTTCACAGGGTCTAAATGTGCGGGAGGGTGCTAGTGCACATCCGTCACTCGCTGACGCACACAGCGCAGTGACGAGGGAGGAGCCTTTCGTCTAATATCGCGGTTGATCAGTTCGTCGACGGCGATTGTGTCGCTGTCACCTTTTCCACTCGATATGGTCATTGATGTGATAACGTTCGAACGTTTCAAGTATCTCCTGACAAAAACGCAATGTATCCTCGTCCCCTATAGATTTCGCCAGGTCGTACAACCGAATGAACATTTTCTTGCCAGTCTCCGTCTGTCCGTAGTGTTTCTTCCTGAAGTTGTGGATCGAACAGAGGGTTTGACCATTGGTGATCTCTGCTTTGCCACCCTTGCTTCTGGGGATGATATGATCGGCGTGGATTTCAAAACCGTCGTGGCGACCGTGCCCACAGATCACGCAGCGATATCCGTCTCGTTTGAAAATTTCCTCTTTCTGGGCAAGTGTCAAGTCTTCTAAGTCTCTATGCTCCACCGCACTTGGATCGTATCGATAGACTCCTTTGCGCACCTTGATAAGGAAACCCTCTTCATGCAACGCTCGGATGGCACGCCACGTATCCCGCGGTGGTGTAGGATGTGATTTCAGATATTGCTCGGTTACCCAGTCTACTACAGGTCCGTGAGTCACATCTTCATTAGGATGGGCCTCAAAGTACTGAATGATGAGTTCGCGAATTGTTGCACGTTTAGCTGCCATAACCGATGCTCAAACCGAGTGGTTTCTGAGTCAGTTCTGGTACGGAAAGGATTCGTCTCTTGGCAAGCTCACAGTATTGTCGGTCGATCTCCACTCCAATCCCAATTCGGTTCAGCATCGCCGCAGCAATTGTAGAAAATCCTCGATTGTTCCAAAACGGGTTGCCCACCTGTACACATTATCCAGAGACCCATAAACGATGCAGAAGAACCATGCCATTATAATCAATTGGCTGCGATATGCACAACTGGGCGATAGGGGGGCAAATATTGTCTCGCCAAGTGCATTTCACTTCCTGCGGGTTCCAAACCGGCAGGGGGGTGTCATATTGCCCCCACCCCGGCCCTCCCCGTGAACGGGGAGGGAGTGGACACCCCCTCGCCTTCCAGGGGGCTGGAGAGTGAGGGGCCTCAGCGCTGCACCTCCTCGACCTCCTGGTACCAGCGCAGGCGCTTGCCCACGCGGGCGCGCACCTTCCAGGCGAGCGTCTTGGGCGCCGCCTCGAGCGCCTTCCGCATGGCACGGATGCGCGTCAGCGCCAGCGCCGCCGGCTCCGCCTCCAGCGCCACCTCGCCCCCCGCGA
>QEXY01000177.1 GCA_003130875.1 Ardenticatenia bacterium
GTGTGCGGCAATTCCTGGCGCTCAACGCCCGTTGAGTGTATGGCTACAATGGGCTGCGTCTGCACACGGGGGCGGGGATGGAGAACCAACCGCCGCTGGCGGTGTTGCGGTGTTTGGGCTATCCCAGGGATGAGGGGATCGCCCTTTTCCCGCCGGTGTTGTTGGATGGCATTACGGCCGATCGGCTCCTCATCTGTGACCAGAGGCTGGTAACGCGATCGATTGGCCCATTACAGAGCGTCACCATTAAAGGAGGAAGTTTAAGTCGGGTGCACTTGGCAGATGGGCATGCTCTAGTATGAAGCGTCGCCACAGGCCATTTGTCTCTCGTCCCTCTGTTTCCGCCGTTGCATGACATACCTGCTGCCCCAGCTGCGCCACGAACGCCATCAGTTGGACCTTCGAAAGCAGCGCCTCGCAAACGCAGCTCAGTTCGGCGGGATTATCCCTTCACAGCACCACCTTTGTCCAGAACCTGGCCGAGACCCTATAATGGCACCGTATAAGACCCAATGCCCATGCCCTTAATGGGACGAAAAGCAGCTGCAGGGAGGAATCCATGAAAGCCATTCAGATCAATGCCCCGTTCGAGGTGGTCATCCTTGATGAACCCATCCCCAACGCTGGGCCAGGTGAGATTGTGGTGGAAACGAGTGTGTCCGGCATCAGCAGCGGAACCGAGATGTTCCTCTACCGCGGCACCTATCCAAATTTCAAGATCAAGAAGTGGCCGCAGTGGCGCGATTATCCGGTGCGCCCCGGTTACGAGCTGGTCGGACGGGTGGTCGAGGTAGGCGAGCCAGTGCACGGCAAGCCATCCGCGCAAGCACTCGAATCGCTGCAGCCGTCAGCCGGTGTGGTAGTCGCCGACAGCACCGAGTTCCAAGTGGGTGATCGGGTCGTGTGCCTGGGGACTCACAGCCAGTACGTCAGGGTGCCAGCCACCCTGGCAGCGAAATTGCCCGACACGGTGAGCGATGAGCAGGCCACATTGGCTGTGTTGGGCACTACCACGATGCACTCCACGCGGCGACTGGGTCTGGAATACGGCGCCACAGTGGCGATCATCGGCATGGGAGTCGTGGGCAACCTGGCACTCCAACACGCACGCCTGGCCGGCGCCGCACGCACGATCGCACTGGACTTGGATGCACACCGTCTGGAATTGGCGCGCGCCGTCGGTGCCGACCATACCATCCAAGTCGGCAAGGAAGACCCTGTGGCAGCGGTCATGCGCTATACCAACGGCATGGGAGCGGATGCTGTGGTCGAAGCAAGTGGCGCGCCGGGCACGCTCCAGCTGGCACTTGAACTGATGCGCGACCGCGGTACAGTGGAGCTGCTCGGTTGGCAAACAACCGATCCCACATTTATGTTTGGGGATCTATATTTCAAGGAGGGCACTATCATCGCCACGCGTGCCATAGGCCCTGAACCGGGACTGCCTTATGCCTACGTGCGCTGGGGATATGATCAGAGCTTGCGGCTGGCGGTACAGATGATCGCCGACGGACGCCTTAAGACCGACTTCTTCGAGCCGGCTCGGTTTTCATATCGGGACATCCAACAGGTCTACGAGCGAATCCACCGCGATCCCACCAGCATCGGCTTGCAAGCGATCCTGATGTGGAAGTGAGCTAGAGATTAATCTCGATCTCGCCGCGCAAATAGGCAACAGCGTAGCCGCCTATCTTGACGCGCTCGCCGCAGTCTTCGCAGAAGAGCTCCCCACCACGCGCCGAGAGCTGATGCGCGATCAGACGTCGTTTGCCCAGCCGCTGCGACCAATAGGGCACCAGCGAACAATGCGCCGATCCGGTGACAGGGTCTTCAGCAACGCCAGTGCGCGGCGCGAAGAAGCGCGAGACAAAATCCACTTCCCGGCCTGGCGCGGTCGCAATGATGCCCAGGCAATCCTCCAATTGGCCCAGCTGCACCATATCCGGTGCCAACCCGGTGATCTCCTCCGGGGTAGCAAAGACGGCACAATAGTCACGCGAACGCAACACCTCAACCGGCCTGCGGCCCAGACCACGCACCAACGCCTCAGGCGTGGTGCAGGGTTGCAATGGTCGGGACGGAAAGTCGAGCACCAACATACCGCCCTGACGCTCGACGGCGAGTGGCCCGCTGACCGTCGTGAAAGGAATAGTCGTCCCCACATAACCGAGGTAGCGGAACAGCACAAACGCGGCTGCAAGCGTGGCATGACCACACAGATCAACCTCGACCTTCGGCGTGAACCAGCGCAGTGCAAAGTCGTGCTCGCGCGGAAGCACGAAAGCAGTTTCGGACAGATTGTGCTCGGCAGCGATCTTTTGTAACAGCTCATCCGGTGGCCATGCGCCTTCCAACAGACAGACGCCAGCCGGGTTGCCTGCAAATGGCCGGCGTGTGAACGCATCGACGTGGAAATAAGGTATTCTTATCACCGGCATATCCTCCTCAGATAACCGAAGGGGCATAAAAAGAGGCCTGTGCCTTTCTCCATCTTTGAGCCTTCGAGCAGGGCACAGGCCTCACGGTCGCCTGATTGCGCGTTACCCCCGGAGATGTGCTATGCGACTTCGGAGCTGGTGTTGGCCAGTGGGATCTCCACCACGGCGGCTGCCGCCTCTTTCTTGTGGAAAGAGAGCCCCTCACTGCCGGCCGCGTCCACCAGCACCGTGTCACCGCTGCGGAACTCACCGCGCAGCAACCGCACCGAGAGCGGGCTTTCCACGTGCTTCTGGAGCGTGCGACGCAGCGGACGCGCCCCGAACTGCGGGTCGTATCCCTCTATGGAGAGCCACTCGCGCGCCGCTTCGGTCAGCTCGATGGTAATGCCATGCTCGGCCAGCCGCGCGGCGATTTCCTTCATCTGCAAATCCACAATCTGCTTGACCTGCTCGCGGGTCAGGTTGTGGAAGATGACGATCTCATCAATGCGGTTCAGGAACTCAGGGCGAAATGTGCGCCGCAAGGCGTCCTGGATCTCGCTGCGCATCTTCCGTTGATCCGTCTCGGCCGCAGCATCTCCACGCGCGAACCCTATCGCGCCACCCTTGGCGCCGAATTGGGTACCGACGTTACTGGTCATGATAATCACCGTGTTGCGGAAGTCGACCACGCGCCCCTGTCCATC
This sequence comes from Ardenticatenia bacterium, assembly GCA_003130875.1. Taxonomy (GTDB): domain Bacteria; phylum Chloroflexota; class Anaerolineae; order 4572-78; family NAK82; genus NAK82. The sequence continues at coordinate 3,125 of QEXY01000177.1, forward strand.
GGTGAGCCGTCCATCCTCCAGGATTTGGAGCAGGGCGTTCCAGACGTCGGGATGGGCTTTCTCCACCTCATCGAACAAGATGACCTGATAGGGACGTCGCCGCACTGCCTCCGTCAGCTGGCCACCTTGGTCGTAGCCGATGTAACCGGGCGGAGCGCCGAAGAGCCGGCTGACCGTGTGACTCTCGTGGTACTCGCTCATATCGATACGCAGCAACGCATCCTCATCGTCAAACAAGAACCAGGCGAGCGCCTTGGCCAGCTCGGTCTTGCCCACACCGCTCGAACCCAGGAAGAGAAAACTGCCCATCGGACGCCGCGGATCCTTCAGCCCGGAGCGCGCACGTCGGATGGCATCCGCGACCACTTTGATGGCCTCGTCCTGCCCGACGATGCGCTCGTGCAGCTTCTCTTCCATGCGGAGCAGCTTCTCGGCCTCGGTCTCCATCATCTCATGCAAGGGGATGCCGGTCCAGCTGGAGACGATTTGGGCGATGTCGTTCGCTTCCACCACCTCGTCTAGGTTCTTCTCGCGCCACCAGAGGTCGCGCTCTGCCTGGAATTCCGCGTCCAGCCTCAACCGCTCTGCCCTGATCTGAGCAGCGCGCTCATAGTCACGCTGTTGCCAAGCCGCCTCTTCCTCAGCCTGTAACTGGCCCAGCCGCTTCTTCTTCGCCCGCAGCTCGTCCGGCATCGAGTAAATGGCGACGCGCAGCTTGCTCGCTGCTTCGTCCATCGCATCGATGGCCTTATCGGGCAATCGCCGGTCGGTCACGTAGCGATGCGTCAGCCTCACCGCCGCCACCAGCGCCTCGTCGGTGAACTTAACGCGGTGATGCGCCTCATAGCGGTCGCGTAGCCCCTTCAGCATCTCGATCGCTTCCTCGACGGTGGGCTCGTCCACAAACACCGGCGCAAACCGTCGTTCAAGCGCTGCATCGCGCTCAACGTATTGACGATATTCGTCCAGCGTCGTGGCGCCGACGCACTGCAGCTCGCCGCGCGCCAGTGCCGGCTTCATCATATTGCTGGCATCTACCGCTCCCTGAGCGGCGCCGGCGCCCACCACCGTGTGCAGTTCATCGATGAACAGGATGATTTCTCCCTTCGAGCGCTGGATCTCCTCCAGGGCAGACTTGAGACGTTCCTCGAATTCGCCGCGGAAGCGCGTGCCCGCGATCATCGCACCCAGGTCGAGGCTGATCACGCGCTTGCCCATCAGCAGCTCGGGCACATCACCGCTGGCGATCTTCTGTGCCAGGCCCTCGACGATGGCGGTCTTACCCACACCCGCTTCGCCGATGAGCACCGGGTTGTTCTTGGTGCGACGGCACAACACCTGGATGACGCGCAAGATCTCCTTATCGCGCCCGATCACCGGATCGAGCTTGCCCTCCATCGCCATCCTGGTCAGGTCGCGTCCGTACTTCTCCAGGGTGCGATAGTGGCTTTCGGCGTGCGGGCTGTTGACGCGTTGTCCGCCACGCAGGCGTTTGATCGTCTCCAATGCGCGCTCCCGGTCGATGCCCACTTCTTGCAGGATGCGCGCTGTCGGGGTGCCGCGTTCGGCGCACATGGCAAGGAAGATGTGTTCTGTGGAGATATACTCATCGCCCAGTTGATTAGCTTCCTCTGCGGAGAGGTCGAGCACGCGTTTCAGACGTGGCGTGATAAACACCTGCCCCACCGCCATCGAGGCGATCTCGGGCCCACGGGGGCGGGGGCTGTTCTGCAAGACGCTCTCCACCCGACTGCGCACCTGGTCAGGGTCGCCGCCCAGCGAGCGGATGATCTCAGCCACCAGGCCCTCGGGCTGTTCCAGCATGGCCAGTAACATGTGCTCCGTATCCGCCTGATTATGCTGGAAACGGCGCAATATCTCATAAGCGCGCATTGCCGCATCCTGAGCGCGCTCGGTAAAACGGTCAAAACGCATCATTCGTTACTCCACCTTTTAATCTCACCAAAACCAACTCGTCGATACGATTATACCATAGCATATCTTAAAGCTCAATCGCGCCGAGCTCTGAGCCTCTGAACCCTAAGCTTGGCCTGAGTCTCCAGCCCAGAAACCCATTCCTGATATAGCTTGGCACACAATGGTTAATTCTGCGTTAACAACTGTGCATGATATTCATTAGAATTGGCCGACCGTTTCCAACCTCTGACCCAACCATACATATGCGCAAGCGACGAGTAGCCATCGCGGAGCATACAGAAACAGCGGAAAACCTGAACCTGTGTGCTCTTCGGCGTTCGATACGATGTTATTCTGTTCTCCCCAATCGTGGCTTGGGGCAGAGCGCGATGTGGAAAAGAAGTCTAAGTAAGGATTCAGCGGAAAGGTATATAACCACTGGTGGGATCAGCGTTGCCAAAGCACCACCAGACGTTCTTCTTCAACCCGTCGCAAGAAAAGATTCCCCTCTGCCCGCATATGCTCTAACTCGGCGCGAGTGTACACCAACAAGTCAACACCGATGCCACATCTCTCCATCGGATATCGCGGGGGACGTTCGATGAACGGCAGGTCCCTTGCTTCCACGACGATCACGATATCTGCATCGCTGCTCGGCGTTGCATCGCCGCGCGCCAGCGACCCCAATAGCCAGATCGCCTCAATCTCTGGATGTGCTTTACTCAGGTCGCTGGCCGCTTTCGCCAGACGTATTCGAGCCTCTGGAGATCCAGCCAGAAGACGCTCGTAGAAGGCGAGGATGTCGTGTGTATGGGCGATGGCCTGTTCGGCAGTCTGGCGTGTATAGTGCTCACAAGGTGCTTCCCCTGGGTGTGCATTCGGATAGCGGGGCGGAATATAATGCCTGTCCAACTCGCGCGCAGCTTCCAACAGACGTGGGTCAGCACTCCACGGCGCGGGCAGCTGTTGCAGGAGAGCGCTCACCGAATGCCCCACGCAGCCGCATTCACCTTGAAGAAAACTGCCTCCACGGCCTTTTCGGCGCTCTGGTGTACTGCAAAGCAGGCCTATTATTCATAGTATCCCTGTTCCAGGGATTTCTCGGCATATTCCAGATCGCGCTTCGCCTGGCGCAACCAGCTCGCATATCGAGCTGTCATTTTCGTTCCTCATCATAGGCGGACAATCGCTCCTCGACATACGTCACCACTGCCTCAGCAAGGGTCAAGGCGGAGTGGGCTGCGGCCTGATGATAGACCCGAGCGGGAATGTCACCTGGCAAGCCGTTGGGATAGCGCGTGGGAATGTAGTAGCTGTCCAAGATACCCCATTCGTCGAGGTAATTCTCAAAGGAGGCATCGTAGGCCGCAGCACGACGACATAAGCTGCGCACCGAATGACCGGTCACCATTTCCTCGCCCTGTGCGTATAGGAATGCTTTGAGCGCTTTCTCGGCCGTCTGCTGGGCCAGGAAACACACCAGGTAATAGGCGCCGGCATCAAGCAGGTGGCGCGTCCATTTCAGGTCGGTTTGCGCCTGTTCCAACCAGCGCCGGCCCTCATCCCGCGGTGTTGCGCGCATAGAGCACCTTTCCTGTGGTGAGCGCGTGGCGCAGAAACGGCCGCTGCTGCATCTGTTCGAACTCCTCAGGCGTGTAGGCCAACAAATCCACGTCCACGGCGAACTGCAGGCGGCGGTAGAGGTCGGCCAGCCGATCCACAAAGCCGAGGGGCGAATCCATGACCACGATGAGGTCCAAATCGGTGAACAGGTCACGCCGGCCGGCAGCATAGGAGCCGAAGAGGATCACCTGGTGCACCTCGGGCATGGCCTGTAATTGCGCCACCAGACGGGACAATTCCTGCTCGAGCAGTTGGACATGCGCTTGCCGTTGTATGGCCCAATCTCCCCCGGACATCTCTTCCCTCAGCCACTCTGCGCTTCTGCTGAACCACCTGCCCATCATTGTACTCCTGAGCCTCCCATTGTCCAGCTTCCGGGTGCATTTCATTTTGGGTGGATGGGCGGATGGGCGTGGTCAAACGAAGTTGGGCATAAGCAAGTGGTGTGTATTCACCTTCAAGCGCGCCAAGAACCTTTGGAACGCGAAACACACGGAAGAATGCGAACTGCGCGAAACCCTCCTCTTTCGCGTTTTCTGTTCCCCTGCACGGTTTTCGCGTTCCAAACGCTTTTCACCGCTTCAGCACGCAGAGATCGCAGCGCATCACAAGAAAAAAAACTGTGTCCTCTGCGGCGAAGCTGCTCCCTGACGGTCGCGGCTCGGATCAGGGAATGGCGCAGATGGGGCTTCGGACAATGGGGTTAGCCAGAATCAGCGGCCAAACGATTTGCCTGGCACGCCCACTCGGTCGGTTGATACTCGGGGATCATTTCCTGCAGGATGCCTATAACGGTCGTTGGGCTTGCTTCACGTGCCTTTCAGCGCCAGCATCACCCCAATAGTTTGCATCAGTATTTGTAGATCGAGCCCGAGCGAGCGATGTTTAATGTAATAGAGATCATACTCGAGCTTGATGCGCGCATCTTCAACCGTGCTGCCGTAGCGATACTTCACCTGTGCCCAACCGGTGAGACCAGGCCTAACTGCCAGGCGCGCGCGATAGAAGGGGATTTCCCTCTCCAGCTGAGCGATAAATTCCGGCCGTTCCGGTCGCGGCCCGATGAGATGGATATCACCATGCAGAATGTTCAGCACCTGCGGCAGCTCGTCCAAGCGCGTGCGTCGCAACCAACGGCCAACACGGGTAATGCGCGGATCATCCTCAGTAGCCCATCGGGCACCGGTAGTCGCTTCGGCATCGGCACGCATCGAGCGAAACTTGACCAGCTCAAACGGTACCCCGCCACGACCGGAACGTACCTGACGGTAGAACACGGGACCGGGCGAATCCAGCTTGATCAGCAATGCAATGAGCGGCCCCAACACGACCAAGACTACCCCGGCTAACAGGGCGAACATCAAATCCATCAAGCGTACAATTAGCCGATAGAAAAGTGAGGTTTGGCCACCCTCGATCGCATCGGGCAATAACCATTCGCCGCGCACGTGCTCGATCGGCACGCGGCCGGTCAAAGCTTCATACAAGGCAGGCATACGCACAACCGCCAGCCCAGCTGCCTGGCAATCCAGCAGCGTCCGGAACATCGGCCCACTGAGCTGATGGGTAATGGCATAGATAATCGTGTCGGCGCCAACGCGATGCGCTACTGACAGCAGATCGTCCCCCCGTCCGAGCACGGGCAGATCTTCAACATTGGTCCCCAGCTTGGCTTCATCATCGTCGATGAAACCGAGCACTTCGAATTCCGGGCTGACCTGTGCGCGCAATAGACGGGCGATGGTTCGACCAGCCCATCCTGCGCCAACGATTAGCGCCCTTTGGCGCAAGACGCCGCGTGTCAGCAGCAGCGTCAATGCCCAGCGCCAAAGGCTGGCCAGCAGCGTGACGAGAATGAGGAAGTAAACGAGGGGCAAGCGGATCAGCCGGTTGTGCGGCGCGACAATGAAGAATATCACCAGATAGCTCAGCAAGATTATGCCAGCCACAC
>QEXY01000178.1 GCA_003130875.1 Ardenticatenia bacterium
CCCGGCTGCGCGCCCGCGCCGACGTGCTCTATGCAGAGCCGGACTACCGGGTCTATGCGCTGGACACCATCCCCAACGACCCTGACTGGGGCTCTCAGTGGGGGCTATCCAAAATCCAGGCGCCCAAAGCATGGGACATCCTCAGCACGACAGGTGGGGCGAACATCATCATCGCCATCATCGACAGTGGCATCGATCTGGATCATCCTGACTTTGCCTGTCCCAACAAGCTGTTGCCCGGGCGTGACTTTGTGAACAACGATAACGACCCGCAAGATGACTACGGCCATGGCACGCACGTGGCCGGTATCGCTGCCGCGTGCACCAACAATGGAGTCGGGGTGGCAGGTGTCGCCTGGGCCGCCCGTCTGCTACCGGTGAAGGTGCTCGACGCAGTGGGCAGTGGAAGTTACTCCAATCTGGCAGCCGGCATCCGCTATGCGGTGGACAATGGCGCACGGATCATCAACCTGAGTCTGGGTGGTACTGCAGACAGCTCCATTATGAGGGATGCTGCTTCCTATGCAGTGAGCCGCGGGCGGATGATGGTGGCAGCAGCAGGCAATTGCGCAGTGGGCGGGACCGGTTGCAACGGACAGATTAATCCGGTCATGTACCCGGCCGCCTATGACGAGGTGATTGCCGTAGCGGCGACCGATTCAGGCGACAGTCGCGCCTACTTTTCTGAGTATCACCCCTACGTGGATGTGGCGGCGCCGGGCATGAGCATCTACAGCACCTTGCCGGATAACTCCTATGGCGGGCTCAACGGCACCTCGATGGCCACTGCGTTCGTCAGTGGGTTGGCCGCGCTGCTCTGGTCGGCAGATGGCGGCTTGTCCGCATCGCAAGTGCGCGCGTTGATCGAGTCCAACGCCGACGACCTAGGGACGCCGGGCAAAGACGATTACTTTGGCTACGGACGCATCAACGCCTGGCGCACACTGAGCGCACGCGTGCGAGTGAACGCCAGCCCAACGCAGATCACCTTCATGGCCGACGCCGAGAAGGGACCCGTGCCGACACAACAGCAGATTACCCTCACCACACCCAGCGCGCAGTCCATCACCTGGACGGTCACGATCACCCCAGCGGTGAGCTGGCTGTCCATTGCCGGGGTGCCTTCGGGCAGCGTCTCCGCCGCCGCGCCGGCCGCGCTGCAGCTGAGCGCCACGCGCCCGATCACCTACGGCACTTATCAGACTACACTACTTATCACCAGCACCACTGCCATCGGAGCGCGTCCCCTGCCGGTGACCGTCAATGCCACCTTCTACTACGTACCCCAGCTGTACCAAGTGTTGCTCTTCCCCATTGTCAAGAACGCGACATTGCCATAAATGCTGGCCACAAGCGAACGAAGAGAACAACCGCCTTTATGGGCAGGTCTCTGAAATGGAAGATAGCTATATCAACTGAGCCGCACGCCTCAGCAAGCGGCTGATGTTCCCACCGAGCATGCAGAGATTGCAAAGAACTTGGAAAAAAAAACCCTTGCATCGCCGGGACGTGCGCCTTTGATGGATCCGCAATTTGCGATTTCTGATGTCGTTCCCTGACGGTCGTGGCTCAGATTAGGGGCTGGATCGAACGTGCCCATAGACTCCCATATCACTTTTGCCCCACCAATCGGCGCAACAGAAGAGCATCCTGAATGGCATGCCCCCAGGTGTCATTGTTGAAGTAGGCATATACAATGTGACCATCAGCGAGCCACTCTTGAATGCGCCCGGCCCACGGCGCCAGCCCTTGCTCGTCATAGCGGCCGCAATATTCCGCCGCTGTACCGTGGAAGCGCAGGTAGATCACCTGGCCAGTCACCCACAGAGGGCAAGTGATCCCCGGCATGTGAAAGATGCAGAATCCCAGGTCGAACTCTCGCAGCACGTCGTACACCGCCGGGGTGAACCAGCTGGGATCGCGGAACTCGAAGGCGTGGTGCAGCTCCAGAGGCAACAGCGCAGCAAAGCTCCTTAAGCGTGCTGGGTCGGCAGGCCAACGCGGCGGCAGTTGCCAGAGGATCGCGCCCAATTTGTCGCCGAGGCGGCGCACCCGGGACAGGAAGCGTTCTAAGGGGACTTCTACATCCTTCAGGCGCTTCAGGTGGGTCAGATAACGGTTCGCCTTGACAGAATACAGGAATCCGGCGGGCGCCTGGGCGTGCCAGCGGTCGAAGGCGGCTTCCGAGGGCAACCGGTAGAAGGAATAGTTGATCTCGACGGTGTCGAAGTGGGCGGCGTAATAGGGATACCAGTGCTCCTGTGCCAGAGTTTCGGGATAGAACACCCCGTGCCAGTGGCGATAGATCCAGCCTGATGTGCCAATGCGACAGCAGCTGTTCATCGCTCTGCCTGGGTTTGCTCCGCTTCCTCGCGCTGCAGTTGGGCCAGGAACTCGCGATCCGCTTGGGTCAGTGGAGCGCGCGCCAGCAGGTCAGGACGGCGCTGATAGGTACGTCGCAGCGCCTCCTGGCGCCGCCACCTGGCGATCTCGGCGTGGTGGCCCGAGCGCAGCACGGCCGGCACCTCATACCCGCGGTAGACCGCCGGCCGGGTGTAATGCGGGTATTCCAGCAAGCCGCTGGCATAGGAGTCGTCCAGCGGGGCGTCCGGATCGCCCAGCACCCCAGGGATCCAGCGCACGATAGCGTCCACCAGTACCATCGCGGGGATCTCGCCGCCGGAGAGGACATAGTCACCGATGGAGATCTCATCCGTGGCAAGATAACGGCGCACACGCTCATCGACACCCTCGTAGCGGCCACAGATGAGCAACAGGCGGGGATGTTGCGCCAGCTCGCGCGCTACGGCGTAGGTGAAGAGGCGTCCTTGCGGACTCAACAGGATGATGGGCACGTCCTGGCGGCCGGTGGGGTCATATCCCAACACCGCCTCTACCGCGTTCCAGATCGGCTCGGGTTTCATCACCATGCCGCCCCCGCCGCCATAGGGCACATCATCGGTCATGCGGTGTTTGCCCGGTGCGTAGTCACGGATGTTGTGCAGCGCGATGTGCACCAGGCCGGCCTCACGAGCACGCTGGATAATGCTACACGCGAAGACACCCTGGAACATTTCGGGGAAGAGGGTGAAAATGTCGAAACGGATGGTATGCCTGGCTTCGGACATGCTCAGCCCACGGGATTGGGATTCAGGCGCGCCAAATAGGCCTCCACCATCTGGCGGAAGAGCGGAGCGGCCTCTTTGGCTCCTTCGCCGGCGTGCTCAAGCACCACAGCGACCGCGATCTGAGGTGACTCGGCGGGGGCATAGCCGGCAAACCAGGCATGGGGCTTCTCCTGACCGCTCTCCGCAGTGCCGGTCTTGCCCGCAGCCGTGAACGTGGCGCCGGCGAATGCCTCGCGCGCCGTGCCTCGCGGCGGGCGCGTCACATTGGTCAAAGCCTCACGGATCACCGCCAGGTTTTGCGCGCTGACAGGCAGGTTGCCGAGCACCTCCGGTTGCATCGTGCGTTCGTTGCCGGAGCGCTCCACGACGCGCATGACGAGCTGTGGACGATAGATGCGTCCACCGTTGGCAATCGCTGCTATCAGGTTGGCAATTTGCAAGGGGGTGGTCAGCAGGAAGCCCTGGCCAATCGCCAGATTGATAGTATCGCCCGGGAACCAGCTCTCAGCGCGTTCGCTCAGCTTCCAGGCACGGTCCGGCACCAGCCCGGCCGCTTCCTGGACGCCGGTGATGCCGGTCGGTTTGCCCAGCCCGCAAGCCCGGGCCACGTCCGGCAATATCTGAGGATCGCGATTTTGTAGCGCCAGGCCAACTTCGTAGAACACCACATCACACGACTGTGTCAGGCCCTCCTGCAGGCTGATCGTGCCATGGCCCGCTTTGAGCCAGCATGTCTTGACAAAAGCGTTGCCCAGTCGGTTCCAGGTGCCCAGACAGGTGTAGGTGGTGTCTGGGGTTAGGCCTAAATGCTCCATGCCGGCCATCATCGTCACCACCTTGAACACCGAGCCAGG
>QEXY01000179.1 GCA_003130875.1 Ardenticatenia bacterium
AACCGGACCATATCAGGATCAACGCAACACCCAGCATGGCAGTGGCAAAATCACCCAGGAGGATATAGCGCGGTCGGATATGCATACTGATCGGCACACCCAGTAACCGGGCAAAGGTGAACGCTCCCCAGAATACTGAGGTGAGATAAGCCGCAGAGACCGTGTCGGCGAGTTTCATAGCAACAGCGTACGAATACAGCCAGCCCCCCATCGCGAACTCGGTGCCCACATAAAGGATAAAAAGCAAGACAATCAATGCCACCAGCGGATAGTCCGAGATGCGTGCAGGGGCATTGTCCCGGTTCTGCACGTGCGCGGGCGACGGGAGGCGGGCTAACCATACGACAATCGGAAGTAGATAGAGCGCCAGCGCCCAATAGGCCCATAGGATATCCCCGCTCAGCTGTACCAACAGAGCGATCACGATAGGAGCGATGACGGTACCCACTCCAAAGAAGGCATGGAGTCCGTTCATATAAGGGCCCACCTTATCCTGGTGAATCCATACGAGCAACGTGTTTCCGCCAACATCCAGGATGCTGCCGGAGAGACCCAAAAGGAAGATCACCAGGGTCAGCAACCACAAGAGGGATATCAAGGGCACCAGGAACATTGTTGCCGCCATAGCGATTAACATCAGCACCATAACCGGATGACCACGCACGCGGTCGTAAATGTGTCCGGCGAGCAGGCAACCCAACAAGTAGCCTGTGCTATGAGCAGTGAACAGGAAGCTGATCTCATCCAGATGGGCACGCGTGTGTCGTGCGAGGTCGGGCAGGGTAGGCCCGATTGCAGCAACTCCCAACCCCAGCCCGATAAACGCGGCATAATATGCTGCCGTGGTGATGAGCTTTCGGGATACGGAGGTCCAGGAAGGATGAACTTTCGTGTCGATTACAGCCATGTCAGACTCTATGACGTATCAGATCTGATGAGCGAAGACCTCGAGGCACACAAAGAGGCTTCTATCGTTTTCTAGACAGCCTGAGCTACGCGACTGCGCACTACAGCATTATATCGCAAAGACGCCCTGGCACACAATGCGGATGTTCAGGGGTGCAGACGTATATGGACCAGATCGGGCCGTGCGAGGCTCTCCTGGCGCACCACGCGGGCTCCATAAGAACTGGCCACGCGAAGCACCGACTCGACGCGCTGCACCAGCTGCGCTGCGGTAACAGGCTTGATAAGATAGTCCACCACCGTAGGGGCACAATCAAACGCCTTTTCTACTTCGTAGGGGAGCCCGCGCGCGCTGACGAACATAATCAAGGTGCGAGGCGAATGTTTGCAGATCAGGCGAGCAGCTTGATAGCCCGTGAGCATTGGCAGGCGCACTTCAAGCATCGCCAGGTCGATGGATTCCTCGCGGGCTATTTGCACCGCCTGCGCACCATTCGATGCCTCGAAAACCTGATACCCGGCTTGTCGCAAGACAAAAGCGATGAATTCGCGGCAGCTGTGATCATACTCTGCGCAGAGTAAATTGGACATTGCAGGCCTCCTCATCAGCTCAATCAGATTATATCACAATTATTTATTTATGGCAAGTAATCTCAGTGAGGGTGTTGAAAAAGTCCCTTGACCGCTCAGATTTTCATAGGAAAATGGGCCAATAAAGCGGGTAACTAAAGAGTTTTTCAACACCCTCCTCAGTGCATGCACCCGTTTGCGCGCAGGAGAGGGTGTGCATATCATATGCTCGCCATAATGGTGGGGAACCGGCAGCGCATCGTCAGGGCAGAATAACTTCACGTTGCCTATTCTGAGCACGCATATCGGCTCCCTCTACAGCTGTCATTACAGAAAACAAGGAGGTTCACTATGAATTACCGCGAGTTTGGCCGTACGGGCTGGAAGGTCTCCGAAATCGGCTTTGGTGCCTGGGCCATTGGCAGCGATTGGGGTTATGTGAGCGACGAGGACGCACGCGCCGCGCTGCACGCCGCTCTGGATCAGGGTGTCAATCTGATCGACACGGCAGATGTCTACGGGGATGGGCGTAGCGAGCAGCTGATCGCGCAGGTGCTCAAAGAGCGCGGACCAGGGGAACGGGTGTATGTCCTCACCAAAGCAGGGCGGCGACTGAGACCGCACACGGCGGACGGATATAACCGCGAGAATCTCAATGCCTTTGTCGATCGCAGCTTGAAGAATTTGGGAGTCGACACCATCGATCTGCTCCAATTGCACTGTCCACCCACCGAGGTGTACTACCGGCCGGAAGTCTTCGGCATCCTGGATGATATGGTAAAGGCGGGTAAGATTCGGTACTATGGAGTCAGTGTCGAGAAGGTCGAGGAGGCAATCAAGGCCACTGAGTACCCCAACTTACAAAGCGTACAAATTATTTTCAATATATTTCGCCAGCGCCCGTCGGAATTGTTCTTTGAGCTGGCGAAGCAGCGTAAAGTCGGCATTGTGGCTCGTGTCCCACTGGCGAGTGGTCTGCTTACGGGTAAGATGACCCCACAGACCACCTTCCCGCCGGATGACCACCGCAATTACAACCGCAGCGGCGCCCGGTTTGACGTCGGCGAAACCTTCGCCGGGGTCGACTTCGAGATCGGTCTGAAGGCGGTGGAGGAATTGCGGCCACTCGTCCCACCAGGTGCCACGATGGCTCAGTTCGCGCTGCGCTGGATTTTGATGTTCGACGCGGTGAGCTGCACCATCCCCAGTGCCAAGAACCCCACCCAGGCGGTGCAGAATGCCCAGGCGTCCGACCTGCCCCCGCTGAGCCTGGAGACGATGACTCGCGTGCGCGAAATCTACGAGCAGCATATCCGCGAGTTGGTGCATCATCGCTGGTGAGGGGGCGCTCCGGTGAACGCTTACGAACGCGTCATGCGGCGGCTGCGCGGCGAAGCAGTCGACCGGCCGCCCAATTTCGACATCATGATGACCTTCGCCGCACATTTCATTGGGCAACCCCTTTCCCGTTACTACCAGGATTATCGCGTGTTGGCCGAGGCAAATCTCGCTGTCCAGGAGGCGTTTGACCTGGACCTGGTACAGACAATCTCAGATCCGTTCCGCGAGGCAGCCGACTTCGGTGCCGAGATCTTCTTCCCCGAAGACGACCTGCCGGTGTGTCGGCAGCCCCTGCTGGCAAAGCCCTCCGACTTGCTGCGTCTGAAGCCCCCTGACCCGTACACCGGCGGCCGTATGAGCGACCGGGTTGCGGCGACGCGCTATCTGCGCGAGCGGGTTGGTGGTGAGGTGCCCATCATGGGATGGGTGGAGGGTGCGTTGGCGGAAGCTGCTGATCTGCGTGGGATGAACGCCCTGTTGCTCGATTTGTACGATCGGCCCGATTGGGTGCACGAGCTGCTGGAGCTATGCGTCGAGGTGGAGATTGCCTTTGCGCGAGCGCAGGTCGAGGCCGGCGCCGACATCATCGGGCTGGGCGATTCAATCGCTTCCCAAATCTCCCCGGAGATGTACCGCGAGTTTGCGTTGCCGTATGAACAGCGCATTTTCGCCGCGGTGCACGAGATGGGCGCACTGACGCGGCTGCACATCTGCGGCAACACGACACGTATTCTCCCGTACATGGCCCAGAGCGGCGCTGACATCATCGATCTCGAATGGATGGTGGACCTGGAACGCGCGGCCCAGATCTTCGGTGACTATCCGGTGACATGTGGCAATTTCGATCCGGTGGCCGTGATGCTGCAAGGCACCCCGGAGCAGGTGTATGCTGCCGTGTGGCATTGCTTGAAGATCGGCGGCCCGCGCACCTTCAGTGCGGCGAGCTGCGAGATTCCCAGGGACACACCCCATGAAAACTTACACGCCCAGAGGCAGGCGCTCATCGACTATGGACAGGGATGCAATCCGCTCAGTAACGAAAAAGGTGAATCGCAATGCGTGTCGTCGTGATCGGTGCAACCGGACATGTGGGGGGCTATCTGGTGCCGCGCCTGGTCGAGGCCGGCCATGAGGTGATCACGCTGAGCCGCGGTCAAAAGCGCTTGTATCGAGAACACGGTGCATGGAAATGGGTGCGCCAGCTGACAGTAGACCGCACCGCCGCAGAACAGGCGGGCACCTTCGGGCAATATGTACGCGACCTGCACCCGGATGCTGTGATCGACATGATCTGCTTCACTGAGGCGAGCGCACGCCATCTAGTGGCTGCCCTGCGCGGTCAGGTGCAACACTTCCTGTCGTGCGGCACGATCTGGGTGCATGGTCACAGCGTGCAGGTGCCCACCACGGAGGATCAACCGCGCCATCCGTTTGGGGAGTACGGCATTCAGAAGGCGGCCATCGAAGCCTACTTACTACGCGAGGCGCGCCTGAATGGCTTCCCTGCAACCGTGCTGCACCCTGGCCACATCGTCGGCACGGGCTGGGTGCCGCTCAATCCGGCCGGAAACTTTAATCCCAACGTGTTCGCCCAGCTGGCGCGTGGAGAGGAGCTGATCTTGCCCAACCTGGGGTTGGAAACGGTGCACCATGTCCACGCGGATGATGTGGCACAGGCGTTTATGCTGGCGCTGCACCATTGGAATGCTGCGGTGGGTGAGAGCTTCCACGTAGTATCGCCGGCAGCGCTCACCCTGCGCGGCTATGCCGAAGCGGTGGCGGGCTGGTTCGGTCAAGAAGCGCGGCTGCGCTTCCTGCCCTGGGAGGAATGGCGCAAGACCGTCGCGGCTGAGGATGCGGAACAAACCTGGGACCACATCGCCCACAGCCCCAACTGCAGCATCGACAAAGCACGCCGGCTTTTGGGCTATGCACCACGCTATAGCTCCTTGCAGGCGGTCTACGAATCAGTCACATGGCTGATTGAGCACCAGATGATTCGGGTGCATTGAGGCGCCAGTCTTGAAATATCGCCTTTTATCCCCTATGAGAACTTGAGGGGTTGGATCTGGTCATTTAGGGGCAAGCTCTTTCGATTATGCACGGTTGGTCATCGCGATATATGGGGGCGCTGCTTCTGGGGATCGGCAGTGCCCCCAAGGGGATTCGAACCCCTGTCTCCACCTTGAAAGGGTGATGTCCTGGTCCTCTAGACGATGGGGGCAAAAGAGGATGCCACTATACCACACAATGCCCCCCTATGGCAACTTTGTGCTGCCATTTGGTGCAGCCGGCGCTGTGTCCTCCGGCGATGCCTTGTCCGTCACGTCCTCCAATGGGGGCAGTTCGTCCAGCCCACCCAGCCCGAAATATTGCAAAAATTCGAATGTGGTGCCGAACAGGATAGGTCGCCCCACTGTCTCCAGGCGGCCCACTTCTTGAATCAACCCCTTGCTCAACAGGGTGCGCAACACACTGTCGCTGTTGACGCCGCGGATCGCCTCGATCTCCGGGCGTGTGATGGGTTGCTTGTAGGCGATGATCGCCAGAGTTTCCAACGCGGCGGGCGAAAGACCGGTGCCACCGGACAGGCCCAACAGACGCTCGACGTACGAGGCAGCGGCCGGCGCCGTCACCAGCTGCAGCAGCTCGCCATGGCGCTGCACCTGCACCCCGCGCGTGCGACAGGCTTCCTGCAATGCCTGTACTGCCGTTTCCACCTCGCTGAGACTGCAGTCGAGCGCCTCGGCAAGCTGCCTGAGCGAGACAGGCGCGCCGGCAGCAAAGAGGAGACTCTCCACCAAGGCGGACAGTGGCAACGTCGCCTCACTTGGCGACTCGGCAGACGGTTGATCCAGGGTTGTCATGCATCTCACCCAGTGTTATACTCATTCATGTCAGCACGCATATGCGATCCGGCTTCGTCGAGTGCCTTCGCAAAGGAGTGTGAGGTGGTCAAACGTCGAACAGCAACCTGGCTTGTCCTTATCCTCTGCAGTTGGCTTGCTCTTAGCATGGCGTGTTCCCTGGGCGGCGGTGACATCCCCACACCTCCTGGCGGGCGCATCCCGGTCTCCGCCGAAGCCGCCGAGCGCCTGCGCCAGAACTTTGCGCGCGGGCTGCAAGAAGCCAGCACCGGCGGTGAATTCCGCCTGTTTGTCAGCAATGAGGAAATCACCTCATTGGTCGCGCTCACATTGCAGGAGAGCGGTGAGATGCCTTTGCGCGATCCACAGATCTGGTTTACTGCCGGCCGCGTGTATATGACTGGTTCCTTCAGCCCCTTCTGGCCATTGCGCTTCGATTCTGTTATTGTCATCGCGGCGCTCGTCCAAAATGGCCAGATCGTCGTGCAAATCGAACGCGCCCAAATGGGCCCCTTCCCTTTCCCGCAGCGCGTGCTCGACACCAGCTCACGTTCCATCAACGAGACACTGCGCCAGATGCAAAGCGACCTCGAGGTGACCCACCTGGAAATCCTGGAAGGCGAATTGCAAATCGCCGGCGTGCGACGGCAACAACCCGCCCCATAGCCCGGTGTTTCGGCAGTGACCATCCGGCCACTCGTGGGAGGCCAAGGTCGCGTGCTGCGAAGACCGACATAATGAGCATGCGCCCCTTCCGTGTTCGTTTGCTTCGACAGCGCACGGTTTGGCAAGCATGCTGAACTCAAGGTTCCTTGCTAGCCTAACGATAGCATAGAAGAGGAAGCTGTCAAACTCAGCGGCCTGTATGGGGATATTTCATTTCGGGGCGAATGGAAGTGTGACCCAAAGTTGCGAGAGCGATCCGTGCCGCGGCTGTGCAGAAGCGAAAGATCCATTGCACTGCAGAGGACACAGCGGTTTTTTCAATCCCTCTTCTGTCCGAAAACGAAACATTCTGAATATGAGATCCCCTCAACTTGTTACCCCCTCAAAGAAACCGTACAATCTCCATAGATTGTCTGACGCGGCCTCGTGTGCCACGCCACG
The DNA here is from genome assembly GCA_003130875.1 of Ardenticatenia bacterium. Classification (GTDB taxonomy): domain Bacteria; phylum Chloroflexota; class Anaerolineae; order 4572-78; family NAK82; genus NAK82. The sequence continues at coordinate 6,792 of QEXY01000179.1, forward strand.
GGAGTGGATGAGGAAAGAGGTGATCCAGATGAATACGCATCCTAAAGGCATCCGATGGGCTATCCTCATCGGGCTGTTGACTTTGCTTATACTCGGTACGAGCTGTTCTCTGAGCGGTGCGGTGTCCCAGGCGGTTGTGCTGCCGCCGACATCGTCTCTGGCACCGGTAGCGCAGGCAACCACAGTGCCAACCGCCATATCTCTGGCGACGCCGCCTCTGGACGACGACATAGCGCTGGTCGAGGCAGCCGACCGGCTGGTCAGCGCGATCTATGCGCGCGTCAGCCCGGCGGTGGTGCACATCACCTCGCGTGTGATCACGCTGGATTTCTTCTGGGGGCCTCTGCCCAGCGAAGGCACTGGCTCCGGCTTCATCATCGACACCCAGGGGCACATCGTGACCAACTACCACGTAGTGGAGAACGCAGAGAGCATCGAGGTCACATTGTCGGATGAGACCAAAGTGCCGGCCGAGTTGGTGGGCATCGACCCGCCCAATGACTTGGCAGTGTTGCGCATTGCCCTGCCACCGGAAAAACTGATCCCGGTGCCGCTGGGAGATGGTGCCACGTTGCGCGTCGGGCAGCGTGCCATCGCCATCGGCAATCCCTTCGGCCTGGACCGCACGCTCACGGTCGGGGTGATCAGTGCCTTGGGTCGCCCGCTGCAGACGGACAGCAACACGGTGATCTACAACGTGATCCAGACCGACGCGGCGATCAATCCGGGCAACTCGGGTGGGCCGTTGCTCAACATCCGCGGCGAAGTGATCGGCGTCAACACGGCCATCCGCCAAAACGCCGAGGGGATCGGCTTCGCGGTCAGTGTGGACACGGTGCGCCGCGTGGTGCCCGAGCTGATCCGTTATGGACGCTATGCCCATCCTTGGCTGGGTGTCCTGGGCTATTCCATCACCCCGGAGCTGGCGCAGGCGCTCAACCTGCCGGTGGAACGCGGGGTCTTGGTGGCACGCCTGTACCGCAACAGCCCCGCCGACCGCGCCGGCATCCGTGGCGCAGTACGCCAGGTGCGCATAGGCAACCAGCGCATCCTGATAGGCGGCGACGTGCTGGTGGCGATCGATGGCACACCCATCCGTGATTGGAACAGTTTGCAGGAGTACCTGGAAGAGAACACACGCGTAGGTCAGACGGTGACGCTGAGCATCTTGCGCGACGGCCAGCCGCTGGAATTAAGCGTCACGCTGGCAGAGCAACCGTAGGGATGTACGTTTTACCGCAGAGACCGCCGAGAGCGCAGAGAGAATTATGCAAAACCTCTGCGTGTTCTGCGCGCTCTGCGGTGAAAGAGTTTGCCGCTCGCTGACGCGCGCGACCCGGTTCATCCCATCCACGGTGATACAGGATATGCACCATACGGAACTGAGCAAGTCGCTGCTGCGCTGGTATGCTGCGCACCGTCGTGCGTTGCCCTGGCGCGACACACGCGACCCCTACCGCATTTGGGTCAGCGAGGTGATGCTGCAGCAGACCCAGGTGCGCACGGTGATCCCCTACTATGAGGCATTTCTTGCACGCTTCCCTACCCTGAACGACCTGGCGGCAGCCTCGCAGGACGAAGTGCTGCGGGTGTGGGAAGGGCTGGGATATTATTCCCGTGCGCGCAACCTGCATGCCGCAGCGCAACGGATTATGGCGGAACACGATGGACGCATACCCCATAGTTATGCCGCTTTGCGACGCCTGCCAGGTCTGGGTGACTACACCGCCGGTGCCATTGCCAGCATCGCCTTCGGGGAGTGTGTGCCGGCGGTGGACGCCAATGCGCGACGTGTGTTGATACGCCTGTGGGCTATCCAGGAGGAGGCGACGCGCCCGGCCACGTTGCGCCGTCTGCGTGAACGGACGCAAGCCTTACTCCCCTGTGACCGTCCTGGCGATTTCAATCAGGCGCTAATGGAATTGGGCGCCTTGGTCTGCACACCCCAAAATCCGCGCTGTGTAGAATGTCCGTGGCAGGCGACATGTCAGGCATACGCGCTGGGCATCCAGGAGTCGCTGCCACGTCGCCGCAGCCGTGCCGCGCTCCCCCACGTGACAGTGACAGCGGGGGTCATCCGGCGTGCGGACGGGCGGGTGCTGATCGCACAACGTAAGCCCGATGCCATGCTAGGCGGACTGTGGGAATTTCCCGGTGGGAAGTGTCAGGATGGCGAAGCGCTTGCAGACTGCCTCCGCCGCGAGGTGCGCGAGGAGCTGGGCATCAGCATCGCTGTGGAGCATCCGCTAACCACCTTGCGCCACAGCTACACTCATTTTCGTATCACTCTGCACGTCTTCGCCTGCCGCCTAATCGCCGGAGAACCCCAGGCACTCGCCTGTGCCGACTGGCGTTGGGCCACGCTCAAGGAGCTTTCGACGTACGCTTTTCCCGCCACTGACCGCAAGATTGTGCGATTATTACACCAAGAGGAGGCTACGCGACCCGTATCGGTCTCACGCTGAGGCAACACTTTCCTCGAAGTGCAGCTGCTCCGGATCACAGGCTAACAGGAGTTGCCGTGTCAGGGACAGCGCAACGCGCGGATCGTCGGGCGCCAGGTGCTCGATGATCACACGCCCCGAGGCAAACAGAGTGATCTCCACTGCCTCGCCATACGCGATCATACAAAGGCGCGGATTGACCGCCCGCACTCGAAATCCCTCAGCGCGCAGGCGCGGGATGGCCGCCCGCAGGTCCAACTCCAGCTCATGATCGGGGAAGCATTCGTAATCCCCATATCCGTCGTTGTTACACAGGTTATATACCCGATAGGCAAGAGGGATCTCCCCCCAGATGCCGCGCAGGATCAGCGGAGCGCCTGAACGATCCACCGAACTCCCTCCACCAATGTGGCAACATCCTGCGGCGTGTTGTAGGGCGCCAGCGAGGCCCGCACCGTTCCCTGAGACACGCGGAGCACCTCGCGGCATGCCAGCGAGGCACAATGTTCCCCGCTACGCACCATGATACCATACATCTCGTCCAGCATTGCGGCGACGCGGTGTGGCGAAAGATGATCGATGTTGAAGGAGACAATCCCGTGGCGGGCGGAGGCTGGCATCGCCCCATACACGGTAACCTGGGGGATTGCTTTTAGCCTGTTCACCAATTCTTCCGTCAGCCCGGCTACGTACTCCAGCGCATCCGGCGACGTGGCGTGTCGTAACACGGGCAGGGATGCTCCCCAGCCGAGAATTTCGGCGATGGGGGGTGTGCCTGCTTCCCACCCGTGTGGCGGTGCTTCCATCTCGAAATCTTCGCGCGTCACCTGTGCCACCGCCCCACCACCCAGGATAGGGGGCTGGAGCAGTTCCAGCGCATGCGGGCTCAGTGCCAGCAGCCCCACGCCAGTCGGCCCATAGGCCTTATGGGCTGAGGCAACGTAAATGTCACACCCCAGCTCGGCCAGGTTGACCGGCAGATGCCCCAGGGCCTGGGTGCCATCCACCAGGCTGAGAATGCCTCGTCGCCGTGCTGCAGCACATAGCTCGGCCACGGGGGGCATCACACCCAGCACGTTGGACATATGGGTGACGGCCATCAGGCGTGTCTGTCGGTCAAACAGGTGCACGACGTCGGTGGCATCCAAGTGTCCGTCAGGGTGAACGGGCACCACCCGTACTGTCACGCCACGTGGACGATACCGCCACCAAGGAAGCAAGTTGGCGTGGTGTTCCAGCGCGGTGACGACCACGTTGTCGCCGGGCCGAAACGCGATCGACCACGCCACCATGTTAATGGCTGCCGTGGCACCTGGACAAAAGACCAGGACATAATCCGGCGGGCAACGCAACTGCTGCATGAAGCTCGAGCGAACGGTTTCGATAGAGTGCGTAGTCTGCGCTGCCCGCCGGTAGGCGGAACGACCCGCGGTAGACCTCGTGTGCGTGTAGTAGTGTGTCAGAGTCTCGATGACCGACGCCGGAGTCAGCGTCGTGGCTGCGTTGTCCAGGTATACCGCCGAGTCGAGAGCCTGCGTGGGAAAGAGTGTCCGAAAGACGATCGGATTGAAGCGTTCACCATCTTCTCGAGGCTGCACGGCGCGCCTGTCACCTCAGTACGGATAGATGCTCCTACCAATTGGTATCACAGGGCGAACTTTTTCTTCAGCCGCTCGGCACGGAAGCGGCATCGCGTTCCGCCAGTGACGGCCGCACATTCGACCTCCTCAGCGGCGAACTCGTGCACCTTATTGCCAAAGAGCAGATCCATATATCCGGCCGCGACTCCCGTCCACATGTAGCAGATCGGCCGTTCTGACTTGCCGTACTTGTCCAGCCAGTAGCCCACGTAGTAGCTGTGCTCGACAGTAAGCTCCAAGGTTTGGTTCTGCTCATCTAGCTGAAAGTCGCTGATATGCCCCCAGCCCAGACAGTTTGTGACGGCCACCAGGCCACTGAGCTTGTCGTGCACCGTTTGGATGTGCGGTGCGATCATAGCGGCCCATTCCGCGCTGGCCATGATGCCGCCAAAGGTGCCGTAGGCGCACCAGTGTGCCGCATCGATCAACACATTCTCTGAAAGCTTGCGCGCCGAGGCGCCCATTTTGCTGATGAAATCCAGCTCGCGCGCGACCCAGTAGTCGACCGGCGCGATGTAGAGCAATACGCCGAAACGGCGTATCAGGCCGTTCTCCGGGTCGCCGTACAGCCCCATGCTCAGAAACGCTTCACGGACGGCATTATGGTCGATGCTCATTGGGCTACCTCCACTTCAAATGTGCATAGCTCCGCCCCCATAGTGCGGCATGTGGTCTCTTTTACGGTGACTCGGTCCAATGGGACACCATCGCTCACTGCGAAAGCGGCACGTAGATAGCCACACATGTCGTGGCAGAAGGGCGCGCTGCGCTTCGACCAGCGCCACTGCTCAGCATTTTCGAAGAACCCCTCCGCCAGGTAGGAATTGGACGAAGTGACCTTGGTGCGATTCCCATTCGCTTCGGCAATGGTGACGGCGCCGTACCCCAGTATCTTGAAAACCTCAAAAATAAGAGCCAACCGCTCCGAGCGCGTCAGGTTCGCCCAATTGGTTTCAGCCTGAGACAGTTCGGTCAACGGCTGGTATAGGCTCTCCGACGCGGCCTGTTGGATCAGAGCATTGGCCTCTTCAACCCCTAAAACGTCTTCCAGACCACGGATGATCCGCGTGGAGAACTTCTCGCAGTGATAGGCCACTTCGTGACCGGCCAACCGGATGCGCGAACGCTCGGGGTCGATCTCTACTGCGGCCTGGATCTGACGGATGATCTCTTTCATGAAAGGTTCCTCCGACAAGGTCTTCGCAAATTTCTGACACTCACGGGATGAACTCCAGTGTCGATTGACACCGGTAGCCGGGCGTGAACTTGGTGAGCTGATAGCGGCAACGGCGCTCGTCCTTCGGGGTAAGCGAAGCAGCATAGATCTCCGAGCGAATGCAAGGGAGCGAATTGCGCGGATAGTTCGCCTGGATCAGATCGGTGAGGACACTGGTGCACGCCTCGGCATAGGGACAGCCGTGCAACACCAGCGTGATGCTGCTGTCACCGTTGACACTCATTTCCATTTGCCCTGGCGGAAAGATGCCGAACATGTTCTCGAGTTCCATCATCTGCGCGAGCATGACATCGGGCGTCCCGTCCAGGGTCAACTGCTTGCCGCGTCTTTTTGCTGTTTGGCGCATCTGTTCGACCACCACTTTGGCAGCGCTGCGCAGGAAGTTGCGCAATGCCCGTGTGCCTCCTATGTAACCATAACTGCGAATGGCTCCATCCAACCATAGATTCAAAAACCACAGCGATTCTTCCTCTTTTTTCATCGTCTCTTCTCTCCTGAAATAGTCTTGACCAACTTCACCGGCTGGCTCACACCAGGCGGGCGATGTCCTGTGCTGCACGACGCATGTCCAGAAAGATGAGACCCAGCTTCGCATCGGGACGCGCCATAGCGGTCAGCACCGCATCTTCGCCGGCGGCCATCAAGATGACATAGCCGCGGTCGCCGCGCACGAAGATCTGCTCGAGCGTTCCACGTCGCAGCTCCCCGGCAATGCGTTCTCCCAGGGAGAGCATCGCCGCCGACATGGCGGAGACGCGATCTTCTTCCACGTCGGCCGGCAGCGCCGAAGCGATAATGAGGCCATCGACGCTGACCACGGCAGAAGCCTCGACATCGGGAGTGCTCGCCTGAAGCTCTTTGAGGCGGTTGACCATCAGTTCAGTTCGGGTTGCCATGGGATCCTGTACTCCTTAGTGCGGTGGAATGATCTCCTCTGTGCAAGAAGAGTTTATCCTAGTTGAGAGTGCATAACTTTCCTGTTGAAAGAAAGCATCTTTCGAGGATATTCATCCCTCATTATATGGGGTTTCTGGATCAGTTCAATAGGTCATAGGTACTAACGTCGCAGGGGCCATATTTTATAACTCAAGTTGCCACCCTTGACGGGGTGCATTTCAGTCTGAGACAAGGTTTGTCTCAATCCAAGCCGCGCGCGTAGCAAGCGGCAGGGATTTTGATTTTACCGCCGAGCACGCCGGGAACGCAGGGAATGAACAGGGGAGAAACCTCGGCGGGCTTGGCGTTCTCTGAGGTGCGCTTTGTGCCGCTCCCTGACGGT
>QEXY01000180.1 GCA_003130875.1 Ardenticatenia bacterium
ACTCTTTAGTTACCCGCTTTATTGGCCCATTTTCCTATGAAAATCTGAGCAGTCAAGGGACTTTTTCAACACCCTCGACACATCTGGGGATGGGCTATCAAAGGACAACTCCTCTCTATTGCATGCGGCCCAGTCCAAAACTGAGGCGCAGCTTGAGAATAGCCCATGTGTACTGGATGAAGGTGGCCAGGAATTGGGTCTTGCTGTGTCCTCGCTGTCGCAGGCGATAGAAGACGGGAATCTCCAACATGCGCCAGCCGCGCCGCCAACCCACCATTAGCAGGCGGATAAAGTAGTCACCATATCCGTAAAAGATGCGGTCCAGATCCAGCTCGAACAGACGGCTGCGATAGATGGCGAAGAACCCGCTCAGGTTATCCCACACCCGCGTGCCAAACAGAAAACGCAGACCTAAATTGTAGATAAAGCTGAAAACATAGCGGACGCGGTCTTCCATTCCTCCGCGCATCACGAAACGCGAACCAATCACCACGTCATAGTATTCCAAGAACTTGATCAGCTGCGGGATCATCGCGGGATCGTGGTTGAAGTCGGTGTCCATGAAGACCAACACCTCACCGCTGCTATGTTCGGCAGCATAGCGCAACGCCGTGGCGAGACCACGCTCATGTTGGCGCACGAATAATTTCACACGTGGATCGTCCCCAAACGCTTCGCGCACCACATCGGCAGTGCCGTCTGGGCTGTTGTCGTCCACGATGATGATCTCATAGTTGAAGCCCTGCGCTCCGAGATGCTGATGAATCGCCTGCACCAGCTCGACGATATTGTCGCGCTCGTTGTAGGTGGGCAACAAGATCGAAGCCATCGCTTTGGGCGGGGGATGCTGATTATTACCAGGTGGTTGCATCGCTCACATATAACGTGCCAGATCGAAGACGGTGCCATAGCGGCCACCGCGCTCGCGGAAACGGCGTTGGTCCTTGCGCCCCGGCCATGAATGATAGCTGGCTTCACGCTCATCCTGGGGAATACGAGGCGGGTTACCAGCCTCGATGAGATCGAGCCCGCGCTCGAGCAGTCGGGCGCCGACCACAGCGCTGCGATAGGCCAACGAGGTGATCGTCTCGTTCGGTTGCACAGGGATCACCTCTTGCAACAGGATGGGGCCGGTATCAAACTTCTCGTCCACCCAATGTAGGGTCACACCCGTCTCGCGTTCGCCGTTGGCCAGCACCCAGAAGTAGGGGAACAACCCGCGGTTGCGCGGCAATAGTGCCGGATGGATGTTCAGACATCCCAATCGGGGCAGCGTGATCACCGCGCGCTTGATCAACTGATTCAGGTAAATGGAGAGGATCACGTCGGGTTGCCAAGCGCGCAACACCGCCAATGTCTCAGGCGCGTTGACGTCGCGTGAGCCGACCACCGGGATGCCATAGCGCGCTTGGATCTCGCGCAGCCCGGGTATGCGAGGAGTTCGCCCGATAAGTCGGAAGGCATATCCCATCGCACGCGTCTGAAACAGCTCCAGGGCCTTGCGTCCCACAAAGCGCCAACCCGTGCGCCGCAGCAGATACCACAACGCGCCCGGCAGCGAGCGGCCGTAGATCAGACAATCAGAGCGTACGATCCCCACCACCTGACCCGGCCGCACCTGAATAAGGTGGTGGGTCATCAGATTCGCGTATAAGCTCTCGTAAGTCAGAATAACAATGCGCACAGGTGACCGAACTCGCCTTACCTAGTTAGGGATGGGATATCGTGATATAAGCTCCAAAGATCAACGGCGTGCTTGCTCGATGATCGCGTCACACACAGCATCCACCTCTGCCGAGGTGAGCGCTGAGCCAGAGGGCAGATTGACGCCTTTGCGGGCGATGTTCTCTGCCACCGGCAAAGATTGTCCACAATCGTACATGGGCAACCGATGCAGCGGATAAAAGACCGGCCTGGTCTCGATGCCGCGCTCACGGAGACATGCCATCAGCGCATCGCGTGAAAGGCCGAATCCATCCTCGATCAAGATAGTATACATCCAGTACACATTCATAGCCCATTCGGCGCATGGCGGCAAAGTAATACCCGGCACGTCTTTTAACCTCTGATTATAATGGTGTGCATTGCGCAAACGCACCGCGATAAACTCTTCAATCCGTTCCAGCTGCGCTACACCTAGAGCCGCCTGTAGGTTGGTCATCCGGTAATTGTAGCCGATTTCGGTGTGCCAGTAGGGGTTTTCGCGCGCTTTCGCCTGATTCTCCAGGAAATAGCAGCGTTCAATCAGCGCGCCATCGTCACTGACGATCATGCCCCCTTCGCCGGTGGTGATAATCTTGTTGCCGTAGAAGCTGAACACCGCGACATCGCCTAGCGAGCCGGTGCGGCGGCCCTTGTACCGTGCTCCGTGTGCCTCGGCGGCATCCTCGATCAGGATCAGCCCGTGTTTATCTGCCAAAACGCGCAGCGCGTCCATATCGGCCGGGTGCCCATAGAGATGGACGGCGATAATTGCGCGGGTGCGGGGGGTAATGGCATGCGCCACAGCTTGGGGGTCGATGGTCCAGGTGAAGGGATCCGAGTCCACGAAGACCGGGGAAGCACCCGTGTAGGCCACCGCATTCCCTGTGGCGACGAAGGTTAGGCTGGGGACAATCACCTCATCGCCTCTCCCGATGCCCAGGGCAGCCAGCACCAGGTGGAGTGCCACGGTGCCATTATGGGTCGCGACGCCATAGCGCACCCCACAATATGCGGCGAACTCGCGCTCAAAGCGCCGCACATAATCCCCCAGCGAGGAGACCCACCCGCTGCGGATGCAGTCCACCACATATTCGATCTCTTTGTCGCCCAACACAGGCGCTGCTACCGGGATCATAGCGACTTGCCTGTCCGCCGGGCATACGGCTGAGGAGCCACGAAATAAGCGCGGCATGCTTCGTCGATGATTTCGGGCGTGAGCTGGTAAGGTATCCCGATGTAGTCGCACAACCCTACCACGACGCGCAAGATATCACGCGGGTGCACCGCTTGCAATGCACGTCCCGGCTTATAGTACCACTCTTGCAACAGGTGTAAAAAGGACGCCCGATCGAAGGGGATTTTAAGCTGGTGGCACATCGCTACAAAGAGCTGATAGTACATTTTCTCGTCCGGACTGGGCACTTCCACTTTGATCTGAATGCGACGCAGAAAGGCGTCGTCCACCAGCTCGGTGGGATCCAGGTTGGTGCTGAAGACGATCAGCTGCTTAAAAGGCACCTGGAACGTCTGCCCGGTGCGCAATCGGAAGGTGTCGATGTGAGTCTCCAGTGGCACGATCCAACGGTTTAATAGATCGATCGGACGCATCTGCTGACGTCCGAAGTCGTCGATCAGAAACATGCCGCCATTCGCCTTCATCTGTAGAGGTGCTTCGTAGAACCCCGAAATAGGATCGTAGCGCAAGTCCAGACTATCCAGCTTCAGCTCGCCGCCCACCATCACACTTGGTCTGCGATACTGACTCCAGCGTGGATCGATGTTGAGCATCGGCTGTTCTGTGGGTACTTCGTGGTGGACCAATGCGTCGTACACCTGGATGATCTGGCCACTGATCGTCACGGCATGGGGCAGCCAGATGGGATCACTGCCGGAGACCAGCTCGGCGATAGCCTGGGCGATGGTGGTCTTGCCATTGCCGGGCGGCCCGTACAGGAAAAGCGAGGTGCCGGCATTGATCGCCGGACCGATCTGGCGGTCAAATCCTTCGGGTAACACCAAATGGCTGAGTGCTTCCTTGACCTGAGCCGGAGTGACCAACGAGCGCTGGGATTGCAACAGGATCGCCTTGTTATATTTGGCCAGTGGGACTGGGAGCGGACCGACATATTGGCTGCGTTCCATCGCATCGCGGGCACGCGCCTTGCCTTCCTCGGTAAGGCGATAGATGTAAGCACGTCGCCCGATGCGACTGGTCGCACCGGGCACTTCGACTAAGTGCTCAGTTTGCATATCCAGCAGCAGGTCATCCAGCACCTTAAAAGGAACGCGCAACACCTGTTCCATGCGCGCCACGGGGGTGTCGCCTTCGACGAATATGAGGCGCAACACCAGATCCATCAACAGCCCCTGAGGCACGTCCAGTTCAGCCAGACTGCCCGGCGGGGTGAGCAACGTCAGAAGGGATTGATTCACGTGCGAACTCCTGCCATCCATATGCACCGAGGTAGGTCTTCGGATGTCACACAACCACCGGCGACCCCCGCAATCTTACTCGATTTCCATAGTGCTGGCAAGCATACGAGGTGAGGGTGTTGAAAAAGTCCGCTGAAAAGTGTTATGCTGCCTTGGCAGCGCGTTCATAGGCTTCATTCAGCCCGGATGATCCGCCTCACCCGGTCTCAT
>QEXY01000181.1 GCA_003130875.1 Ardenticatenia bacterium
ATGGTGAACATCATCATCGGCACCACCAACCGCTCGGACCAGGTGACCGTTTCCTGGGTGGGCCAGACGGTCAACAAATCGGCCCGTGTCTGCTGCAAGAGATGCAGCAAAGCGCTGAGCGCTGCGGGTTCCCAATGCACATCCGCATCGGTGAAGATCAGGATGTCGCCTTTGGCATGCTGCGCCAGTTGGTGACAGGCCCAGTTCTTGCCCAGCCAGCCGGCCGGCAGCGGCTGTCCGTGAATCACCGAGAGACGGGGGTCGCGTCGCGCGTTGGCCTGGGCACGCGGGAAAGAGTCGTCGGTGGACGCGTCGTCCAGGACGATCACCTCGAAATTGGGATATTCCATGTTCAGCAGGCGGTTCAGAGTCCCCTCGATGTGCTCCGATTCGTTGCGCGCGGGCACCAGGACCGAGACGCTGGGAGAGCGGTGCAGCTGAGCCGGCCGCAGGCGCGGGAAGGTGATGGTGTTGAGCACGCTGAGGCACGCAATCAGGATCAGCACACCCAGTGCGACCAACCAGATCATCGTGTTACCCAGATGCGTCGGCGTATCCATGTGCGCAACCGCGGCGCCTGGCCCAGTTCGGCGCGATGCCGCCAGCCGATGAGTGCCATATTGAGCGCCCAGATAGCCAGCAGCTCGGGAGCGGAGCGGGTATATTGCATCGCCACAAAGCCACCCAAACCGAGCATGGCTATGCATGTCGTCCAGCCACTCGAAGCGAGGAGGGCGAAAAGCGTGGTAAATAACGCGGCCAGGATGATCGGCGCGGCGCCAAGGGTCAGCCCGCTCCACACGCCGAACGTTGTGGCCACCGTCTTGCCACCGCGTCCGCGCAGCCATGGAGAGAAGGCGTGTCCCAACACCGGTGCAAACGCAATCGGCACGACAGACCACCCCCGGATGTCCAATAAGAAATACGGAATGCCCACCGGCAGCGCCCCTTTGGCGTAATCCAAAAGCAACGCCACCGCGAACCATCGCCAGTTGGAGGCACGGAGCACATTCGTCGCCCCCGGATTATGGTCGCCATATGCCCGGATATCGCGTCCGGTGGCCAGCTGTCCCACCAGCCAGGCAAAGGGGATCGAACCCCAGAGGAAGGCAATCACGGTCCAGAGGAGTATTTCCATCGGCGACTCTCCCTGATCCACGCCATGAGGGCGAAGCTCCCCATCGTGATCGTGCCGCACAGCGCCGCGACGGGTTGTCCCCAAAAAATCCCCAGCCCGATCGCCTGCAGGATGCAAGTGAGCGTGTAAACCAGCAACAAGGGCATTCGTGGCACGTTCTTGGGCTGCACCACGGCGGTCAGCAACGTGGCGGCGAACCACCACCCTGCAAAGTTGCGCAGCGGGATGCCCAGATATTCTCCCGGCGTAGCCCATTGCCACAGTCCACGTGCTACCATCTGGGGATCCAGGAAAGTATCCCAGGCGGTGAAAGCGGCGCCAGCCAGAATCGCTCTTGCTAGTAAGTGAGATCGTCGCTGCACCCCTTCTGGCCGGTCATCGGATAGGATGGCTGCTGCCACTGCCCAGGCGGGTGGCAACATCATCAGCCATGCAAAAGGGATGAGCCAGGGGACGCTCCCGAGCTGCGGCTGTAGCACATCGCTGTACGCATAGCGACCGAATAGCAACCCGGTATGCACGCCGACGACTTCGATTGCCCAGGCGCTTATCAAGATCTTCCCGGCGACGCTCGCCAGTTGAAATGGCGCCCATGTACGTGCCAGGATGCCGACGGAGAGGGCCACTTGCGTGAGCACCCCCAGCGAGGCCATCCAGGGGAAAATGTGCTCTCCCGCGGTCCATAGCACGATCGGCGTGCTGATCCATGTCACCAGCCATGCGCCGAATGCGATGCGTTCGTGGTGCGCAAGCGTGCGCAAACCCCTTGTCATGCTATGAGACATTGCTGTGAGGATGGGGCTCAAAACTTTCAGCTTGACGAACGGAACTGCCACCATCGCATCTGTCCATATTGGCGCAGCGCTTGTGCGCGTGTGTAACTGGTCTCAGATAGCATCAGCACAACCCCACAACCGATGATCCAGTTAGTTAGTAGAAAGAAAAGCATCTCTTCCAACGGCAGCCCGCCCAGTGCCAGACCCGTGGTTTGCAAGGGGTCTAGTTGCCAGACTCCATGGGAGATGGCGAACCAGTCCATCAGCCACAAGTACACCGTCGGGACGAATATGGCGACGGCTAACAAGCGCCGCTGTGTCCACAGGATATCGGCGCCGAAAGCTATTTGAATCAGCACTGGGATCAGCCCCCATCCGAGAATCAGAGCCAGATAAGTGCCGGGCTTCCATCCACTGATCCACACCGCGACCGCGGCCGCCCAGAGGACAAACACACCCAGGCTCGACCAGAGACGCAGGTGAGATGCTGTCATATCCGGCTTCTCCGCTACCTTGAGGTGGCGTCGCACCATGAGCGTCCAAAGACCGGTCAAGAGAGACTGCAGCACAAAGAAGCTGTACTCCTCGAGTGGCACGTAACCCAGAACGATGTTGCTCACCCTTTGCGGGTCGTAGAACCACACACCCTTAGCAAGGAGATAGTTGTCCCATGGAGTGGTATAGGCCAGAGCCAGCGCAATGTGCGCGAGTACCACGATGTAGGCGCGCCGGTCGACTGAGACACAGCGACGCATCAGCCAGCAACTCCAAAGGTCGCGGGGCACATGGATGAGCAGCCACCCCAGCGGCAACGTCAGAAAGAGCGCCAATACTGCGGCGTAGGTCACCGTCCGCTCCAGGCACAAAGGGAAAGAGACGTCTCTACGATTCGCGTCTCAGAGGCAGCGGCTTCGAAACCAACACATGCCAGCCCGCTTTCAACATCAGGAGCATCTTATCCATGCGAGATGTGCCGGCACGATGTCGGAACACGTCATAGCCGTTGCGCCGGATAGCTGGCAGAATGGCGCGGTAGACTTCGAGGCCGGTCATCACCCCCCAGCGCCCGCTGGCCAACATCGCCACCCCCGGACGGGCTTGCCGATAATACGCTTCGGTGCGGCTGATCTCAAACTCGAGCAAATCGCGCCACGCCCGGTTGATGCGCCTTTGTGCCAGATCGTCCGGTGTGTAGCCGAACCGTTCCATGTCTTCAAGCGGGATGTAGATGCGCCCCATTTCGTTCCAGTCCTGCCAGATATCCCGCCAGAAGTTGCTCAGCTGCATCGCAACGGCCAGACTGTCCGCAGCGGGCAAGGCGTGGTGAACCTGGTACGGAGGGCGAGTGCCTAAAATATGGGTCATCGCCCGCCCAACTGGGATCGCACTCCCTTCCATATAATGCCACAGATCTGCAAAGGTGGGAAACTGCCGGACGACCAGGTCCTCTTTCATCGCCCGGAAGTAGGCGGCCATGGTGTCCGGTGGGATGTCGAATCGCAGCGCGGTGTCGAGATAGGCACGCATCACCGGATCGGGGCTGGTGCCCATCTCAAAGGCGGACCAATAGGTGCGTTCCCAGTCCTCAATCGCAGCAAGCGGCGAGGCAAAGCCGCTGTGCGACACGTCCACGCGGTCATCTCCGACGCGCATCAAGGCATACAAAGCTTCCACGTACGGACGTTTGTCACGTGGCAGGAAACGGCTGGCAAAGGAATAATTCTTGCTCGCCTGTTGCATAATGCGCCGGCAGAGCGCATAGTCGTCAGCCGAGGCGATAGATTCGCGAGATAGCGATAAAGAAGGTGTCAGAAAACTCTCCCTTACAACCACTCCTCAAGAATCCTTTCTGTGACCAGACCAGCAGAGATTATCACCATTGGGATGCCAATTCCAGGATAAGTCCCCTGTCCGACGAAATAGAGTCCTCTCACCTCATATGATTTGTTGTGAGGGCGAAAATAGGAAGATTGGAAGAAATCATGCGCCAGCGAGCCAAAAGCAGTGCCATAGACGGCGTTGATGTCACGCTGCCAATCCGTCGGTCGGTAGTCACGCTCCCACACAATGTGTTGCCGGATATCGGGATCCAGGATGCGTTCCAGAGTGTTCAGCAACCGGTCGCGCACGATGGGCGCCGCCGCAGACCAATCGATGCGATTTCCCCGCAAATTGGGCATCGGCGCCAAGACATACAACAGGCTATGGCTTGGAGGAGCTAAGCGCGCATCCGTCGCGGTGGGATGATTGAGATGGAACGAGGGATCTTCCGGGATGCTGTAGCTGCGAAAAATGGCTTCCAGGTTAGCGCGATAGTCCTGGGCGAAGTAAATGGACTGGTGCGGCAAGGTGGGATACGTCTTGTTGACACCCAGAAACAGGATGTATCCGGAACAGGCGTAGCGCATCCGTTCCAGGCGCTGATCAGGATACGAACGCCGCCAGGCGGGTGGGATCAGATGCCGATATGTGTAAGGCAGATCGGCATTCGAAACGACAATCTCGGCCGGCTCCCATTCACCCGATGCCAAACGCACACCGGTGACACGACCTCGCTCGATGCCGATCTCAGCGACTGGCGCGTTCGCACGCAGCCAGACACCTCTTTCCTCGGCCAATTGCACCAGATCTTCGACCAGGCGGTAGATACCGCCCCGCGGGAACCACATTCCGAGTGCCAGGTCTGCGTAGGTGATCAAACTGTACATAGCGGGAGCTTCAAAGGGCGAAAGCCCCAGGAACATCGAGTGGAAGGAAAAGGCCTTACTCAGTTTATCGTCCCCGGCGAAGAAACGACTGACTTGCGCATACAGGTTCTGATATGCCCGGGTGCGCAACAACCTTCCTATCGCTTTCGGGTTGACCAGGTCGGTGATGTGACGATAGTTGCGCGTGACGAACTCCATGGCCAGCTCGTACTTGGTGGCAGCGTCTCCCAGGAAGCGGAACACTCGAGGCGAACTACCCGGCGCGATTCGGTCCACAGCGTCTGCTAATTCGGCCATCGTGTTGTGCAAGTCCAATTGGCTGCCGTCGTGGAAGTAGAGCCGGTAGTTGGGTTCCAATCGCACAAACTCCAGCCGGCTGTGCAGGTCTTCACCGATGGAGCGGTAAAAATTCTCGAGGACATCCTTCATCACCAGGATGGTCGGCCCTGTGTCGGCGCGGAACCCATTTTCCACGATGATGTTGCTGCGGCCGCCGAAACGTGCCTGTTTCTCCAGCACCACCACCTCAAAGCCGGCGTGCCGCAGACGCAATGCTGTGGCCAGACCCCCTAATCCCGCCCCGATGACCACGGCTTTCGTCATAGGTCGCTCTTGCTGCCTTTCTGACAATTCCGCTCTAGCGCGGACATTGGACCGAACAGGATGTCTTGTTCAATCTGGAGGAGGTCGTCAGCGACCAGCTATGCGGCCGATAGGGAATTCGTAAGGCATCCCCTTCTGTTGCGCTCAGCCTCGTATCGATGGATTCGGTCTCGTTGAGCATCGAACCACGTTGTCCGGCATGGCCGAATGGTGCTCCAGCACAGGAGATATTACCTATAATAGATAGGAAATGCAAAGATGCAAGTGTTTCAAATTAAGGGAGCGGGTCGAAGCGGTAACCAGAGTTACGAGGGTTATCTGAGCCGCGACCATCAGGGGGTGGTGAGCCCATAGTTTTCGAGTTTGAGCGTCGAGACAGCGGTTTCTGCCTTCTGCACGAGCGAGCCGACCGGATGCATGCCCAGCAACATCCATCGTCCGCGGAGCGTGCCGGCGATGAGCATGCCCACCACGTGACCGGTGTGCTGGCTTACTAATGGGGAACCGCTGCCGCTCCAGTGCATCGGTGAAAAGGGTTCATCCATCAACACCCACACGGCCTGGTCACCTGCCGATTGCACGGTGCCGCTCAGAATGCTTTGCCCGCCTCCATCGCCGCCCAGACATTTGTAGAGCAAAACCCGCTCACCCGGCAGCGGTCCACCGCGCGGATCGGGCTGTAGCACATATGCCGGATCAACCGGCACATCTGGGTGCAACAGCAGATAGTCCACCGTCAGGTCATCCCCGTCCCGCGGTCGGCCAGGGGGGTCGTATAACGTGTCAAAGTCCACCATGTACCCTGATGGCTGGGCGCGCAGTCGGATCTGCTCCAAAGGGCGCGCGGGATTGCCCGGCTCGGCGTTGTGCGCAGCTGTCAAGCCGACGACGCGTCCGTCGTCAAGGACCATGAGGAAACCGCAACCCACCATCCGATATTCCTCGTCGCGGTAGCGCACCCATTCTTGGAATGCCACGTTGCCGCGCGGAAGCGCACCCCGTGGAGCCGAAATGGTCGGCGGCAGAGGGGTGGGATCGGGCGGAGGTCCTACGATTGCGCGCACCATCAATGCCACCAGAGCAACCCCACTTGCCACCACAGCCAGGGGAAGTGCCAGCGCCAGAACGCGCAACACAAAACGGATGTTCACACGCGCACCAGTGCCCCTACGTAGGTTGTCATAACAAGCGGACAATGGACCAGGCTGCCGGACCGATTGCCGTCACGCGTGATAGCGGTGTGATTCGTCACGCAGGCGCACAGTCGCCCAGAGCGCGATGGCAGCCCCGATTGCCAGCCCCAACTCTGTTGGGAGCAAATCCAGCGTACGACTGCCCCAAACCGCCCATGCATCAAAAAGCATATGGGCTGCGACGGCTGCCAGGAAATAGCGAAACTGTGAATGGGTAATGGCGCGCATCACCAGGACGGCCATGCAAATATGAAAGGCGATGGCGAAAGATCGCTCCAAACCTGCCAGCAGCGGCGTATACCAAGGCGCACCCCAGAAAAGGCGCAGCGATTGTTCTGCTTGGGCAGCCGCTTCGCCTTCCAATCCGAGGGCTTGCACGCCGGTCGTTTGGATCACCACCATTGAGCCCATTGCAGAGAGAGCGATCAAGCCCAGGATGATCGCTTCGACACCCCCGTGTCCGGCGCCAAATTGTAATGCTTCCTGCCAGCTGCGCGCTCCTCGCAGGAGGTAGCGCAATATGACCCAGCGGGCGGATTGCTCACACGCCCCAGCGCTCAATCCAGCGACGAGCGCCATCAGCGGCAATGGCCAGAGCCCCACACCCCATGTGCCGGTCAGCAGGCCGAGCGCATAGTTGAGCGGCAGGTGCACCACTTGGGAAATGACAAAGGTCGCGCCACCTATCCAGTAGATGCGCCAGCCTACGCCATAGCGTTTTCGCAGCCACCAGCCCACCAGGACGGGCAGCACCAACATGAGGGACAGCTGCACTGCTAAAGTGAGGACGAGAAGAGGGATGTTCATCGGATCACTTCCAGTTCGCGCCCCACGCGCGCAATGATGGTGAGTGCCTCGTCCATGTGCTCGCGCTCGTGGACCGCCGAGAGCATGAAACGAATACGCGCTTTGCCCAGCGGTACAGTGGGATAGGCGATCGCCGTGGCGAAGACCCCTTCCTCAAACAAACGTTGACTGAAACGCTGGGTCAGCATTTCGTCCTTCAGCATCAGCGGTGTGATGGGTGTCACACTCTGGCCGATGTCGAATCCGAGCAACTGCATCTGATCTTTAAAGTAATAGGTGTTCTTCCAAAGCTGGTTCACCAGCTCATCGCTCTCTTCCAGGATGGAAACAGCTGCCAGACAAGCCGCTGTATCCGCGGGGGTCATAGCTGAGGAGAACAGAAAAGGCCTGGCACGCTGGCGCAACCACTCGATGACGAGCGCCTTGCCGGCTACATAGCCGCCCAAGACGCCGAAAGCTTTGGACAACGTGCCCACTTCGACGTCCACCTTTCCCTGGAGGCCGAAGTGATGCACAATGCCACGTCCACCGTGTCCTAGCACTCCCTCGCCGTGCGCATCGTCCACCATTGTCATGCAGTCGAATTCTTCAGCTAATGCCACCAACTCAGGCAGCGGTGCGATGTCACCGTCCATGCTGAACACCCCGTCGGTGATCAGAAGCGCCCGCCGGTAACGGGCACGGTGTTCTGCCAACAGGCTGCGCAACCCGGCCGGGTCGTTGTGCGGATAGCGGATGATTTCAGCCCGACTCAGTCGACAGCCATCGATGATGCTGGCATGGTTCAGTTCGTCGGAGAAGATCACATCCCCTGCCCCCACCAAAGCTGGAATCGTGCCGAGATTGGCACAAAAGCCAGATTGGAAAAGGAGGGCTGCCTCCGCCTCCTTGAAGCGCGCCAGGGATGTTTCGAGCTCGAGGTGGAGTGCCAGTGTGCCGGCAATCGTGCGCACGGCAGCAGGGCCTACTCCGAAGCGCTCACACGCCTCCTGGGCCGCCCGCACCAATCGTGCGTCATTGGCCAGGCCCAGGTAGTTGTTGGAGCAAAAGTTGAGCACCCGGCGACCGTCCACCTCCAACCAGGCACCTTGCGGCGATGCCACGGTGCGGATGGTGGTGTAGAGATTCTTTTCACGCAGCTCGCGGAGAGATTCTTCGATCCAGGCCAGGTTATTTCCCATCGATACCTCCATATGGCAGATCATCTATCTCGTGTCTTTGCGTTCAGAAGGTCAACCTCCAGCGCCTGTTGTACCTGTTGTACAACCAGACACCCAGTTTTTCGTGTCTTTGACAAACCCGGTGTCCTGTAGGATAATCTGCACCTAAGAAGCCCAACCCATTAGCAACAAGGCGATCAGCACTAAAAGCCCTGAGATCGCAGTGACTGTCAGGCAGCCCATCACAGCTAGGGCTGGCAGTGGGATTGTGGGAAAAGCCCGTTCCGCATCGGCTTCAGAGGCGACCTCGTGCACATCGGGGCGCACAGATGTTGGAGGTGCTGCGGGATGCGGAAGCGGCTGAATGCTCGGAGCTGGTGCGGCGGCATCCCTCTCCAACGGTGCGACAGGTGCGCTAGCTGGCTTTGAGACTTTTGGAATGGCGGTTTTGGAGGGAGATGCACTTGTCCGGGGAGGTGAAGCGGGAGGAGGACGACGGCTTGCTGAGCCACGGTGCCCGCCGCGCAGCGCATCCTGTAAACGAGCCCGGGTGGTCTCGTTGAGCGGATTGATTGCCAACGCTCGTTCCAGGCACATTTGATATTCGGAATCGGTCTCCACCACGGTGCTCAGCCACAACCAAGCTTGTTCGCTGTTAGGATTCTGTCGCAGGGCTTCACGCAACCATGCCCGTGCCTCAGCACGACGCCCTTGGCGGGCCGCGGAGATGCCTTGTTGCAAAGCATCCAAGTCCATTCGGCATCACTCCCTGATAGGCTGGTGGACAGCATGAGCAGTCTAATACAGCCTGAGACAACCGACAAGTACGTGACGATGTGCTAAGTTGTCATAATCATCATACAGGACGACCGCGCACAGGACAAGTTGTTGACCGGGTATAAGCTTTTTGCCCGTTTTCAATAAGTGCAGACAAAAATCGGTGTCCAACTCGAGGAACGCTTATGCCTGATTCTCCGCAAAGTATCGAGACCCTTGATCAGCTGGCAGCGCAAGCGCTGGCGGAGCTGACCGGCATATCCGACAGTCAAACCCTGGAGCATTGGCATACCACATATCTCGGACGCAAGGGAAAGGTGACCCTTGCGGTGCGACGTGTCGGTGAATTGCCGAAAGAGGAACGCCCGGCCTTTGGCCAGCATGCCAACCGGGTCAAACAGCAGCTTGAAGCGGCCTATGAGGAGCGCGCTCGACTCATCAAAGCCCAAGAGATGGAAAGATCCTTGGCCGAGGGAGCGGTGGATGTGACATTGCCTGGCCACCCGGTGTTGCGTGGCCGGCTGCATCCCAGCATCCAGACCCTGCGCCGTATCCTCCAAATCTGGGCGGACATGGGTTTCCAGGTCTATCGCAGCCGTGATGTGGAGACAGACGAGTACAACTTTCAACTGCTCAATTTCCCACCGCACCATCCGGCGCGTGATATGCAGGACACCTTCTACACCACCCAGCCCGACGTGTTATTGCGCACACACACTTCGCCCGGACAGATCCACGCGATGCGGGCATACTGCCCGCAGCCGATCCGGGTGGTGTTGCCTGGCATGTGCTACCGTTATGAGCAGATCACGGCCCGCAGCGAGATCCAGTTCCATCAGGTGGAAGGATTGGCGGTGGGCTATCATATTCGCTTCACCGACTTGAAGGGTACGCTGACCGACTTTGCGCAACGGATGTTCGGCGCCGGCCGCAAGACCCGTTTCCGCGCCAGCTACTTCCCTTTCACTGAACCATCGGCTGAGATGGACGTGGAATGTATCCTGTGTCATGGCAAAGGGTGTCGGCTGTGCAAATACACCGGTTGGCTGGAAATTCTGGGCTGCGGCATGGTGCATCCGGTGGTGCTGCAGAACGGCGGCTACGATCCCACCATCTATTCGGGCTACGCTTTCGGCATGGGGGTCGAACGCATCGCTATGCTGTGCTATGGCATCGAAGACATCCGTTATTTCTGGGGTAACGACCTGCGATTTCTGGAGCAATTCTGATCATGAAAGTCCCACTCAGCTGGCTGAAAGACTACGTAGACATCGCATTGCCGGTGACCGAGCTGGCCGAGCGCCTGACCTTGGCCGGCCTGGAGGTGAGCAGCATCCAGTATCTGGGCATTGAGGGGGCTGAGCTGCCCTGGGATCGCGAACGCATCCGGGTCGGTCACATCCTGGCGGTCCGGCCGCACCCCAATGCCGACCGATTGGTGTTGGCCGATGTGGACTACGGCGCCGATCAGATTGAAACGGTGGTGACCGGCGCTCCCAACCTGTTCCCCTACCTGGGACAGGATGTCCGCCATCTGAACCTGAAATCGCCTTTTGCACTGGAGGGCGCCCTCCTGTTCGACGGCCACAAGGACGACGGTTCTAAGATGGTGCTCAAGGGGCGCCCTGTGCGTGGCATTATGAACCGGCATATGTTATGCTCTGAAAAGGAGCTGGGCATCTCGGACGACCACACTGGCATCTTGATCCTGGATCCCGATGCTCCGACGGGTGCGCCTCTGGCCGACGTGCTGGGCACCGCTGTCCTCGATATCGAGCTGACCCCCAGTATAGCGCGATGTGCCTCGATCATCGGGGTGGCGCGCGAAGTGGCAGCGCTCACCGGTCAGCGGGTGCGCTATCCGGATTATACACGCCTGCCTTTAGAGGGCGCCTCACTCAGTGGACGAGTGGTCATCGAGACCGAGGAGGCCCATCTCAATCCGCGCTTTTGTGCGGCGCTGATCGAAGGCATCCAGATCAAGCCCTCGCCCTATTGGATGCAGTTGCGTCTGCGTCTGGCAGGCATGCGTCCCATCAATAACGTCGTCGACGTGAGCAACTATGTGATGCTCGAGGTGGGTCAGCCCAACCACGCCTTTGACTACGACGTGCTGCGAGCACGCGCTGACCGCTATGCCGGTCCTGAACGGCCCATCCGAATCATCACGCGGTGCGCTCGAGAGGGCGAATCCATTCGCACGTTGGATGGCGTAGAACGCACCTTGCAACCTTTCACCATGTTGGTGACCGACCCGGCCGGTCCGCTGAGCATCGGCGGCATCATGGGGGGCGCCGAAAGCGAGGTGCACGAAAACACCCGCAATGTCCTGCTCGAAGCGGCGGCGTGGGACTTCATCAACATCCGCCGTTCGGTCCAGGCGTACGGGCTGAACTCCGAGGCGGCGTATCGCTTCAGCCGCGGGGTGCATCCCTCACAGGCGTGGTGGGGGGCATTGCGCGCTGCCCAGCTCATTCAGCAGCTCGCCGGCGGTGTGATCGCACGGGATATCCTGGATTACTATCCCGCACCACCGCCGCCGGTTCACGTCGATCTGCCCATGACAGAGGTCCAGCGTCTGTTGGGCGTCGATCTTCCGCGCCAGGAAGTGAGGCGCATCTTGGAAGCGCTCGAATTCCAAGTGGAGGATGACGAACAGGGAGTTTTCCACGTCACGGTGCCGGATCACCGCATGGATATCGGCACCGGAGTGGTGGGCAGGGCCGATCTGATCGAGGAAATTGCGCGGATTTACGGCTATGATCGATTCCCGAATACCCAGATCGAAGATGTGATGCCCCCACAGCGCGATAACCTCTCCTTGCTCCACGAGGAACGCATTCGTGACCTGCTGATCGAGGCGGGATTGCAAGAGGTCATGACGTACCGTCTCACGGCACCGCAACGTGAGGCGTTGTTGCTCCCTCCCAATGCATCGCCTGAGGAGCGACCCTACGTTACGCTGACCAACCCTATCAGTCCAGAGCGCACAGTGATGCGCCACCGCCTGCTCGCCGGTGTCCTGGATGTGCTGGCGCAGAACCTGCGGCATCGCGAACGCGTCGCCGTGTTCGAGATCGGTCCTGTGTTTCTCCTGCCTTCTGAGCAGGATGTGCTTCCCGATGAGGTGCCTACTTTGTGCATTGCCCTCAGCGGGCCACGCGAGCTGGTGACATGGCATGGCGCCGACACACGCCCGATGGACTTCTTCGATCTGAAAGGCATCTTGGAGACGCTGGTACAAGGATTGCACATCCGTCCGGTCAGCTTCCGACCTGCCGAGCATCCGAGTTATCATCCCGGGCGGACTGCCCATCTCCTAGTGGGCGAAGAAGTGATCGGCGTGTTCGGTCAGCTGCATCCCTGGGTGCAGGAAGCTTTTGATATACCTTCCCAGCGGCCTGTGTTGGCAGCCGAGCTCGACCTGCGGCGGTTGACAGCCCATATTCCTGCCTACTTCACCGTGCGCCCCTTGCCACGCTTCCCAGCGGTGCGCCAGGACATCGCCCTGGTAGTCGATGAAAACATCCCAGCCCAGCGGGTGGAAGAGGCCATCCTCCAAGCGGGCGGGAAGATGTTGGTCGGTGTGCAGCTGTTTGATGTGTATCGTGGCGCCCAAATCGGCTCGGGCAAGAAGAGCCTGGCCTATACCCTCACCTTCAACGCCGAAGATCGCACCCTGACCGATGAAGAGGTGGCGCGCATACAGGCCAGAATTGTGCGCAGCCTGGAGGCCAGCCTGGGCGCCCGTCTGCGCGGCTGAGCGGTTCCAGCCCATCTGGACGTGGCTGTGCCATCTTCTCAACACCGGAGCGCTGGCGCCCACCACTCACCCGGCGCTTCTGATGCGATGGAGCGCCCAGGCGGCATGTTCTCGGACGAGAGGATGCGACTCCGTGGCAGCGTGCTGCAGTGCCGGGATCGCAGCGGGATCGCCGCAATTACCCAATGCGACGACCACATTGCGCAGCAGACCGTGCCACTTACTCCGTCGCACCGGTGTGCGGCCAAAGCGGGCGCGAAACTGCGCCTCGTCCAGCGCGAGGAGCTCCAGCAGGGAGGGCACGCATCGCGCCGGCTCGAAAGACAGAAAGTCTTGCCGCCCTGTACGGGCGAAGCGGCGCGTCCAAGGACAGACGGACTGACACACATCGCAGCCGAAGATCCAGTTTCCCATAGGAGCGCGCAGCGCTTGCGGGATGGCCGTGCGGAGCTCGATGGTGAGGTAGGAAATGCATTTGCGACTGTCCAGCCGGTAGGGTGCGACCAGGGCACCGGTGGGACAGGCGTCCAGACAACGGGTGCAACGCCCACATATGCCCGTCGTGATGGGGGCATCGTAAGCCAGCTCGGCGCTCACCAGGAGCTCACCCAGGAAGAGGTATGAACCCCATTCGGGATGGATGAGGCACGTGTTCTTGCCGATGAAGCCCAGGCCGGCCATCAGCGCCAGATCGCGTTCCAGGAGCGGCCCTGTATCCACATAGGCGCGCCATAGCACAGTGCCATCGACGTGCCGCTGTAGAAATCCAGCCAGCTGGCGCAGACGAGGTGTCAGCACATCGTGATAATCCTGCCCCCAAGCGTAGCGCGCCACGCGCCCGCGCGCTGGATCATCCCATAGCGCGGCGGGAGGATCGGCGGTGAAATAGGAAACAGCCACCACCACGACCGAGCGCGCTTCGGGCAAGACGAGGCGTGGATCCTGACGGCGCTCCGGCTCCCGTGTCATATAAGCCATATCGCCCGCATAGCCAGCTTCCACCCAGGCCCCATAGGCCTCCGCATGGGGCACCCGCGTAGCAGGCGCAATCCCCACTAGGTCAAAGCCCAGCGCCGCAGCATATTCCTTAATAAGCGTGCTCACATGCGATGTGTTGGCCATCGGGGAGTTGCACGTTCAGGAGAGGGCAAGACCCGGCTTCCCAGAATACTATCGCCGGAAACGTTCCAGCAACGCCTGGAGCGAATAACTGCCACTGATCTTTTGGCGCATTTCGCTCAGGGTGGTGTGGTGCGGGTGTGAATCCGGATCCTGATAAAAGATGCCCAGGTGGATCTTCTCGGTCTCAAATGCCAGCGCCAGTGCCGCCATCCGGTCTGTGCGATCGTGGTTTTCAGGAATGGACACCACGCGTTGTTTGTAGAAGGCATAGGTGTCCAGGAAGGTGACACATGGGCTGATGATCTCAATAAAGGCGAAGCCAGGATGCAGGATGCCTTGCTTGACGATTTCCGCGAGCTCCTGCGGACGGGCGGAAAAACCGCGTGCGACGAAGGTGGTTCCGCAAGCCAGCATCATGGCCACCGGGTTGAGCGGGTGTTCGACCGTGCCATAGGGCGAAGCCTTGGTCTTCATGCCCCAAGCGCTGGTGGGAGAAGGCTGCCCCTTCGTCAAGCCGTAAACCGCGTTATCCAGCACCAGGTAGGTGATGTCCACGTTGCGTCGTGCCGCGTGCGGCAAGTGGCCGGCGCCGATGCTCAGACCGTCACCGTCGCCGCTCACGGCCAACACGGTGAGGTTGGGATTGGCAATCTTGACCCCTGTTGCCAACGGCAGAGCCCGTCCGTGAATCCCGTGGAAACCGTAAGTCTTGACAAAGGCGGGAAAACGACCCGAGCATCCGATCCCCGAGGCAATCACAATGTGGGCTGGATCGAGCTGCAGCTCGCTGATCGCTTTCAGCACCGCATGCATCACGCCATAGTCGCCACACCCGGGACACCAGATGGGCTTGACATCGCTCTTCAGGTCCTTTATCGGAACCGGATGATCCAGGGTCATCACAGCTATCCTCCGTCACCTTGGCCATGTGCGGCGCGTGAGCAGCGCACTCACCCGCTTGATCTCTTCGAAAATCTCCACCGGTCTGAAGGGCAGCCCATCGTACTTGTTCAGCGAGATGACGCTGATCGAATCCTGTACCAGCTGGCGTGTGTAGCGATGTTCGATCACCCGTGCAAACTGGCCCAGCGAATTGAGCTCGGGAATGATCAGAATACGACGCCCGCGGATGAAGCGTCGGATGCGCACATCCGGCATAGGGAACAGGATTTTGGGAAACAGGGCGGCCACCCGATATCCAGCCGCCTGAGCACGCACCATGGCCTCCTTGACCGGTCCTAACGAGCTGCCCCATCCCAGGATGCCGATCGCCGCGTCTTGATCGCCCCATTCCTCAACGGCGTTCTCGAGGCCGAACACATGGTGGCGCGCGGCGTTGACCTTGTTCCACCGTTTCTTGGTCATCAGCCGGTGCATCTCCGGTGAATAGTCTGGATGACCCTGCTCATTGTGCTCCAGGCCCTCGGCGACGTATTGACCTCCTGGCGTTCCGGGTATGGTGATGGGAGACACGCCACTGTGGGTGATTTTGTAGCGTTCGAAGGGTTGGCCGGGTTTCAGTTCGGCCAGCTGGCGTTTCCAGAGCCGGATGTTCTCCAGGTTGAAGAACGTGCACGTTTCGACGCGAGGCGCCAGCGCCTGGTCACTCAGAATGATGACCGGCATTTGATAGAGCTCCGCCATGTTGAAGGCGTTGATCGTCTGGTAGAAGCAATCCTCCACCGAGCTGGGCGCGATGACAAACCGCGGCGCTTCATCGGCACCGGCATAGAAAGCCATATACAGATCGCCTTGGGCCGTCTTCGTCGGCATACCGGTGGCCGGTCCAGCGCGTTGCACATCGACCACGACGATCGGGATCTCGGCCATGCTGGCCAACCCGATCGCCTCGATCATGAGGGAGAGGCCCGGACCCGAGGTGGCGGTCATAGAGGGCAGGCCGGCGAAGGACGCGCCGATGACCATGTTGATGGCGGCGATTTCATCCTCGGCTTGCACTACGGTGCCACCCGCCTTCGGAAGCTCGCTGGCCATAAACTCCATCAAGTCGGTAGCGGGCGTGATCGGGTAGCCGGCGAAAAAGCGACACCCCGCTGCCAGCGCACCCAGCGCGATCGCCTGATAGCCGGTCAACACTAGCTTTTCCTCAGCGATTTGTTCGGGTGGCACCAAGTAGGCAGGAGGGTGGCTCGGAAAACGTTCCTGCGCGTAGCGGTAGCCTGCCGCTAAAGCTTCCAGGTTCTTGGGAAGCATCTCTGCATAACGCCCCAACCTGCGGCGCACCACTTGCTCGGCGCGCTCGAATGGCAGACCCATCAGTTGCACCATTGCGCCGACCATGACCAGGTTGCTGCCGCGCGGAAAATTGAGGCTGTTGGCGATCTGAGATACCGGGATGGGATAGAGCAAATGGCGGTCGCTGTCGCGTGGCGTGACGACGGCATCGTCGTAGATCACGATGCCACCCGCTTCCAGCTCACTCACGTGCGTATCGTAGCCTTCCTGATTCAGCGATACCAATACGTTGATGTCGTCCCCTTGGGAGAGCACGGGTCGGTCGGCGATGCGGGCCTGGAAGATCACGTGTCCGCCCAGGATTTCCGCTGGAAAGGTGCGAAACGTGTACACTTCCAGGCCGGAGAAAGCCGCAATGCGCACGAACACTTCACCGATGGTGACAATGCCCTCGCCCGATTCACCAGCGACGCGGATGACAATATCATTGATCGGCACGATCCGTTGCCTCCTGACAGGTGCGCGACGGCGCTACACTCCGTCCGTCAGCCCCGTCCCGCCTCATCAACCACCGGATTGCGCAGCACACCCAGCTGGGCGATCTCGACCCGCACCTCATCGCCCGGCCGCAGATAACGCGGCGGTGTGCGTACATCGCCTACTCCGCCCGGTGTGCCTGTCAAAATGACATCACCTGGTTCCAAGGTCATCACCTGGCTCAGGTAGGCAACGAGATAGGGCACAGGGAAGATCAAGTTGCGTGTGTTCGAGGATTGCATCAGCTCGCCGCTGACGTAGACTCGGATGTCCAACGTATGGGGATCGGCGATCTCGTCTGCCGTGACCAGAGCGGGCCCCATCGGGGCAAACGTGTCAAATGTCTTGCCGATCGTCCACTGGGATGTGCGCTTTTGAAAGTCGCGGGCGCTCACATCGTTGCAGGGCAAGTAGCCTGCCACATAGTCGAGCGCGCGGTCCTCTGGGATGTAACGTCCGCGGCGGCCGATCACCACGCCCAATTCGCCTTCATAGTCAACGCGCTGGGATACGCGCGGCAACACGATGGGCTCGTCCGGTCCGATCACTGCGTTGGCATATTTTGAGAAAACCGTGGGATACTCGGGAATGGGTTGACCCGTCTCCGCCGCGTGGTCACGGTAGTTCAGCCCGATGCAGATGATCTTCCCCGGGTTTGGGATGGGCGCCTTTAACTGCACCGCTTCCAACGCGATTCCATCGGGGGTGCGCGCAATTGCTGCCTCGGCAAGGCGTCGCGCTTCTTCCCCCTGTCTCAGAAACGCGAGCATGTCGGCGGGCAGCCGCGGTTCTGCTTGTTGCAGATCCACGATGGCCTGACGCCCATCGCGTACACATAATGCACCCAAGCGCAATGCGTGGTTGTGTACGAATGTTACCAGTTTCATCCGATCGTTTGCGAGCAGATAAACGCTCCTGCTCTGTCCTCCTTTTCCGTGGTATTTTGTGGTATTTTGTGGTATTTTGTGGTATTTTGTGGTGTGACTTCTGCAATCGTGGGAGCGCGGGAGCTCCCGGGCGATGTCTCCTACACCGCTACATGGCGTAAATATGCCTCAATAAATTCATCGATGTGCCCATCCAACACCGCTTCCGCGTTGCCCACTTCGTAGTTCGTGCGGTGATCCTTGACCATCTTATAAGGATGTAACACATAGGAGCGTATTTGGTTGCCCCAACCGGCCTCCACATGCTCCCCTTTCAGGCGTGCCGCTTCCTCTTCGCGCTTTTGGCGTTCCAATTCGTACAGGCGGCCACGCAGGATGCGCATGGCCATTTCACGGTTCTGCATCTGGGAGCGCTCGTTTTGGCACGTGACCACGATGCCGGTAGGGATATGCACCAGGCGCACGGCCGTGGCGTTCTTCTGGACATGTTGCCCCCCTGCCCCGGAAGACTTGTAGACGTCCATGCGAATGTCCTCCGGGTTGATGTGCACTTCGATGTCGTCATCCAGGTTGGGCATCACCTCCACCAGCGCAAAGGACGTATGACGGCGGTGGGCAGCGTCAAAGGGTGACAGCCGCACCAGACGATGGACTCCGCGCTCCGAGCGCAGGTATCCGTAGGCATACGGTCCTTCGATCAACACGGTGACGCTCTTCAGGCCTGCCTCTTCACCTTCCAGCGAGTCCAGGATTTCAGTCTTATAGCCCTTGTCCTCCGCCCAACGCAGGTACATGCGCAACAGCATTGCCACCCAATCCTGGCTTTCGGTGCCACCGGCGCCGGCATGGATGGAGAGGAGGGCATCATCGCGATCGTGTTCGCCGGACATGCGCAGACGAAATTCCATCTGCTGAAGCGTTTTCTGCAGCTCGGCGGCCTCCGTTGCCAGCTCGGCAGCCAGCGCTTCATCTTCATCCTCATCTGTGCTGAGCAGCTCGCTCAGTTCGAGCGCGTCGGCGACACGCCGGTCCAGGCTGCGCCAGGTCTCGACTTCCTCGCGCAAGGTGGCAAGCCGGCGCATGTGCGCCTGAGCGGCCCTTTGGTCATTCCAGAAGTCGGGCGCGGTGGATTCCTCTTCCAGGCGTGCGATTTCTTTCTCCTTGGCAGGGATGTCAAAGATGCACCATGATTTCGCTGATCCGCTGTCGCAGCTCAGCCAGGATGGCGCGTGTCTCTTCTATGTTCATATCCTTCACCTCCTCACGAAATGAAAGGCCGTTTTCGCGGATTGTTTGGGCTATTTGCCGAACAGTCCGTCCACAAATGCTTCGGCGTTGAATTCTTCCAGATCGCTCAGCTGCTCGCCGGTGCCGACGAAACGCACCGGCAGACCCAATTCGCGCGCAATGGCAAACACCACCCCACCTTTGGCGGTGCCATCCAGTTTGGCCAGCACCACGCCGGTGACATGCACACTTTCTTTGAAGTGGCGCGCCTGGCTGATGGCGTTCTGCCCGGTGGTGGCATCCAGCACCAGGAGCGTCTCATGAGGTGCTTCGTGCACCTGGCGCGCCATGATCACGCGCAGCTTCTCCAGCTCCTTCATCAGGTTGTACTTGGTGTGCAGACGACCGGCGGTGTCCACGATGAGCAATGAGGCGCCGCGCGCCTGGCAGCTCTTGATCGCGTCGAAGACCACAGCGCCGGGATCGGCGCCGGGTTGGTGCGCGATCACCGTGGCGCCCGCACGCTCTCCCCATAGCTGCAGCTGACTGATCGCAGCCGCGCGAAAGGTGTCCGCTGCCGCGAGCGTCACCCGATAGCCCTGCTCGCGATAGCGATAGGCCAGCTTCGCGATGGTGGTCGTCTTGCCGGAACCGTTCACCCCGACCACCAGGACCACGTTGAGCAATCGGTTGTGATGAATATTCAGCGTATGACTATTTTGGAGCAGGTTGATCATCTCCTGACGCAACACCTGCTGCACGTCACTGGCGCGTGTCAATCCGCGACGCGCCACGGTTTCGCGCACCGTCTTGATCAGCAGTTGAGTGGTCGCGACCCCCACATCTGCCTGGATGAGCAGTGCCTCCAGGTCGTCCCACAATTCCGGGTTGATCTCGCTGTTGCCGAAAAGACCCGTGATCTGCCCAAAGAAGGCGTTGCGGGTGCGCTCCAGGCTCTGCCACAACTTGTTCGTTCCGAATATCACAGTTCTCTCCCTATGTCACCGTCGGTATCCAGCCAATCATCACATTATATGCGCTCCAGCCAAGGGCAACAAAAGTCAGCACCTGCGCCGCTAACCCTTGCCGCTCCGCTGCACCAGTGGGTT
The DNA here is from genome assembly GCA_003130875.1 of Ardenticatenia bacterium. Taxonomy (GTDB): domain Bacteria; phylum Chloroflexota; class Anaerolineae; order 4572-78; family NAK82; genus NAK82. The sequence continues at coordinate 20,004 of QEXY01000181.1, forward strand.
TCATCGTAGTCCCTGCCGGCGATGCGGCAAACGTCCATGTCCTCTTGATTATTTGACAAATGAGGTCAATCCAGTATATTATCGGCTCCACGGAGCACACTGATGGACCGCCTCGAACGTGAGAAGAAGACAGTCGCCGCGATGATCCGCATCTACTGCCGTGACCAGCATGGGGGGCGTAAGGCGTTATGCGCGTCCTGTCAGGCTCTGCTCCAGTATGCCTGGCAGCGGCTGGACCAATGCCTCTTCGGTGCAGAGAAACCCACGTGCGCGCGTTGCCTGGTGCATTGTTATAAACCCGCGATGCGCGAGGAAATCCGCCGCGTCATGCGCTATGCCGGTCCGCGAATGCTCTACACCCACCCCATCCTGGCCGTTCGCCACCTGTGGGATGAGCGACGCAAATCACCTGCCCGGCCGCAGCGCAAGCGAAGCGCGACGGAATAAGTGCCAGCCACAGGACGCCGCAGGCTCAATCCCACAGCTGGTGATCCAAATCCGCTCAGGCGGAGCGCACTCGGGCCGGTCTGACCCTCCGTCAGGGCTCAAAATGTCCGCCCATGGTGCGGAAACGCAGCGCAGACGCCCATGAGCATTGCCATGTGCCCTGAGACCACCCAAAAGGGCAACCCGCTCGCAACACGATGCAGCGAAAGCATGTCCGCCACGGCAACGTTCTGCACGTGGCGGACATGCATCACGCCAGACGTCCTTGCGCTCTCCTTAGCTCAACGCGGCGCGTCTAGCGTTCCCGCACGCTGATGGCGTTGAGGTCGAACGAGCTCAACACCTTGGCGTAGTTGGCGCGCTCGAAGGCAGCCGGCTCTGCCACCGATTGCTGGCTCATCGCACCGCGCATTTGCGCCACGGCGGTGTACTCGTGCTCTTCCATCCATTGTTGCAGCTCGGCCAGCATAGTGGTGGCATGCTTCGCGCCGTGAAGGAGCAGCGCCGAAGTGGTCATGGCCACCGCAGCGCCGGCCAGGATGGATTTCGCGATGTCCCGGCCGCTGTGCACACCGGTGGTGAGCGCCAAATCCGCCTGCACACGACCGTACAGAATGGCGATCCAGCGCAATGGCAGGCGCAACTCCTCCGGCCGGCTGAGCGTCAGGTTGGGCACCACTTCCAGGGCCTCCAGGTCGAAGTCGGGCTGATAGAAGCGGTTGAACAGCACCAGGCCATCCGCACCGGCCTCGACCAGCCGCCGAGCTATGTGGGGCAGCGCGGTGAAGAAGGGGCTCAGCTTGACCGCCAACGGGATGCGCACGCTGGAACGCACCGATTGCACCAGCTCCACATAGCGCTCCTCCAGCTCGGCTGCCGTCATGTTCGGGTCTGTGGCCAGATAGTAGAGGTTGAGCTCCAGGGCGTCGGCGCCGGCATCTTCGATCTTCTGGGCGTACTTCACCCAACCGCCGAGCGAAGCGCCGTTCAAGCTGGCGATGATCGGCACGCTCAGGTTGCGCTTGAGCTCGCGGATCTTGTCGAGGTACTTGTCCGGCGCCAGCGCATAGCGGCCCACATCGGGGAAGTATGTCAGCGCTTCAGCGTAGGCATAAGTGCCCCGTTCCAGATAATAATCCAGCTCCAGGCTCTCGTGGATGATCTGTTCTTCGAACAGGGAATACATCACGATCGCGCTGACGCCCGCTTCCTCCAGCTGACGCGCGGTCTCCACCTTTTCGGAGAGCGGCGAGGCGGAAGCGACCAACGGGTTCTTCAGCTGCAGTCCTAAGTAGGTCGTGCTGAGATCGGCCATGATGCAATCACCCTTCTACGTGTGCGAGCGCTTCAACAGGTTGTTCCGCGCCATCTCCATAGCGCATAGCGGCAAGTTGCTGATAGAAGTTCCAGCGTGCCAGGACGTCCTGCTTGGCCTGCTGTAGCAGGGCCTCGGCGCGCGCTTCATCACTTTGCAGCAGCATGCGGAAGCGCGTCTCCTTGTAGGCGTATTCCTCCAATGGGATCTGTGGACCTTTGTACTCCAGGATCAGGGGGTTCTTGCCCTGCGCGATCAAGCGCGGGTCATAGCGGTACACCGGCCACAGTCCACTCTGCACCGCCAGCTTCTGCTGCTCCAGACCCTTGCGCATGTCGATGCCGTGGTTGATGCAGTGGCTGTAGGCGATGATCAGCGAAGGTCCGGGATAGGATTCCGCCTCCAGGAAGGCGCGGAGCGTCTGCTGGTCATTGTAGCCCATCGCCACGCTGGCGACGTAGACCGTGCCATAGGCGATGGCCATCAGGCCCAGGTCCTTGCGCGGCCGGTCCTTGCCCTGCGCGGCGAATTTGGCGACAGCAGCGCGCGGGGTGGCTTTGGACGCCTGCCCGCCGGTGTTGGAATAGACGCCTGTGTCGAGCACCAGGATATTGACATCACGGCCGGTGGCGAGCACGTGGTCGAGGCCGCCGTAGCCGATATCATACGCCCAGCCATCGCCGCCGATGATCCAGACGCTCTTGCGCACCAGCACATCGGCCAGGGCGAGCAGGTCTCGAGCGCGCGGATGGGTGCTCTCCTGCAGGCGCTGCTTCAGCAGGGCAACACGCTCGCGTTGCTTGCGGATGCCCATCTCGTCCGATTGATCGGCATTCAGCAGCTCATCCACGAGTTGCTCGCCCACCTGAGCGGCGAACTGAGGCAGCAGCTCGCGCGCATATTGCAGCTGCTTGTCCAGCGTCAGGCGCATGCCCAGGCCGAACTCGGCGTTGTCCTCGAAAAGCGAGTTGGACCAGGTCGGTCCGCGCCCTTCGGCGTTGACCGCCCACGGGGTGGTGGGCAGGTTGCCACCGTAGATGGAGCTGCAGCCGGTGGCGTTCGCCGCGATGACGCGGTCGCCGAAGAGCTGCGTCATCAGCTTGAGATACGGAGTCTCACCACAGCCCGCGCACGCACCGGAGAACTCGAACAGGGGCTGCAGCAGCTGCACGTTCTTAACCGTGGTGAAGCTAAAGCGTCCGGGCTCTACTTCGGGCAGGGAGAGGAAGAACTCCCAATTCTCACGCTCTTGGGCGCGGATGGGCGGCTGCGGCGCCATGTTGATCGCCTTGCGGCCCAGTTGGGTCTTATCCTTGGCCGGACACGCTTCGACGCAGAGCGCACAGCCGGTGCAGTCCTCCGGCGCGACTTGCAGGGTGTAGCGCATGTCCTTGGCCACTTCCTTGAACTTCGCCGTGGTGGAGCGGAAGGTGGGCGGCGCCTTGACCAGGTATGAGGGATCATAAACCTTGGCGCGGATCACCGCGTGCGGGCACACCAGGACACACTTGCCGCACTGGATACAGATGTCGGGCTCCCAGACCGGGATCTCCAGCGCGATGTTGCGCTTCTCATAGCGGGTCGTCGCGGTGGGGAAGGTGCCGTCCACCGGCATCGCACTCACCGGCAGGCGGTCACCCTCGCCGGCCACGATGGCGCCCAGCACCTCGCGCACGAACTCGGGTGCCTCGGGGGGCATCGGCGGTCGGCGCGTGAAGGTGCTGGTGACCTTGTCGGGCACCTTCACCTCGTGCAGGTTGGCCAGCGCCTGGTCGACCGCATTGAAGTTGCGCTGCACAATTTCCTCACCGCGCTTGCCGTACGTCTTGCGGATGGCCTCCTTGATGGCGGCAATCGCCTGCTCGCGCGGCAGCACTCCGCTGATGGCGAAGAAGCAGGTCTGCATAATGGTGTTGATGCGCCCACCCATGCCGGTGCGACGCGCCACTTCGTAGGCATCGATCACGTAAAAGCGCAGGCGCTTCTCGATGATATCCTGCTGCACCTCGCGCGGCAGATGATCCCACACTTCGTCCGGTCCATAGATGCTGTTCAGCAGGAATACACCGCCCGGCATGGCGTACTTGAGCATGTCAAAGCGCTCGAGGAAGGGGAACTGGTGACACGCCACGAAGTTCGCCTTGTTGATCAGGTAGGGCGCCCGGATGGGCCGTGGGCCAAAGCGCAGGTGCGACATGGTGACCGTGCCCGCCTTGCGCGAGTCGTACACAAAGTAGCCCTGTGCGTAGTTATCGGTCTCCTCACCGATGATGCGGATGGAGTTGTGGTTGGCGCCCACCGTTCCATCGGAGCCCAGCCCGAAGAAGACGCACCGTACCATGTCCTCGCTCTCAATGTCGAACGAGGGGTCATATTCGATGCTCGTGTGCGTCACATCGTCGGTGATGCCCACGGTGAAGTGGTTCTTCGGTTGCTCCTTGCGCATCTCGTCGAAGATGCCCTTCACCATCGCGGGGGTGAATTCCTTCGAAGAGAGCCCGTAACGGCCGCCGATGATGCGCGGCATCTTCTCGAAGGGGGCGATGCCCTGCGCCATGCCCTCCGCGACGGCTGTCACCACGTCGGTGTAGAGCGGCTCGCCGGCGGCGCCGGGTTCCTTGGTGCGATCCAGGACAGCGATGACCTTCGTGGTGGGCGGCAGCGCTTGTAGGAAGTGGGCGACGGAGAAGGGGCGATACAGGTGCACGGTGACGACACCCACCTTTTCGCCGTGCTCCATCAGGTATTGCGCTGTCTCCGAGGCGGTCACGGCGCCGGAGCCCATCAGGACGATGACGCGTTCGGCATCCGGGGCGCCGGAGTAATCGAACAGATGATACTGGCGGCCCACCAGACGGGCAAAGCGGTCCATCGTCTCCTGCACCACCTGCGGACACGCCAGGTAGAAGGGGTTGATCGCCTCGCGCGCCTGGAAGAAGACGTCGGGGTTCTGAGCGGTGCCGCGCAGGATGGGTCGGTCAGGCGACATGGCGCGCGCACGATGCGCCTGCACCAGTTCGTCGTCGATCATCGCACGCATGTCGTCCAAGGTGAGCTGCTCGATCTTGTTGATCTCGTGCGATGTGCGGAAGCCGTCGAAGAAGTGCAGGAAGGGAACGCGCGCCTTGAGCGTGGCAGAATGGGCGATCATCGCCATGTCCTGCGCTTCCTGCACCGAAGATGAAGCCAGCAGGGCGAACCCAGTGCTGCGCACAGCCATCACATCCGAGTGGTCACCGAAGATGGAGAGCGCGTGGGTGGCCAGCGTGCGCGCCGAGACGTGGAACACGGTGGGCGTCAGCTCGCCGGCGATCTTGAACATGTTGGGGATCATCAGCAGCAAGCCCTGCGAAGCAGTGAAGGTGGTGCACAAGCTGCCAGTCTGCAAAGCGCCGTGCACCGCGCCCGCGGCGCCGCCTTCGGACTGCATCTCGATCACCAACGGCACCGTGCCCCAGATGTTCGGCTCTCCCTGTGCCGACCATGTGTCGGCCCATTCACCCATGGGAGAGGAGGGCGTGATCGGGTAGATGGCAATGACCTCACTGACATGATGGGCTACGTAAGCGGTCGCTTCATTGCCGTCCGCTGTGATCATTTTGCGGGTCATGTTACTTTTACCTCCAGAAATTTTGTCCATTCTCCAATAATCAGGCTTTTGGCCTGGGCACACACCCAGGCCAGCTCATCTTATTATGCCAGAGATGGGCGGTCAGGGCAAGTTTGGCGGGGCGTATGGGTGGATGGCTCACTTTCCTTACCATGCAATGCATTCCCACCCTTTTGCACCATTGACAATAAAATGTGCTTGCCTTATAATGAAAGCGATTCAGGACCGTCCTGTCGTTTAGCCATTGTGTGTTGGTGCGGGGACAAGGGAGTGACGATGAGCAATGGAGATTTGCAGCCGTGGGAAATCCCCCCGGACGAAGGCTACTGGCGCGCCCTCTTAGCTGATGTTGATCGATTATCCACTTATGAATCGACCTTCTATGATGGGGGCCCGACCCTGGAAGAGGTCTTTCACCCGCCACCCTCCCATCATCCTGTAACGCGCGACGGCGAGGAGCCGAAGCGATCCCCTGCCCGCCCCACGCCCCCGGGCGCCGCGCGCGGATCCCCGGCTGAAGCACTGGCGGCGGAATGGGCACGCGCTGAGCAATTGCTCCAGAGCAAGGAACGGGTGGAGCTGCGGGTGACCGGCTACAACCGCGGGGGATTGCTGGTGCGCTTCGGGGCGCTGCAGGGGTTTGTGCCCACTTCGCAGCTGATCGAGCTGCCCGATGAGTCCGACGACGAGGTGCGTCAGGCCCAGCTGGCGCGGCGCGTCGGTGAGGTGTTGTGTTTGCGCGTGATCGAGATCGACCGCGAACGCAACCGGCTCATCTTCTCGGAGCGTGCCGCGTTCAACCAGCATGCGGGCCTGGCCCTGCTCAACAGCCTGGCGCCGGGCCAGGTGCGCACCGGTCGCGTCAATGCCTTGTGTGGCTTCGGCGCGTTCGTCGATCTGGGCGGCGTTGAAGGCTTCATCCACATCTCAGAGTTCTCGTGGAGCCGCGTCAACCATCCCGCCGACGTGTTGCGTGTGGGGGACGAGATCCAGGTCTATGTGATCGACGTGCAACCGGCGCACCAACGCGTGGCGCTCAGCTTGAAACGTCTCAAGCCCGATCCGTGGAGCCTGGTGGATCAGCGCTACCACGTCGGCGATATCGTCGAGGGCGAGGTGACCAACGTGGTCAGCTTCGGGGCATTCGTGCGCCTGGAAGAAGGGGTGGAAGGGCTGATCCACGTCTCGGAGCTGGCCGATGGCAATTTCCTCCATCCGCGCAATGTGGTCAAGGAGGGCGATCGCGTGCGGGCGCGCGTCATCCGTGTGGACGGCGCCCAGCACCGCTTAGGACTGAGCTTGCGACACGTGAGCGAATAGCCATCCCATGCAGCAGCTGCGCGCGATGCGGCAGGAGCTGATCGGCCTGGCGTTGATCGTCCTGGCCAGCCTGAGCCTGCTCGGCCTCCTCTCCGCCGCTCCCGGCGCCCTCAATGCGGCGCTCGCCTTCTTGTTGCGCCAGGTGTTCGGCCTGGGCGCCTTGCCGGTCGGGATGTTCCTCGGCGCATTGGGGGGCTATCTGCTCGTCACCGGACTCCGCCGCCAGCTGACGCCGAATGCCGCGCCCTCCCGCCCGCTGCGCTGGGAGATCGTCGTGTGCGCCGAGCTGCTCTTCATCGCCGCCCTGGCGCTGATCCACCTGCTCGTCGAGCGCGATGACCCGTTGGGATTGGCCCGGATGGGCGGTGGCGGCGGCCTGTTGGGCTGGGGCATCCGCACGGCGCTGGTGGATCTGCTGGGCAAGACAGCGGCCGGGTTGCTGTTGCTGAGCATGGTGCTGGGCGCTTTGGGCGGTATGCTCTTCCTGGCCGTCCTGCCCACGCAGCCACGCATGCGCACCCCGCGCGTGGAGGATGCCCCGGCCGCCCCGGAGATGCTGCCGGCGGAAGTGTCCGAACGGACCACACGCCCGCGTCTGCGTCCGGAGATCAAAGCACTGCCGCTCAACACCCAGCTGGCGCAGCCGAGACGCCCCGCCCGCCGCCGGCGTCACCTGCCCCCGCTCGACCTGCTCATCCCCTCGTCCAAAGAGCCGGTCACCGGCGCCGACGTGCGCTATCAGGCGCAGATCATCGAGGAGACGCTGCGCGCGTTCGGCGTGCCGGCGCGGGTGCGCGAGATCAACGTCGGACCAGCGGTCACCCAGTTCGGCGTGGAGCCGGGCACTATCGAACGCACCGCCCCCGACGGCAGCGTCGTGCGGCAACGGGTGCGCGTCAGCAAGATCACCGCCCTGGTCAACGACCTGTCGCTGGCGCTGGCCGCGGCGCCGATTCGCATCGAAGCCCCTGTGCCAGGCCGCCCGCTGGTCGGCATCGAGGTGCCCAACAGCAAGGTGACGCTCGTCTCGCTGCGCGGCGTGCTCGAGTCGGACACGTTCCACAAGGCGCGCAGCAAGGGCGTCCTGCCCATCGCCCTGGGGCGCGATGTCTCCGGAGCGCCGGTGGTGGCCGACCTGGCAGCTATGCCCCACCTGCTCATCGCCGGCGCCACCGGTTCCGGCAAGAGCGTGTGCATCAACGCCATCCTCACCGGCCTTTTGTGCGAACACACCCCCGAAGAGCTCAACCTGTTGCTGATCGACCCCAAGATGGTCGAGCTGGTGCCCTTCAGCGGCATCCCGCATCTGCTGGCGCCGGTGGTGATCGACCTGGGCCAGGTGGTGGGCGCGTTGAACTGGGTCACACGCATGATGGACGAGCGCTATCAGCTCTTCGCGCGGCACGGAGCGCGCCACATCGCCGACTACAACAAGCGCATCGCTCCGCGCGAAGGCGCCGACCCGTTGCCCTATGTGGTGGTGGTCATCGACGAGCTGGCCGACCTGATGATGACCGCGCCCGACGAGGTGGAACGGTCCATCACCCGCATCGCCCAGATGGCGCGCGCCACCGGCATCCACATGATCATCGCCACCCAAAGGCCCTCGGTGGATGTGGTCACCGGCCTCATCAAGGCGAACTTCCCGGCCCGGATCGCTTTCATGGTGACCAGCCAGGTCGACTCGCGCGTCATCCTGGACAGCCCGGGTGCGGAGCGCCTGTTAGGGCGCGGTGATGCGCTGCTCATGCTGCCCGAGGCCGCGCAGCTGCGCCGCATGCAAGGCTGCTTCGTCTCCGACGAGGAAATCCGCCGCGTCGTGGACTTCTGGAAGGAGCAGGCCGGCGAGATGCCCCCGCCCCAGTCGCTCCCCTGGGAAGGGCTGGAGGACGAGGAGGCGCGCGACCCCCTGTTGGACGAGGCGATCGCACTGGTGCGCCAGAGCGGCCGTGTCAGCACGTCGTGGCTGCAGCGCCGCCTCAACATCGGCTATCCGCGTGCCGCGCGCCTGATCGACCAGCTGGAAGCTGAGGGCATCATCAGCCCGGCGGTGGAAGGCCAGCCTCGCACCGTGCGCGTCCAAGACCGCTTCTCCGACGCAAGCGATGACGACCTGGATGACGCGCTGCCCGATGGACCAGGCAGCACCCGATAAGCCCACCAGCGCATGATCGGCGCGGAGATGGCGTGCATCCGCCGCCTCACCTCGGACGCGCGCGGCGCGGTTTGCGTCATCCGAGCCACAACCCCTTATCCGAACCGCGACCGTCAGGGAGCAGCACAAAACTCACCGCAGAGACCGCAGAGACCGCAGAGGTTTCTTC
>QEXY01000182.1 GCA_003130875.1 Ardenticatenia bacterium
AATAAAGCGGGTAACTAAAAAGTTTTTCAACACTCTCTCTTGCGAGTGTCTTGACGTATCCCTTACATCTGGGTGCATTTCATTAGTCGGAGAAGAGCTGTTCAAACCGGGCTGCTCGAGCGAGCAAGCGCCAAGATTTACCGCTCCTTTCGCTGAAAGGCTTGCCTTCCCCTCTCCCGTGAAGTAGAATGCCTTATACTGAAATTCAGAAAGGGTTTGCGTGATGAATTGGAAACGGTTCTTTGGGATCACCCTCTTGTTGACATTCGCTCTGGCAGCGTGTTCTTCGTTGGCTTCGGAGGCGCAGACGTCCGCCACGGCGACCGCTGAGGAAGTGGTGGCAGCTATCACCGCCACCCCCACCAAGGAAAATGGCACAGCAACACCGACCGAAGCGACAACCCCTGTGGCAACAAGTGCACCTGCTGAGACGGCCACCCCGGCATATCCCACACCTCATCCTAATCCTCAGTGCGAGGCGCTCAAACTGCCCGTTGCTACCAAACTGCCCCCGGTCACGGAGCAGGATTGGAGCCGGGGTCAGGCTGATGCGCCCGTCACGGTGATTGAGTATGCTGACTTCCAGTGTCCTGCTTGTGCTGGGGTGAGCCCATTGATCAAGCAGCTGCTGGAGGTCGAGGAAGGCAAGGTGCGCCTGGTCTATCGCCATTTCCCGCTGACCTCTATTCACGACAAGGCAATGATCACTGCCGAAGCCGCAGAGGCCGCTGGCGCCCAAGGCAAATTCTGGGAGATGCACGCCCTGCTCTACGAACGGCAGCGCCTGTGGTCTTCCAAGAACGCCGATGAGATGCCGGACGTATTGGCAGGATATGCCCAGGAGTTAGGATTGGATGTCGCTCAGTTCAATCAGGCACTTGCCCAACACACCTATCGTGCTAAGGTGCAGCAACAGTATGACGATGCCATAGCCCTGGGTCTGCCCGGAACACCCAGCTTCATTTTCAACGATGTGTATTATCCCGCCGATCAGCTGGGCTTTTCCGATCTCGCTTTCAAGTTTTTTCTCTACATTGTGACATTCCGCGACCCGCCTTCGCAAGTGATTCATGCGGATAAGCAATATCAGGCGACTATCGAGACCGAGAAAGGGGACATCGTCATCGAGCTTTTTGCCGACCGCACACCGCTCACGGTCAATAACTTTGTTTATCTGGCGCAACGCGGTTGGTATGATAACACCACATTTCATCGTGTCATCCCCGGCTTCGTCGCCCAGGGGGGCGACCCCACCGCCACGGGCAGCGGTATGCCAGGCTACCGTTGCTCCGATGAGCTCACCCCCCAGCTTCGCTTTGATGAGGCGGGTATGGTTGGCATGGCGAACAGTGGTCCCAACACCAACGGTGCCCAGTTCTTCATCACGCTGGATGCCCAACCCGCTTTGAACGGACGCTATCCCGTGTTCGGGCGCGTTGTATCGGGCATGGATGTGGTCAAATCGCTCAGCGAGCGCGATCCTCAAAAGGCCTCATCTGACCAACCGGGTGACCGTATCATCCGTATCACCATCCAGGAGCTGTAGAGAGCGTATGCGCAACATCTTGGTGACCGGGGGAGCTGGATTCATTGGCTCTAACTTTGTGCATTACATTCTGGGGAGATATCCCGATTATCGCGTGATTGTGTTGGATAAGCTCACCTACGCTGGCAATCTGGACAACTTGCGTGACCTGGAACAGGAGCCACGCTACCACTTCGTCCACGGAGACATCTGCGACATGCGACTGGTCGAGCAAGTGATGCGTGAGCACGCGATCGACACCATCGTCAATTTCGCCGCTGAGAGCCATGTCGATCGCTCGCTGATGGAGCCAGGTGCTTTCATCCAGACGGATGTCTTCGGCACCTATGTGTTGCTTGAAGCCGCGCGCAAGTTCGACGTGGAACGTTATCACCAGGTGAGCACAGATGAGGTGTATGGTGAAGTGTTGGACGGTCGCTCCCGCGAGACCGACCGCCTGCATACGCGCAGTCCTTATTCAGCCAGCAAAGCAGGCGGCGACCTGATGTGTTTGGCTTATTTCACCAGCTTTGGGGTGCCGGTGACGATCACGCGCGGCAGCAACAACATTGGACCCTATCAGTATCCCGAAAAGGTGGTGCCACTGTTTATCACGAACGCCATCGACGATATTCCCTTGCCGGTGTATGGTGATGGCTCACAGATGCGCGACTATCAGTATGTACTCGATCACTGCGAAGGGATCGACGTCGTATTGCATCACGGGAAGCCAGGCGAAATTTACAACCTGGGCACCGGCACCGAGGTGCGCAATCTTTACATGGCACAGCTGATCTTGCAGCTGCTGGGCAAGCCGCAGAGCTTAATCCGCTTCGTCACCGACCGCCCGGGCCATGACCGCCGTTACGCGCTCGACTGCAGTAAGATCCAGAGCCTAGGTTGGCGCAGCCGACACACCTTCGAAGAAGCTCTCGAGAAGACGGTGCGTTGGTACGTAGATAATGCCTGGTGGTGGCGCAAGATCAAAAGTGGCGAACACTATCGGGCTTATTACGCCCGCCAATATGGCAGCCGCCTTCAAGAGTAGTGCACCAGGGAGTGTACCGGATAGCCAGTGAGCTTCTGGCGTCCGTTGAGGAAATCCAGCTCCACCACAAAAGCAAGTCCCACCACTTTGCCACCCAGACGTTCGACGAGGTTGACCGCTGCACGGGCAGAGCCGCCCGTCGCCAGCAGATCGTCCACCACCAATACGCGCTGTCCTGGCTGGATGGCATCCACATGCATTTCAAGCGTGTTGGTGCCGTATTCCAAGGTGTAGCTCTCGCTAATCGCCTGGGCAGGTAACTTGCCTGGCTTGCGCACCGGAACGAATCCGGCGCCAAGTTGTACCGCCAACGGGGCTCCGAAAATAAACCCACGTGACTCGATAGCAGCGACGATATCCACCTGGGCGTTGGCATACCGTTCGGCCAGCAGGGTGACCACTTCGCGCAATGCTGCGGCGTTGCGCAATAGGGTGGTGATGTCCTTGAAGAGAATGCCGGGCACCGGAAAGTCCGGAACATCCCGAATGAGGCTCGCCAAGTCCATGGACGTGCATTCCTCCCACTTGGGTGATTCTGTTGCTCTAGCGGCAACGCGCCGATTATACCACAGCACAAGCGACAGGCAAGTGCCTGCCAGATCTTCGCGCCCCATAGCTCCGTTGCTGCAGGCTGGCAAGACCACATCATTGTGCCTGGAAGACCACCCAGTAGGAATAATGTCCCTGACACAACAACCCACTGCAGTGATTGACATCGGGGCAGTAGCCGGCCTCAACCAGCCATTCCACAGGTATCTCCCACGTATTGGTGCTGAGCAATGGGGTTTGCTCGCTAGTCACGGGTGTGCCAGCAGGATTTTCGATTACTCTTAGGCGTGTGCCGCTGCTATACAAGGCAATCTCAGCGGTCTTAATCCCATAGTTGAAGAAGGGCTCGTTTTTGTCGCCACTGGTCACGCGAAAGTTGTTGGCCGGCGGATCGCCGATCACTGGCCCGAAGAGCGGATTTCCGGCGCGGTCGATTACCGAGAGAAAAACATGGTGATTGCCTTCACAGCCGCCGTTTTCGGTGATGCTCAACATGCGAACCGTAGCCAGGCGAAAAGCATTTGTACTCGGGGTGGGGGATGTGATCGGTTCAGGTGAAGGCGTGGGTGAAGGAGGAACGGTCGGCTCGCATGTGGGTGTCGGGGTAGGTGGAGGTGACTGTGAAATCACCGGCAGGAAAAGATTGTAGCTCCCCGGATTGCCCCCTTCCGCCACACGTATCCGGCGTTCCACCCAAACGCTTGGCAGAGCCGGGATGGTCGGATCGCCATCCGGTTTCCGCTGCTGCCAGGCGCGCACGCGCAACGTGTATGTGGCATTGGGTTGCAGCTGCAAGATAGTACTCTGTGCCTGACCACCGGGTCGGCTAACCTGTTGGATTGTCTGCCAGTCGCCGTCGTTGACACACAACTGCACATCGTAGCCCCATAAAGACCAGTAACTCGGATCGGGCAGAGTAGCGCTCCAGCTCACCCAAAGTGTCCCTGGGGGCGCGTGGGTCGGTGTGTCCAGCGTGACGATAGGGGCTCTTTCGAAGTGGAAACTGTCCAGGTAGCCGGTGTTGAGATATTGCACCCCCACGTTACTGCCACGGTTCTCGACATGAATGAACAGGGTGGCTCGACTTGCCTGGGCAGTAACCGCCAGGGTCGGGCTGAGCCATTCGTTGTCGCGCCCATCCCACTCGCTCCATATCACACTCTCTGCCAGTGGATCACTCCCACCGGCAGGGTCGACACCAATGCGTTTGTAAATCTTGGAATGGTCAACTTCTCCGCCAGGGCCTTTCCAAAAGGTGACCACCTTGCCTCCGAAGACATAATCGACACCGCTCTCAACCGTTACGGTTTGCGAGAAGACGAAGGAGAAAGGATACTGTGACGCGAACGCCTGTGCTTTTTCACCCTCGAGATGATAGTTCAAATAACCCACGTTGTAATATGTCTGAAGAAACCGGCCGAAAGTGTCGCTGTCCATAAAGTGTAGCCGGTCGGCACCACTTAGCACACGCACCGTCCAGCCGCGTCCCTGTCTTTCAGGGAATTCGCGCCAGAACTGTGCCTGGCCATTCTCAACGTAGGGATCGAAGAGCTCGAAATCGCCGTTGAAAGACAGATTGACTGCCAGAGTGGTCAATGGCCACGTGGACACGGTAGCCAAGGCAAGCACTGTCAGCAACACAGCATAGAACAGGGGGCATCGCGAATGGTGCATTGTACAGCCTCCGGGATGAGCTGCACACCGAATACGGGATTGTCGGTCCTGCGCCTCTTAGCTTAGCACCTGGAGGACTTGCACCCAACGGGGAAAACGCCGAAAGACACTCCCCAGCAACACGGGGCGTGTTATGCGTGCTAGCCGTGGGATGTCCTTGCTGGATCGTGCGATGTGAGGAAGAACGCTAGAACAGTCCGCACCAGAATCGCCAGACTCCACCTGATCTCAGAAAGTATGTGTCTCTAGTCACTGATCTCCCGCAGCCGGTTGCTTCGTAATGGTACTCTCCCGCAACTACCCTGATGGAGTGAGTACCAGATGATAGATATTGGGAATGCTAGTTGGGATGAGTGTCCCCAGCAGATATGACCAACGACAGCGGAATAACAACCGGTGTACCAGATTGACTGGGCGTACCCAGGTAATGCCAGGAGCATAGCCGGCTTTAGTCATCCTCCAACTCAACCGACTATAGTGCCATCTTCGTCGATGACAATAGCATCCAGACTTTCGGGACCAGCGGCAGCGTCTGTTTATATCCAGGCATGTGCCTGATCCCGTTCTGGTCAAGCGAAGTTACTGAGGGTTTTAAAAATTCTGAGTCATCGTAACCATCCCATTTACCTGCTAGAATCTGGGTGGCACAAGGGCTTTTTTTGAACTCTCTCACTTTGGTACTCGACTACCTTGTCGTGGAAATGGCTCTGCACTACAATCTCTTGTATTAGGGAGAGGCGATGAACAAGGTAAGGCAACATACGGTTGAGATATCCTATCCAACGCGGTTGCTTGCAGTGCGTCCCTTTCGAACTGTTCTGACGCTGCATCACGTGTTTGTGGCAGCGCTGGTGGTTCTACTCAGCTTGTTGGTGGCGCTCTTCCTGGCCGCTGTGCTGTACCAGATCGTTTTTTTGGAGCGCATTTTTATCGGTGTCCGTGCTATGGGGATCGAGCTAGGTGGTATGACACGATCCCAGGCATTTGCCGCCCTGACAACACATAGTGACAGCTACTTGAATTTCCCCGTGGTGCTCCGCCACGATGGGAAAACGTGGGTTGTTTCGCTGCGCCAAGTGGGGGCTGTCATGGATATCCCCCGAGCGGTTGCGGATGCCTACGCGTTCGGCCGTCAGAGCGATTTAGCGAGCAACATCCTGGACCAGCTAGAAGCGTTGTTCTTCGGGGCCGAGGTAAATCCGGTGATTCGCTACGACAGCGGGCCAGCTAATGCGCTGCTCGCCGAGGTTGCCCGCCAGATCAATCGCCCGGCACGCGATGCTGAGCTCATTATACAACCGAATTTGACTGTGCTGGCCTTGCCAGCACAGAGCGGCCTCTCCGTGGATATCGACGCGACGCGCTCCCTGGTCCATCAACGGGCGCTTGCACGCGACCTGACGCCGGTGGATCTGGTGGTACACGAAACACCACCCGCAATTGTCGAGATCGAACCTGCCTATCAGATCGTGCACACCCTCTTGAGTGCGCCCTTGGTGCTCAGTATTGCGTTGCCGGAGCGCCGGGTTGAGCGTGTTATCCCTCCGGATGAGCTGCTGTCTATGCTGGTCATCCGGGAGGAAGCCGATCAGGATGGCACAGGTCGTGTCGTGGTCGCCTTTGATCCGGACAAATGGAAATCCTTACTGAACGACTTCGCCCGCGAAGTGGATCGCGCCCCAGTGGATGCGCGCTTCCAGATTGACCTCCAGACCGGCGGTGTCTCCGTGTTGCGGCCAAGTCAGGAGGGCTATCAGCTGGATGTCGAACAGTCACTGGCACTTATCGCTGAGCTGGTTCATCGGCCGGTCCACCACCTTGAGCTGCCCGTGCACGTGATCCCTCCGATGGTGCACTCGGATGCCATAAGCGAGATGCACTTTGCGGATATTGTGGCTGAGGCGACTACAACTTTCAAGGGCTCGTCGGAAGCTCGAGTCCGTAACATCCAGGTGGCAGCGAGCAAGTTTCACGGGATTGTGGTGCCACCAGGCGCTATTTTTTCGTTCAACGAACACCTGGGACCGATCACAGCAGCGGAAGGGTACGAAAGCTCCCTGATCATTTGGGGAGACCGCACAGCGGTGGGTATCGGTGGCGGCATCTGCCAGGTATCCACAACTCTTTTCCGTGCGGCTTTCTTCGGAGGCTTCGAGATCGTCGAGCGCTGGGCACATGGCTACCGTGTCAGCTGGTATGAGATTGAGTTTGGCCCTGGCCTGGACGCTACCATATACGCCCCCAATATAGATTTCAAGTTTCGCAACGATACCGATCACTTTCTCCTTATCCAAAGCTATGTTGATCAGGAGGCCGGCACCCTGACCTTCCGTTTTTATGGAACTTCCACCCAGCGCCAGGTTGCCGTGGAAGGTCCTTTGGTAGAAGAAGTGAGCAGCCCAGGTGCACCTGAATATCGGCAAGATCCCAGTTTGCCAAAGGGCACGGTGAAACAGGTCGAATGGCCCAAGGAGGGGGCCAAGGTCACGGTGAGACGTACCGTCACTCAAAACGGAACGGTTATCCATCAGGATGAGTTTGTGAGCCGCTATCGCCCGTGGCGTGCTGTCTATTTAGTAGGTACCGGTGAAGAAGGATAAAGCCAGTCCCTGGCTCGGTTGTGCGGGCAATGCAGATGAATGTTTTGATCGGTCACGACTGGGCGCTTCAATTATTGCTGAACGGATGGCAGGCGGGTCGCTTGTCCCATGCAACGCTTCTCGTGGGACCGTCCAACATCGGTAAGACGACGTTGGCACGCGTGTTCGCGCAGGCGCTACAATGTGCTGCTCCTACCCCTATGCCGTGTGGAGTGTGTTCGTCCTGCCGCCGGGTTACGACGGGCAATCATCCTGACGTGCGCATCCTGGACACTCCTGGAGAGCCCATCAAAATCGCGCAGGTGCGCGAGCTTCAACGTGAGCTCGCCTTGCTGCCTTATGAAGGGCAGTGGCGGGTGGCGATTCTCTCGGAATTCGAACGAGCAACTTCTGAAGCGGCCAATGCCTTGCTCAAAACCTTGGAAGAGCCGCCCAACTATGTTGTGTTATTGCTGACTGCGACGCGCATCGACCAGCTGCTGCCCACCATCGTCTCGCGTTGCCAGATTCTGTGGCTGCGGCCTCTCAGGATGGACCAGGTGCAGCAAGCATTGACCGCCCAATGGGGTGCCGAGCCTTCCACGGCTGAGCTGTTAGCACATCTATCTGGAGGGCGCATCGGTTGGGCAGTGAATGCGCTTCAGGATCGCGAAGTTATGGAACGACGTGCGGAAGCTCTGGAACAGATCTCCATCCTGATGAACCAGAGTCGTGTGCAGCGTCTGGGATACGCTGCCGCGCTCAACCGCAGTCCCAAACTCTTGGAAGAGACCCTGATGCTGTGGGGCAACTGGTGGCACGACATCTTGTTGCTCAAATCTGGGGCACAAGTCCCGTTATGCAACGTCGATCAAGCAGAACGTTTGCAAGAGCAAGCACGATACATTACACTGGATCAAGCACGCCGTATGGTGGAGCAAGTTGAATTTGTCATGCAGTGCCTTGAGCAGAATGTCAACACGCGGCTGGCAATCGAGGTGTTGTTGCTCAGCTGGCCACGAACGGAGGGATGAAAAAACAGAAGACAGAAGACTTATGCCTGAAGTGGTGGGTGTTCGTTTCAAGCGGTGCACCAAAATGTATTACTTCAGTCCCGGTGAGATCACTGACCTGAAGGTTGGTGATCCAGTCATTGTGGAAACCGTTCAGGGTGAGGAGCTGGGTTGGGTTGTTATAGCGCCCACTATGGTGAGCGATGAGGAAGTCAAAAGTAAGCTCAAACCCATCGTTCGACGTGCCACGCCTGTTGACCTGGCCATAGCAGAAGAGTTTCGCTGCAAAGAAGCAGCCGCACTGGCAAAATGTCGGGAGAAAATCGCCGAGCTGGGGCTTCCGATGAAGGCGATCGCGGCGGAATACAGCTTCAACGGAGAACGGTTGGTGATCTCTTTTGTGGCAGAGGAAAGAGTCGATTTTCGAGAGCTGGTGCGCCAACTGGCCAAATCACTTAAGACCCATGTAGAGATGAGGCAGATCGGGGCGCGTGATGAGGCAAAACTACTGGGAGGCTATGCCGTCTGCGGGAGGGAACTGTGCTGCGCCTCGTGGCTCACCGAGTTTCATCCCGTGTCTATCAAAATGGCCAAGCAGCAGGACTTGCCCCTTACACCCACAGAAATCTCGGGGATATGCGGACGCCTGCTGTGTTGCCTGGTGTTTGAGAACGATCTGTACGTTGAGGTCAAACAGTCCTTGCCCAAAGTGGGCTCCGTAGTGAACACACCGCACGGAAAGGGCACTATTGTGGGCCTAAACGTTTTGACCGAAACGCTGACGGTGGAATTACAAAATGAGCTCACCGTACAGGTCAAAGCCAGCGAGGTGATACCCCTCGCCGAACAGAAACGTCCGGCAAGACCACAAGGCAAGTCTTCGCAATAGCAGCTGCCGAAACCGAAGCGTTGGTAGCCCTTTACACGGTTCAGCGCGGCTCGACCACAATTTTAAGCGCAGTTCGCTCCTGACCCTCAATGTCCACCTCTGCAAAAGAGGGGATGCAGATGATGTCCATGCCTTCTAACGCCAGATATCCTCTGGCAATGGCGATTGCTTTGATCGCCTGGTTCACCGCTCCGGCACCAATGGCTTGCACTTCGGCGCGACCGGTTCCCCGAATGACACCCGCAATCGCGCCGGCTACCGCTGTTGAACGGGACTTGGCCGATACCTTGATGACGTCCATGGGTGAGCCTCCTTGAACTGGTGCATCGCTCAGTGCCTCTCTTATTCTAATTTTACACCTTTATTCGATTTTACTCAAGACTTTCCGCGACCTCCTCCTTACAAAAAGTGAGATTCGTGGATGCACATGTCGCTCTGTGTATACCAAGACGCTCACTTACAGGCGGTGGGCAGCGTGGTCATCACCTCTCCCCTCAAAGCCAGTGTTAAGGCTGCGCGATCGTCCCATTCATACTCGGTGTCGCCAAAGCACATACTGCGTTCGTGCCCCTTGCCACATACCAGCAACACATCGCCTGGCTGGGCCAATGCCACTCCGCGCGCTATCGCTGCTCCGCGGTCGGGAATGCGCTCGAACGTCTTACCCTCTATCCCTCCGCCTTGGCGACATCCTTCGGCGATCGCCTCCAGAATGGCATCCAGGGATTCGGTGCGTGGATCCTCCGCTGTGAGCACAGCATAATCGGCCAATTCAGCAGCGGCACGTCCCATCATCTCACGTTTCTCCACATCGCGCATGCCAGCGCACCCGAATACTACGATCACGCGCCCACCGGGCGCCGCCAGGCTGCGCGCAGATTGCAAAGCTTGGCGTAACGAATTGGGCGTATGGGCAAAATCAATAAGCGCCGTAAATGGCTGTCCACACTCCACACGTTCCATGCGTCCCTTCACACCCTGAAAGACGCCCACGGCTTGTTGCATGACCCTGGGTGGTACCCCCATAGCAAGCCCTGCTGTTGTGGCAGCCAGTATGTTATCCACATTGAACGCGCCGACCAGGGTGCTTTGTAGAGGGAAAGAGCCCCAAGGAGATTCGACCACCAGCCGAATGCCATTTGGCGTATATTGCATCTGGCTCGCCCGCACATCGGCATGGGGATGTTGCCCATAGCTGAGCACCACATCAGCAGAATAGCTGCGCAGATACACATAGGAGCTGTCGTCTCTGTTCAGGACAGCAATTTTGGGCACGCCCGGCTTGCGCGCAGCGGTGCTCAGCCCGGCAAACAACCTGGCTTTGGCAGCCCGGTAAGCCTCTAGGGAGCCGTGCAGGTCCAGGTGGTCGTGGGTGATGTTGGTTACTACCGCGACGTCGAATTCACATGCCGTCACGCGATGCTGTGCCAGGCCATGGGAAGTGGCTTCCAGAATGCACACTTCGATCCCTTCAGCAGCCATATCAGCTAGCAGCCGTTGCACATCGAACGCATCGGGCGTGGTTGTGTGCAATCCAGTATCGACCACCCTATCTCCAAAGACCGCGCTGACTGTGCTGATCATCCCCACCCGACGTGCACTGGCACGCAGAATGTGATAGAGCAAGTGCACGGTGGTGGTCTTACCATCTGTCCCCGTCACCCCGACCATCATCATCTGCCGTGCGGGGAAGCCATGCCATGCCGCACTCAGCCACGCCAGCGCCTCTCGTGCATTGGGCACCTGGATGTAGACGAGATCGTCCTCCCGATCCTGTAGCTGGGATAATCCCACCTCCTCGATAGGCCGTTCAGCGACGATGCACCGCGCACCATTGCGGAACGCCTGCAAGATGAACGCGTGACCATCGACAGCGACGCCGCGATAGGCGACAAACAAGCTGCCAGGACACGCTCGGCGCGAGTCCCATGCAAGGGCGGTGATGTGCTTGGTCGGGACACCTCGCTGGATCTGATACGAGGGCAATGAGCTCAACAGACGCGAAAGCTCCATGAAAATCACCCTTTACCACTATAGCATTCTAACGCGGGGACAGCAAGTGCTTTTGGAACGAGACTGAAGCCTTTATACGAAGAGTAGGGGACTTGAATTTTGACAGACGCTATAGAGGTTGTCTTGCTTATGTTCCCGTGACCAGGGTTAAATCAAGTCAATGCGATCTATCCTATTCAGCTAAAAAGATCGTATTCCGGATTGCTCAGGTGAGCTGGGGGTGATGATAGCATTGGAATACGCCAGCCTCGCGGTAGGACCGCGGGCAGCCCGAAAACTTCCCCACCAATTCATTCACCTAATATCTCCTCCACTTTGGTTATCAATTCCAACGGGCTGAACGGTTTTGTGAAATAGCCATCCGCTCCCGCCGCCCTGCCCATTTGCAGGTCTTGCTCCTGACCTCGTGCGGTAACCATGATGACCACCGTCTCGCGCAGGACAGGATCAGATTTGATACGTCGGCATACCTCAAAGCCATCCATGGAGCTGTTAGGCATCATCACATCCAGCAAAACTAGATCGGGGCGTTCTATGCGGGTCAACGCCAAGGCTTCGTCTCCAGTGGAGGCTTGAAGGATCCGGTAGTTGCCAATGCTGAGAGTCACCTCTACCAGTTCCCGCACTTCAGGTTGGTCATCCACAATGAGAATCTTTTTCACGTCTTCCTCCTGCTTAGAGATCGTTCTGGCAGCCTTCGAACGATTCTCCTGCTAAAACAAGTCAATCGCGTGCCATGGATGGACAATAGCTCAAGCCACGATCCAGGATCGCTGCGCTCATAGCGCAAGTGGCTCGCCAGCTCAGCCAGTGTAAAACTCCACTTGTTAAGGGGAGAGCGTATAACAGGCAAGCCAAGAGCAGAATCTACGTGGAGGGTGTCTCATATAGCTCAATCAGCACGCCATGCGCCGACTTGGGGTGGACGAAAGCGTAGGGACGCCCCTCCCGGTTGACTCGCACCTCTTGACCGATAGTTTCCATACCTGCAGACAACAATTGTGCCATTGCGGCGTCGACGCTTTCCACGCGGAAACAGATGTGATGAATACCCTCGCCTCGCTTTTCTAAGAAGCGTGCGATGCCGCTCTCCGTGTCTGTGGGCTGTACCAGCTCGATATGACCCTCCCCATGCGGTAACTTAAGAAAAGCCACCTTCACCTTCTCGGCCGGTACCTCTTCCACACGCATCAGCTGTAGTCCGAGTATGTCGCGATAGACACGGAGCGCCGGCTCCAAATCTTGTACTACAATGGCAATATGCTCGATTTGTTGTAACATTTTAGCACTTCCCATCTGGCACGTCAAAAGATGCCCACGGCTGGACGATGTTCTCCGAACACGCGCCGCAAAACGGCGCAGATTTCCCCCAGCGTGGCATACGTCTCGACTGCTTGCAAGATGTAAGGCATCAGGTTGTCGCCACCGGCTGCTGCCACCTCCAGCTCCTGAAGGGCGCGGATCACCGCGGATGAATCGCGTTCCGCACGCAGCTGTTTAAGGCGCTGAACCTGGGCATGTTGTACCGATTCGTCAATGCGCAGCGTATGCAGGCGCCGCTCCTCACGAACCTGGAAACGATTTACACCCACAACGATACACTCGCCGCTTTCGACGGCTTGCTGGTGACGATAGGCGCTTTCCTGAATTTCGCGTTGTATAAAGCCTGACTCAATGGCACCAAGTGCACCCCCCATGCGGTCGATGCGCTCCAGATAGTCCACAGCGCGACGCTCGATTGCGTCGGTGAGATGCTCGACGTAGTAACTGCCGGCGAGGGGATCGACTGTGTCCGTGACGCCACTCTCATAGGCGAGGATTTGTTGCGTGCGCAGAGCGACTTGGACAGTCTCCTCAGTGGGCAGTGAAAGCGCCTCGTCCATGCTATTGGTGTGCAAGCTCTGGGTGCCGCCCAACACCGCAGCCAATGCCTGAATGGTGACTCGCACGATGTTGTTCATAGGTTGCTGGGCCGTGAGGGCTACCCCGGCCGTCTGCGTGTGGAAACGCAACATCATGCTCTTGGGGTCGCGAGCGCCGAAACGCTCGCGCATCAGGCGTGCCCAGAGACGACGGGCCGCCCGAAACTTGGCAACTTCCTCGAAAAGATGGTTCTGCGCGGCGAAGAAAAAAGTCAATTGGGATGCAAACGCGTCAATCTCTAAACCCGCTTTTAACGCCGCTTCGACGTATGCGGTCGCATTGGCGAAGGTGAAGGCCACTTCCTGGACTGCTGTGGCGCCTGCCTCGCGAATGTGATACCCGCTGATGCTGATGGTGTTCCAGCGCGGCATGTGATCTTTACAATACTCGAATAAATCTGTGACGAGACGCATAGAAGGTGCCGGGGGGAAGATATACGTGCCACGCGCTACATATTCTTTGAGGATGTCGTTCTGCACCGTGCCACGCAATTGATTCGGCGAGACACCCTGTTTCTTAGCCACCGCGATGTACATCGCCAGTAACACAGCCGCCGGAGCGTTGATGGTCATGCTGGTGGAGACTTTGTCGAGAGGGATACCGGAAAAGAGACGCTCCATGTCGGCGAGTGAGGAGATCGAAACACCCACCTTGCCCACCTCGCCCTGAGCCAGTGGGTCGTCGGCATCGTAGCCGAGCTGGGTAGGCAGGTCAAAGGCGACGCTCAGACCAGTTTGGCCCTGCGCGAGCAGGAACTTGTAGCGCGCATTGGTCTCTTCAGCAGTCGCGTAGCCAGCATACTGGCGCATCGTCCACAGCCGACCGCGGTACATGGTGGGGTAGATACCCCGCGTGAAAGGAAATTGCCCCGGGAACCCCAGCCGATCCAGGTACTCGGCAGCGTAGGCATCGCCAACCGTGTCAGGGGGGAGATAAAGCAAATCTTCTGGTATCTGGGAGGGTGTCTCGCGATAGTGTGCCCAGTTGGGATCGCGCGCTACGAAAGGCTTCAACACATTGTCTTCCCACTCTTGACGCTTGGTACGTAGATCTTCAGCCATATCGCTACCCCCCTCCGCACGGATCCCACAGTCGGCACAAATGCACCGTCAGTCTGCGTGTGGCTGGATGATCACCTTCATCCCCGAACGTCCTTCCATAGCCGCGAAACCTTCCTCAATGCGGCTGAGCGGGAAACGATGGGTGATCAGTGGCGCGACACGCACCAACCCTTTCTCCAGCAGCTTGACCGCCAGCTCGTGATGACGCGGCACGCTTCCGTGTGATCCGGTGACAAAGCACTCCTTATAATGGATTGTATTCGAAAGGACACACATAGGGCGGGCATCCTTCTTAAGTCCGCCGAACAGATTCACATAACCGCGATGAGCTACCATTTCGATCGCTTGCTCATGGGCTTCAACCGAACCGCACGCCGTGATCACCACGTCTGGCCCTTCGCCTTTGGTCTCTTCGCGGCAGCGCGCCACCAGGTCCTCACGTGAGGTGTCGATGTAAACATCTGCCTGGTAGAAACGGGCGATCTCCATTCGTGTCTGGCTGCGCTGTGCTGCAATGACCTTGGTGGCACCCATCACGCGTGCTAGGTCGATCATCATGCAGCCGATGGGTCCCAGACCAATGATGCACACAGTCTTGCCCAAGCCCACCTGCGCGAGCTCCATCCCGTTGATAGCACAAGCCAGCGGTTCCGCCAGCGACGCTTCTTCGTAGCTCAGCCGGTCGCCGATCGGAGTAACGGGGCCCTCCTCTAGCACCAGACGTGGCAAAAGCATATATTCGGCAAAAGCGCCGGGAATCTGATAACCGATGGCATAGTTGATCGCACAATTGTTCCCTAGACCGTTACGGCACCAGCGACATTGGCCGCATGGCACATCCGCGCCGATGGCAACCCGGTCCCCTTCTTTGACACGCGTTACATGGCGTCCCACCTGGACAATCACTCCTGCCGCCTCGTGGCCGATGATGGCGGGTGGCTGAACGCGCGGATTCCCGTGGTGCAGGATGCGCACATCTGAACCACATATGCTGGTTGCCTCCACGCGCAACAGAGCTGAGTAGTCGTCCACTTGGGGCGTCGGCACTTCTTTGACCACTATCTTACCAGGCGCCTCAAGAACTGCAGCTTTCATACACACTCCTCCGAATCATCACCTGTGATATCTCCCGAATCCCAGCTAATGGGGCTTACGGATACACCAACACTTTGGAGAAGAACTCGCGCCCCTCCTTCATCATCAATAAGAGCTGTGGCGCATCACGCAGCGGCACTTGATGGGTGATCAGTGAGCGCAAGGCGATGGTTCCGCGGGCGACTCCGTCCAAGACGGCACGCCAGTCATCATCGTTGCCCGCGGCGCTATAGTCCGAGTTCCACGTTCCTACTACCACCACTTCCCGTCGCATCAGCTGTGAGATGAGCCCTGCTGGCAGCATCACATCGGCTGAGGGATTGCCCAGAATAACCATCGTGCCACCTCGCATGGTGCACATTGCTGCCTGAACGAATGTTTGCGGCACCCCGGCGCCTTCGATGGACACCGCAACACCTTCGCGCTGGGTGACGGAACGAATCGCCTCTAACGCATCCCGTTCGCGGCTGTTGAAGGCGAGCTCGAATCCCAGCTCTTGCGCCATACGCACCTTGCGGTCCACAATGTCGAACACGAAAATCGGGGCTGCACCCATTGCCCGTGCCCATTGAGCTACTATCAATCCGATAGGACCGGCACCGAACACGGCGATGCTGCGCCCCAGCAAGTCCCCTTGGACACGCCTCAAGGCATGGAGCGCTACAGCAGCGGGTTCAGTCATCGCCGCTTCTTCCAACGAGACCCGCTCTGGCACCGGCAACACATTTTCCTGAGGCGCCACAATGTACTCGGCGAAGGCGCCGTCGCTGCGCGAGCCCAGATAGTCATAGTCTATGCATTGCACATATTTGCCCTGCTCACACGGGGCACACTTCCCACACCAGATGAGCGGAAAGACCACCACCCGCTGGCCGGGCGATACGCGGTTCACATCCTCCCCACACGCTTCCACGATACCTGAAAACTCGTGCCCGATAATGGTGGGGAAGCGATAAGTGCCCTTGACAAACACGCGCGGGATGTCAGACCCGCACACCCCGCAGAACGCCACCCGCACCAAAACCTGTCCGCGCTGGGGATGTGGCTTAGGAACCTGCTGATAACGTATATCGCCCACGGCATGCAGCACGCATGCGTTCATCATCGTGTGATTACGTGATTCGGAGGTTGTCATGCCGGCGCATCCTCAATCCTTCCGCGATGGCTTGTCGTGTGCGGGCGATGTTTTCCAGCAGGGTGCCATCCCGGTGAAAGACGCTGCTCGTGCCCGTCACCAAGATGTCAGCACCTGCCGCGACCATATGGGGGATCCGGTCGAAGCTGACATTTCCATCCACTTGAATGGGAATGTCCACCCCATTTTCTTGCAGGAAGAGACAACAGTCACGGATCTTGCGATAGGCAGAGGGTACCATCCGCTGGCCGGCAAAGCCGGGGTTGACGGTCATGATCAAGACATAATCCATCTGTTCGGTCACATAGCGCAGCACGGAAAGAGGGGTCGCGGGATTGAGCGCCACACCCGCTTTGATGCCGTGACTGCGGATGAGCGTCAAAGTGCGATCGAGATGCACCGCTGATTCGACGTGTACCGAGATGGATTGCACCCCTATGGCGACCAGCAGCGGGACGAAAAAGTCGTTGTTGTCTACCATCAGATGTACGTCGAAAGGCAATTGGGTATGCGGACGGAGTTGTTCCAGGAACACCAGTCCGACCGGCATATTCGGCACGAAGTGGGCATCCATAATGTCGAAATGGAGGTAGTCCACCCCTGCCTGTTCCAGCTGATGCACCTGTTCGGCTAATTGCCATATGTCGGCACACATCATCGAGGGTGCTATCTGGATGGGGAAAGCGCGTGCCATATAAGCCACCTGGTCGCGGGATAGTATACCATACCATTGCGAGAAGAAAAGTTTCCCCCTCCGGGTACTGGGTCAAATCTCAATTATGGGGGTGACAGCACTGAATACCAGCCTCTCCTGCAGCGCTTGTCACCAGCCAGAGGGGGGACTATAATGGTCGCCTGAACGATCGCCATCGAAAAAAATTCGCGGAGCGCCTTTCCTATGCTGCCCATCAGCCCTTCTTTTCAAGTTGGACCGCTGACGATTCACCTGTATGGCGTGCTCATTGTGATCGGCGCCATCGCAGCGGGTATTTTGACCTCAATCGAGGCCAAACGCAAGGGTGATGACCCGGAACACGTCTGGAACATCGTGACATGGTGTCTCCTGGCCGGCATCCTGGGGGCGCGTCTCTATCACGTGTTGTCCTCTCCCCAGGGGAGTGCCATAGGCTTTCGTTATTACTTTATCACCAACCCATTTGAAACTGTGCACGTGTTCGGCCTCTCCTTTCCATTCCCGACTGCGCTGATGATCTGGAATGGGGGTCTGGGGATTTACGGGGGGATTGCCGGCGGTGTACTGGCGTTGGGCGTTTACGCCTGGCGCCATCATCTTCCCCTGGCGCGTTGGCTGGATCATGGCGCTCCAGGGCTTATCTTGGCCCAGGCAATCGGGCGTTGGGGCAATTTCGTGAATCAGGAATTGTATGGCCCACCCACTACTCTGCCCTGGGGCATCCCCATTGACGCTCAACACCGTCTTCCCATATACGCCGATCTGAGCCGCTTTCCCGTCGAGAGCACACGCTTTCATCCCCTATTCTTGTACGAATCGTTATGGAACTTGAGCGGTTGTCTCATATTGCTGTTTGTGGCGCGTCGACTGCGGCTGTGTGATGGAGATGTGTTTTGCTCGTATCTGATCTTCTATGGGTTAGGGCGATTGCTGGTTGAATCGCTTCGCCCGGATGCGTGGCTGATAGGCAACATCCCGGCTGCCCAGATCTTCTCGGCCCTTTCCATTGTTCTGGGTGCCGCGATCATTGTGCTGCGTCGGCGTCCGGAGGTCGAACAGCCGTCTAAAACTGGCGCGTGACTGCACTCGATGAGCACGATGTTTGCCTTTCTCGTAGTCTAGAGTAAAATAGTTATCCTATATATGCGGTGCAATGAGATTACAGGGAGACCATCTATGCAAGAGCCCCAGGCACCCGCGATCCTCAGGATTCCTCCGTTGTGTCTTCCGTTTGAGAAGCTGAGCAGCTGGCGTCGCTCGCACAAAGGGCAGCTGGTGGGACGTATCGCCGCGGTGGTGTTTTCCATTGCGGTGACGGCGGGGATTATTCTGCTGCGGCAGCACATCCGCGGCTTTGCCGTATACGGCTACCCCGGTATCTTCTTGGTGAGCTTGATCGGCAACGCGACATTATTGTTGCCAGCCCCTACTTATGCGATCGTATTTGCTGTGGGCGGGGTCATGAACCCGATCTTGGTCGGCATTGTCGCGGGTCTGGGTGCAGCCCTGGGCGAGACGACCGGCTATCTGGCCGGCGTCGGCGGACGTGGTATGGTTGAGAATCGCGCCATCTATGTCCAGCTGGAATATTGGATGCGCCGCGCCGGTTGGCTGGTGATCCTGGCCCTGGGGGCAATTCCCAACCCGTTCTTTGACGTCGGTGGCATGGTGGCAGGCGCGCTGCGCATGCCCTTCTATCGCTTCTTACTTGCCGCCTGGGCAGGCAAAACCATCCGTTTCATCGCGCTGGGTTTTACCGGTGAGTTCTTCTTGGGATCATAACCGAACAACTATGAAACAGCCTTGTCCGATCGATACCACTCAGATGTCCAAAGCATACGATCCCCACGCTGTGGAGACACTGCTGTATGAGTGGTGGGAGAAACAGGGGTACTTCAAGCCGGAAATCGCACCTCCTGATGCGCGTCCATTTGTTATTGCGATGCCCCCGCCCAATGTGACCGGCGAGCTGCACATGGGGCACGCGATCACCACCTTTATCGAAGATCTGATGATTCGGTATCATCGCATGCAGGGGCGCGCTGCGTTGTGGGTGCCAGGCACCGACCATGCCGGCATCGCTACCCAGCTGCAGGTGGAACGCATGCTCGCGCGCGAGGGGCTCAGCCGTCAGCAGATCGGACGCGAGGAGTTCTTACGGCGCACCTGGGAATGGAAGGAAAAGTACGGCGGGCGCATCCAGCTGCAGCTGCGGCGGATGGGTGCCAGTTGTGACTGGGACCGTGAGCGTTTCACGTTGGATGAGGGACTTTCGCGCGCAGTGCGAGAATGCTTCGTGCGCCTCTATGAGAAAGGTCTCATCTATCGCGGAGAGTACCT
Organism: Ardenticatenia bacterium; assembly: GCA_003130875.1. Classification (GTDB taxonomy): domain Bacteria; phylum Chloroflexota; class Anaerolineae; order 4572-78; family NAK82; genus NAK82. The sequence goes on from QEXY01000182.1 coordinate 19,539, forward strand.
GGTCAACTGGTCACCTGGTCTACAGACCGCGGTGAGCGATCTCGAGGTAGAATATCGCGAAGAAGAGGCGACACTCTATTACTTCAAGTACCCCATCGCCGGCGCGCGATTGGAAGACGGACCCGGCGTGGGCTATATCCCAGTTGCCACCGTGCGCCCGGAGACTATCTTGGGCGATACCGCCGTGGCCGTGCATCCGGATGACGAACGCTATCGTCACCTCATCGGCAAAACCTGTCTGGTGCCCATCCTCAATCGGCCCATCCCGGTGATCCATGACACCTATGTCTCGATGGACTTTGGCACGGGTGCACTGAAAATCACACCGGGTCACGACCCCAATGACTTTGAGATCGGCCAACGGCATGGCCTGCCCATCATCAACGTGTTCAACCCAGATGTGACTATGAACGAAAATGCCGGGCCATACGCTGGGTTGGATCGCTACGAGTGCCGTCGGCGCCTGTGGGCGGATATGGAAGCGGCTGGACTGACCATCAAAACTGAGAAGTATGTCACCCAAATCCCTCATTCGCAGCGGGGCGGCGAGGTGGTGGAGCCGATGCTCAGCACGCAGTGGTTCGTGCGTATGAAGCCGCTGGCGGAGGCTGGTCTGACCGCGGTGCGCGATAGGCGGATTGTGATTATTCCGGAGCGTTTCACCAAGGTTTATTACAACTGGTTGGAAAATATCCGCGACTGGTGCATCAGCCGCCAGCTGTGGTGGGGACATCGCATCCCGGTGTGGTACTGTCAGGAGTGCGGCCAAATGATTGCGGCACGTGTCGACCCCACAACGTGCACGCAGTGCGGGAGCACACGCCTGGAGCAGGATCCCGACGTGTTGGATACCTGGTTCAGCTCGGGGCTGTGGCCCTTCTCTACATTGGGTTGGCCGGATGACACGCCCGACCTGCGCCGCTTCTATCCCACCGATGTGATGGAAACCGGCTATGACATCCTCTTCTTCTGGGTGGCGCGGATGATCATGCAAGGTCTGGAGATGACCGGCCAGGTGCCCTTCCGCGTCGTCTATTTGCATGGCCTGGTGCGTGATGCCCAAGGGCGCAAGATGAGCAAGACGGCTGGCAACGTGATCGACCCGCTGGAAATGATCGAGCGCTACGGCACAGATGCATTGCGTTTCAGCCTGCTGACGGGCACCACCCCTGGCAACGATATCAATCTGTCCGAAGAGCGCATCGTGGCCGGGCGCAATTTTGCCAATAAGATCTGGAATATGGTGCGCTTTGTGGTCGGCCATCTGCGCCAGCATCCTGTCGAGTTTCCCGAAGATGTGACCCAGCTGCCACTCGCCCTGGCCGATCGATGGATTCTCAGCCGACACCACGAGGTCATCGCCACGGTGACGCGCCTGATCGAGGCATACCAGTTCGGTGAGGCAGGGCGACAGCTCTACGAGTTTATGTGGGGTGAGCTGGCCGACTGGTACATTGAGATGGCCAAAATACCCCTGACCGGCCAGGATGAGCAGGCGCGAGACACGACACTGCGCGTGCTGGTGTATATATTGGAGCGCTGTCTGCGCCTGTTGCATCCTTATATGCCCTTTGTGACCGAAGCAGCGTGGCAGCATCTGCCCCACAGAGGGGATGCGCTGATCATTGCACGCTGGCCGACTCCCGGCGCGCGCGACGAGGAGGCGGAGACGATGATGCAGCTGGTGATGGAGGTCATCCGGGCTATCCGCAACGCGCGCACCGAGTACAATGTGGAGGTGGGTCGGCATATCCCTGCCGTTATCGTAGCTGGGGAGAAAGCGGCCTTGTTTCGGTCGCAGGCGGACATCCTGATCCAGCTGGCGCACCTGGATGCGGAGCAGTTGGACATTGTGGCCGAGTTGGAGGCGAAACCGCAGCAGGCATTGGCGCTGGTTGTGAGTGGAGTGGAGGTGTATCTGCCCTTGGCTGGGATGATCGATCTAGAGGCGGAACGTGTGCGCCTGAGCAAAGAGCTGGAGAAAGTCCAGGAACAACTGGCACGCAGCGAGCGGACGCTGAGCAATCCCAATTTCGTCAACAAGGCGCCGCCGGAAGTGGTGGAGAAAGAACGTGCCAAGATGACCGCATTGCAGGAGCAAGCGGGCAAGTTGCGTGAACGATTGCACGTGCTGACGGGAGAAATGTAGCTTTTCTCTTTTTGCTACAGACCCAATCTCAGCCGCAGCACGGTGACGACATATTTCCAGCCGCGCCTGAAGAAGCCCCACAGGCTGGTGGCCGTCTTGGACTCGCCAGCCTGCCGTGGGGTACACACGTAGGGCACCTCAACGACGCGAAAACCCATGCGCAGGGCGCGATAGAGCAAGTCAATGCAATATTCCCCATAGTCCCCGCGCAACGGGATGCGCGCGAACACCTCCCGCCGTGCCATGATGAAGCCGCTGGTGTAGTCGGTCAGGCGGCGGTCGAGCAACCATGCCGCGCCCCAATTGATGACGCGACTGAAAGCGAGCGCCATCCGCGAATGCCCCACATCACCTCCACCCGGCAGATAACGCGAGCCCACCGCCATGTCTGCCCCTGAACGGAGCGCTTGCGCCAGGCGTGGCAAATACTCCGGCGGCATCGAAAGGTCACAGTCCATCCAAGCCACCCATTTGCCGCGCGCCTGAGCAATGCCGGTGGCGATGGCCGTGGTCAGCCCACGTTCTTGGGTGCGGTGAATGAGACGCACGCGCGCGTCGTGTTCCGCCAGCCGGGCCACTTCCTGCCAGGTGCCGTCGGGCGAATCGTCATCCACCACGATGACCTCCACCTGATAGTCGGAGAGCGCCGTCAACGCGCGCCGAATGAGCGAGACAATGTTCTCTCGTTCGTTATAAGTGGGCAAAATGAGGCTGATGTCCGTCACGATGCACAGTCCTCCCTAAAGCACTCTAGTATCCCACCTCAACTTCCAGACATCAAACTGATTGCTCGCCGTCCTGCTCACCATTATAATCGAGACAGTTCACATCTGAGGAAGCTGAGGCTCGATTTGATCCCGGAACCAGAGCGTAATGGACGCGAGGATCCCCGTGTTATGCTGAAAACTGGCCCTTCGCGAAGGGCCGATCTCGGCTGGGTGCCCGTTGTGTTGATGACCCTGTTCGTGATCCAGCCGCTGTGGCAGCCGGGATTGCCGGGCACAGCGGATGCCCCCATTCACTACTATCGCACAGTGGAGTTTGTGGCATCGTATGCTCCCGGCATCGTGTATCCACGCTGGGCGCCCCATCTCGCCTATGGCTACGGTGTGCCGTATTGGATCTTCGTCCCTCCACTGCCCTACATCCTGCCGTTGCCGTTCTGGGCAGCGGGGTTCTCGCTTGAAGTCAGCTGGAAGATCGTCATCGCGCTGATCACTCTGGCTTACGGGTTGGGCGCCTACTGGTTGGCGCGGGATTGGTGGGGCACAGCAGCAGGCATGGTAGCGGCAGCAGTTTATCTCTTCGCTCCCTTTGCTTTGCGGGAGATCTTGCTCTATGGGGGCAACTATCCTCAGTATCTGGCGATTGGCCTCTTCCCCTGGATGCTGTGGTCAGTGGGGCGATTGGTCCGGACTGCCGGATGGAGATATTGCCTGCTCACTGCCACTGTGCTGGGGGCGCTGATCCTGAGCCACCTCTTCCATGCGCTCATTATGGTGCCGGTGGCAGGAGTTTATGCCCTGCTGCTCTGGGGGTTGGATGGGGCGTGGTGGCGTCCGGGAAATGCCCTCGTGCCCCGGATTCGGACCTGGCGTCGCCTGGCAGTGATCATAGCCAGCTTTGCTGCCGGGCTGGCGTGGAGCGCCTTCTTCTGGCTGCCCGCGCTCATCGAGCGGGAGTGGACTCATGCCGTCGAAGAGCGATACCTGGAGGTAAGCCCCCTTTCCCTGCGCTTTCTGGACCTCAATGAGCTCCTGGCCCTGCCCCAAGCTTTGGACCAGGCCTGTGCCAATCCATGGGTGCCCTTCGCGCTGGGTCCGGTCACCCTGTTCTTGGTAGCGGCAGGCGTGGGCAGGTTGATCCGCGCGCGGGATTGCCACTCGGCGAGGATCGTGGGCGGTTTCTTTCTCGTGGTAGCTGCACTAGGCGTCTTTATGACGTTGCCGCCATCGCTGTGGCTGTGGCTACATGTGCCCTTTCTGGCGGTGGCCGAATTTCCCTGGCGGATGCTCGGCCTGGTCAACGTATGCCTGGCCTTTCTGGCAGCGTTGGCATTAGCACCGCTCGCGCCCCCGTTGCCACCTGCCGAACAGCGCATGGCACGCTTAGCACGCGACCTTTTCGCCATCCCAGCAGTGTTGGCGGTGCTGCTGGGTTCTATGGTCTACCTCTATCCCTTTCGTCCCTTCGTGCACTACGGCGAGCGCCTGGCCGACTTAGCTGCTTTCGAGTTGCAAACGCGCACTATCGGGCTGACCACACTGGGCGAGTATGTGCCACGCTGGGTGGAGCGTATGCCCAGATCGTCACCCCTGGCTGAGGCATTGAAGCGCGGTGCATCGCCGCAATCTCTAGAGAAGCTGGATCGCGCTGGGCTTCCAGAGGGCGTGGTGGCACAACGTATCGAGCATTCGGCTGTTGGAGAACGCTATTCCTTCGAGAGCCCCCAACCATTCCGCGCGCGTTTTCTCACGTTCTATTTTCCCGGCTGGGAGGCGCAACTGGACGGGCAGGCATTCCCGCTTTCCGTTGAACAGGGTAGTGGCCTGATCGTTGTGGATATTCCGGCGGGGCAGTATGTGCTTGAGCTTCGCTTTACGGATACCCCGTTGCGCGCGGTTGCCAATTGGATTGCGGTCGGCGCGGCGACTGTTCTGTTCTTGGTGAGCGTGTGGCGCCTCAGCTTGTGGGTGCGTCGCAGCATGTCGAGCGCGGAGATGGGCATTTCCAACTGGCCAGCGGCGCATATGGCCGTCTGGGGACTGTCTGCCGCGCTGTTGCTGTGGTTCACAGTGAAGGGATGGGTGATCGATCCTCACACTACGTGGTTCCGTCAGCATTCACCGTCAGGACAGGTATCGGGCGTGCAGCATCCGATGCAGGTGGACCTGGATGGACGCTTCTGGCTGCTGGGCTACGATCTGGACCGCGACTCGGTGGCTCAGGGAAGTGCGGTGCGTGTGGTGCTTTATTGGCAGGCCCAGCGGCCTACCTCGGTCAATTATCGTTCCTTCGTGCACCTGGACGCACCCCACGATCAGCGCACATGGGCGATCAGCGATAACTTCCATCCCGGCGATGTCACCGCCCAGATCGAGCTACCCACCAGCACATGGGACACTGAACACTATGTGCGTGATGAACATATACTGTTCATCCCACGTGCCGTGCCGCCAGTCGCCTTTCACCTGCGTGCCGGTCTGTATGACCCGGCCAACGGAACGCGCATGCCATTGGCCGGTGGCGGGGACACCATTTTATTGCAACCGTTACAGGTTACGCGCGGTCAGGGACTGCGTCTCGACGATCTTCCCAATCGCTGCGACTATCGGCTGGGTGAGGGCATCTATCTGCGTGGTTATGCCTGGGACGCGCCGGGGCGCACCTTGACGCTCTACTGGCAGGCCGACTCCGCGCTGGAGGAAGAGGTGGTGGTCTTTGTGCACCTGCTTGACGAACGTGGCAACCGTGTCTGGGGAGCCGATTCGCCCCCGCTGGGGGGATTGTACCCGACACAAGCGTGGCACAGGGACGAGATTGTGCCGGATCCGCGACCGCTTGCCCTCCCCACACTGCCGGCGGGGCGGTATACCGTTGCGGTGGGCCTATACGAGCGCAAAAGTGCCCAACGCCTGCCCGTATATGACGCCGCGGGACAGCCGATGCCTGAAGCGATCATTCCCCTGATGACCCTGACGGTCCCCTAAGATGATCCGCGCACTTCCCATCGAGTTAATCGTCCTCGTTGGTGCGCTCTTGTTGCTGCTTGGCGTGCTGGTGAGCCGGGCATCGCATCGCCTGGGCATCCCGGCCTTGTTGGTCTTCCTGGTCATCGGCATGCTGGCCGGATCCGATGGGCCGGGCGGCATCTACTTCGATGACCATTGGCTGGCTCAGTTCTTAGGTTCCGTGGCGCTGGCTTATATCCTCTTTGCGGGCGGTTTGGACACCAGCTGGAGCACCGTGCGTCCCGTGTGGAAACAAAGTGCGCTGCTTTCCACTATCGGGGTCGCTGCGACCGCGGTCTTGGTGGGAGCTTTTGCCCACCTGATCCTGGAGTTCAGCCTGCTCCACAGCTTGTTGTTGGGCGCTATCGTCTCTTCCACCGATGCTGCGGCCGTCTTCTCGATCTTGCGCTCGCGCGATGTGCGCCTGCGAGGCAATTTGGAACCCTTGCTGGAACTCGAATCGGGCAGCAACGACCCTATGGCGGTATTCCTCACCATAGGATTCACCCGGCTGTTGAGTGACCCGAGCGCTTCGCTGGAAGCGCTGGTGCCCCAGTTTGTGATCCAGTTCGTCGTGGGCGGGTTGGTCGGCTTCGGCGCAGGCAAGATAATGGTCTGGCTCATCAACAATTTGCGGTTGCACGCAGAAGGTCTCTATCCGGTTCTCAGCTTCGCAAATGTGCTCCTTGTCTTCGGCGTCGCCAGCGTGTTGGGGGGAAACGGCTTCCTGGCCGTCTATCTCGCCGGCATCACGCTGGGCAATCACAACTTCCTCCATCGACGTAGCTTGACCCGCTTTCACGATGGTCTGGCCTGGCTGATGCAAATTGTCATGTTCTTGGTATTGGGGCTGTTGGTGTTTCCCTCACACTTGATCGCCATCGCGATCCCAGGCATCTCGGTGGCCATGTTCCTGATCATCGTAGCGCGACCCTTGAGCGTAATGCTCACGCTATCGCCCTTCCCGATGTCCCTCGCCGAGAAGGCGATGGTGGCATGGGTGGGGTTGCGCGGCGCCGTGCCCATCGTCTTGGCCACCTTTCCGCTGCTGGCAGGAATTGCGCACGCGCAAACGTTGTTTGACCTGGTCTTCTTCATCGTGTTGGCTTCGGTTCTGATTCAGGGGACCACCATTCCGGTGGTAGCGCGGTGGTTGCGGGTCGAGTCGCCAGAACGTGCCCGCGCTGAAGTATTGATCTATGAAGAGTTTGTGGATCGCTGTGGCGGTGAGCTGAGCGAGATCACCCTGGACCAGAACGCCCCTGCCGTCGGCCGACGCATCGTGGACCTCGACCTGCCGCCCGAGGCTCTGGTGGTGCTGATCAAGCGTGATGGAACGTTCATCATCCCGCGCGGCAGCGTTGCGTTGGAGGCGGGTGACCGGGTGTTGGTCGCAGCCGAGGCAGAGGCGCTGGAGAAAACCCGGCAGATTCTGCAGGGCAGCAATTTTGTAGTGCGTAGGCGCACAATCCCCAAAAATCCCAATAAATGCCCCAAGGGGTAAGTCAAACGGTAAGTTGGGCCGTTCCGCGGCGATTTGAGAACCCCCCACAGGACATCTGGGAGTTGTGACGGTGTTATAATTAGGGAGTTGGGTGCTCGATCCCCTATGAGAGCACTCACCTCGGTTGTTCTGCCCGCCGTGGCAAATCCCAGCTTGTTGCATCACGCGCTTGCGCTACATGATCCAAATTCACACAAGGAGGAAAGACCGTGTTCAAACGCGTCGTCATCACCGGATTGGGAGCTATCACCCCGCTTGGGCATGACGTTCCCAGTACCTGGGAAGCACTCAAAGCGGGCCGCTCGGGTATCCGACGGATCACCAGCTTTGACCCTTCCGATTTAGCCACACAATTCGCCGGCGAAGTGGTGGATTTCGACCCCCTGAAGTACTTCGACCGGCGTGAGGCACGTCGCATGGACCGCGTCACCCAATTCGCCATCGTGGCGGCTGATCAGGCGCTGGCGGATTCCGGCCTGTTGAACACACCCATCCATAAAGACCGCATCGGGGTAGTGGTCAGCAGCGCGGTGGGGGGCATCACCACGTTGTTGGAAAACCAGGATATCCTGCGCACCCGCGGACCGAACAAACTGAACCCCTGGTTCATCCCGATGATGTTGGTGGACACCCCTTCTGCTCAGCTGGGTATCCGCTATGGCTTCCGCGGTCCTAACATGGCGGTTGTCACTGCCTGTGCGACCGGCAGCAACGCTGTGGGAGAAGCGTTTGAGATGGTCGCGCGGGGTGCGGCGGATGCCATCGTCGCCGGCGGCGCTGAAGCGGCGCTGTTGCCCATTGTGATCGCCGGTTTTGACGTGATGGGCGCCATGTCGTTGCGCAACGATGCCCCCGAGAAGGCATGTCGCCCGTTCGACCGTGACCGGGACGGCTTCGTAGTCAGCGAGGGAGCGGCGGTGATGGTGCTCGAGAGCCTGGAGCATGCCCTGGCACGCGGCGCGCGCATCTATGCCGAGTTCGTCGGCTATGGCACTTCGGTGGACGCGGACCATATGGCGGCGCCCTTGGCCAGCGGCGAGGGCGCGGCGGTAGCGATCCGCGCGGCCCTGGCACGCGCCGGCATGCAGCCCACCGATATCGATTATATCAACGCCCACGGCACCAGCACCAAGCTCAACGACGTGGCCGAGACAAATGCCATCAAGCTGGTCTTCGGCGAACACGCCTATCGGGTGCCCATCAGCTCCACCAAGTCCATGACAGGCCATCTGCTGGCCGGGGCCGGCGCTCTGGAGGCGCTGGTTTGCGTAAAAACCATCGAAGAGGGTATCATTCCTCCGACCATTAACCTGGAAAACCCCGACCCGGAGTGCGACTTGGATTATGTGCCCAATGTCGCACGGCGGGCCGATGTCCGTGTCGCGATGTCGAACTCGTTCGGCTTTGGTGGACACAACGCGACGGTCATCATTAAACGTTACGAAGTATAGGCGATGGCACGTTACGCACACATTATCGGTTGGGGCAAGGCCATCCCCCGCCGGGTGATGACCAATGACGATTGGGCCAAGCTGGTGGACACATCGGATGAATGGATACGCTCGCGCACCGGTGTGCGCGAGCGTCACTTTGTCTCCGATGGCGAGTCGACCTTGACATTGGCGTTGGAGGCAGCGCGTAGCGCTCTGGAAGTGGCGCGCCTATCCCCCGCCTACCTGGATCTGATCATCGTGGCTACTGTCACGCCGGAATATCAGTTTCCAGCCACGGCTTGTCTGGTACAAGACCGTTTGGGCGCGAATCGCGCGGCGGCCTTCGACCTGAGTGCGGGGTGCTCCGGCTTCATCTACGGGCTCTCGCTCGCTAGCGATGCCATCCGTGCTGGCAGCTATCAGTATGCCCTGGTCATCGGCGCCGAGACGCTGAGCCGCATCATGGATTGGCAGGACCGTACCACTTGTGTCCTCTTCGGCGATGGCGCCGGCGCCGTGGTGTTGGCTGCCAGCCCGGTGCCGGGTGGGGTCATCTCCTATACACTCGGCGCCGACGGCTCGGGTGGGGATTACTTGATTATGCCGGGCGGAGGCAGCCGTCATCCCACCACGCGTGAGACGGTCGAGCAGCGTATGCACTACATCAAGATGAACGGGCGCGAGGTGTTCAAGTTCGCCACGCGCACGATGGACCGCGCCACGCGCTTGGTCTGCGAACGTGCGAACGTCCCGCTGGAGGACGTGGAGCTGGTGGTGCCCCACCAAGCTAACGACCGCATCATCCAGGCAGCGGCGAAATCGCTTGGCCTGTCGGATGACATCTTTTATGTCAATCTCGATCGCTACGGCAACACCTCAGCGGCTTCCATCCCGATTGCATTGTGTGAGGTCTTGGAAAAAGGGCTGGTGCGCCGCCATGACCATGTCGTCCTGGTAGGGTTCGGCGCCGGACTCACTTGGGGGGCATCGCTCATTCAGTGGGAAACACCTTTCCCTGCCACGACTCTCAAATGGTGGCAACGCCTCTACAATGCCATCTACTATCGCTGGGCACAATTGCGCTCGTGGCTGACGCGCCTGCGGCGGCGTGTCGAAGGCTGGCAGACGCCTGAGAATGGCAACGGCAGCCCACCACGTAAGGTCCTTTCTACACCGCATCGCGAAGAAAAAGGTGCGCCATCCGATCACCCCGAAGCGCGCGAGGGCAGGTCGAAGCAGGCGGAAGAGCCCTCACCACCGGCAGGTGAAGAAGCTGCGCCTTCCGGAGAAACCGCAAAGCGACCGCGCGATGCCGATCATCCGGAGCGTTGAACCAGCCAGTAGGTCACGTTCTCCTAAGGAGCCCAGCACCATTTCGCTTGAGCGATAGACCCTTTGATGCCCCCGCAGGGCATGCGCGCCTTATGGCGGCGAGCGCAGGATGCCTACTCGCGCAGGGGGCTCGCAGGGCATCCGCATGCCCGGGCGCAGATTGCGCACGTGTGCCATCACCACGATCGCCTGGGTGCCCAATTGGGGTTGGTAGACACCCAACCAGGGCGCTGTGCGATAGGCACGTGCGGCAGCGGTCCACAGCCACAGCGGCAGCTTGCCACTCAGGATGACCCCTTTGTTGGCAGGAACACGCGGCAGGCACACCTGCTCGACCTCACTGTAGTCCAGATAACCCCCCGGAAGCGACAGCTCCACCCATACATATGACCCTTGCAGCGTCACATCCGCGCGCACAGGCGAGGTGGTGATGTCTTCTTTTAATTCAGGAGTGGGCGGTGCAATCCAGCCCAGGCGTACATCGAACTGGTACAGCGGGGCGGGATAGACGTGTACCGCCAAAGCGGCGTACAGCCAATTGGGGCCACGATCATAGATGGCCAAGGGCAGATGGGGCGGTGCATAGACGAGCACCTTGCCCAGCTGTTCGGGCTGCCACTGCTCCCACGGATGGCCCATGGCCGATGCCAGCATGCGCCCCAGGCGCTCCAGTTCCACCACCAAATCGGCCGGCGCGTTGGCGATGTGGAGGCGGCGCAACTCTTCCTGATCGTAGGCGAACAAGCTGGCCACCTGGTCCACCAGCGCGGTGAAGACCACCCCGCTCGCTGTGCTACCGCGTTCCAGCCCGCTGATCTGTCCGCGCAGCACCGGGCTGTGGGCCTGCACGACGTCCTCACCGGAGCGCACCGAATGGAGATCGGCGATCACCGGCAGGTTATGGCGGCGTGCCAGCCGAGTCCAATGGCCATGGCTGGCGCGGTCGCGTGTCAGCAGGATGATGTGCGTACAGTGATCCAGGACCACTTCCTGCCAATCGGTGGGCCGACCGCCTATGTCAACGATCAACGGTAGATGTCGCCGGGCGATATCGCGGCAGATGTGCTGGATCCACTCCGGTGTGACGCTGTTCTTGATACGGATGCGTCGCACCAGTGCCTGATCCGCCTCGTTAGCCCAATCGCCCTCGCCGTCGGGAAAGGCGCGCAGGACATAATGGGCGATCTGATGCGCCCGTAGCGCCTTGCTCAGCGAATACGCTAGCACAGATTTGCCGCTATGCGGTGGGCCGCCGATCGCGACCGCCGGAAAGAGCTCCATTAGCCGTGTATCCCTCCTCTCTCCTCTTCCTGCTCCATCTCGCTCAGGGTTTCACCATCAGCCCCATAGAAGGATCGTTCAATCTCCAGAGAATCGCCAATCTGGCGGTTTTTGTCGAGCTGGTACCTGTTTCCCCCTTGTCCAGCGAGCGAACTCATGATATTCTTAGGTAGGACACCCGCGTGGCATAGCCTCTGCCAGCGAGCGCAGGTATCCCCGGCATATCTTTTGGCCAGCTGCGAGAAAATGTGTCGGAGCGATGACGACCGAAAGCACTCTTCTGGTGACGATGGGTGGCCAGCCCCAGGTGGTGACCTTTGCCCTGGACTGGCTGCTGACGCGTGGTGAGATCATCCGCGAAGTGGTGGTCTTGCACCTGTCCCCTACGCCTGATCTCCCCACCGAATACCGGCGCACTCAACATGCCCTGGAACAGCTGCACCGCGAATTCAGCGGCGACCGCTATCAAGGCCGTCCGTGCCGTTTGCGGCTGATGCCGATTCGCTATGGCAACATGCGCCTGGCCGATATCCGCGACGAGACGGATGCCGATGTGGTCTGGTGTGCTATCTATCAGCTGTTGACCACTTTGAAAGCACAAGGCCGTCCGCTGCATCTGTGCATTGCCGGTGGACGGCGCATTATGGGCCTGCTGACGCTCAGCGCGGCGATGCTGCTGTGTGGTCATCAGGATCACGTGTGGCATATGTACACGCCCATCGGTTTCCTGGAGCAGGCACGCGACGGTGCCATTATGCACGCGCAGCCATCGGACGGGGTTCGCCTGATCGAGGTGCCCTTCGTGCCCTGGGGCACCTATTTCCCTGCCTTGCGTGAGCTGGCGCCCTCCTCGGCCCAGGTCATCGCCACCCAGACAGCGCAACTGGAAGCGGCCGAGTATGCACGTTGCCGTAGTGTGTTCGAGCAGCTGACCCCGCGACAGCGCGAGGTGCTGCGCCTGCTGGCGATGGGGTACACACCCCAGGAGGTCGCCGAACGCCTGCATATCACCCTGGCAACGGTCAACACCCACAAGAGCGTCATCCTGGATCAGTGTCGCGTTGCCTGGAACCTGCCAGAGGATGCCTATTTGTCCTATCATTTCCTGCGCGACCATTTCGCCCGGTTCTTCGAACGCGAACGGAGAAATTCCCCTCCGCATATCTATAACACAAGCGAGGCGCGCGGGCATCATCATTTTGTATGATCACGGTTCGTTAAATCTCTGATGAAGCAAAGCGGCATGATGCGATATGATGGCATAAGAGACAATGTGTCCTGAGGGAAGGCAGAGGAGGAGACACGATGGTACGTTGGAGGCGAGAACGCGAGGACGACCTCGAGCGCGATTGGTGGGATAGCGACGACGAGGAAGAGGAGGCGTACTGGCCTGACCCCTATGGATGGTCGCCTTATGGCTGGCCGACGATTATGGGGATGCCCTATCCGATCGCGATCGACATTATGCGCGGCAAGTGGCCGCCGGGCCATGAGGACAGCAGCTTCTGGGATGACAGGGGTGCCTTGGATCCTGGAGGAGACGACCTGTTCTGGGATCCGTTCAGCGGCGGAGGTGGTTTCTTCGACGGCGGGATGGACCTGTGACCGAAAGCCCACTTCCGGGTGGGCATCCCTATGTTTCAGGAGGTGAGAATGGCAGAAATAGCGGAAGCAACACTCCAAGCAGCACTGGCCGGGCTATTGCACGACATCGGCAAGTTTGCGCAGCGCAGAGAAACGACATTCAGGAAACACGCCGAGGTGGGGGGCGAGTTTGTCAAGCACTATGTGCCCCGTCAATGGCACGGCTTTCTATACCCGGTGATGGGTCATCACGACAAGCCGCTGATGGGTGACTTAAACAAAGTGGTAGCCCTCGCGGACCGACTGTCCGCTGGTGAGCGCGCCGAGGAAAAGGAAGAGCAGCCGCGCCAGCTCCTTTCCGTCTTTTGTCGGCTGCAGACCGAGGTGCAGGATGACGAGGGAAAGACCAAAATCCAGCGCTGCTCCGGCGCTGCCTGCTCCGGCGCTGCCTATTGGCCGCTCCGAGAGCTCGCGTTGCGCAGAGATGTGATCTTTCCTGGAGAAGATTGGTCCGAGGCAGAGGTCCAAAGTGCCTACCAGAAGCTCTGGAAGGGATTCTCGGGCCATGCGGAAAAGTTGCGAGATACCCATACCTCGGATGGGCAGTTGGATGTCTATCTCGAAAGTTTGCTGCTGTTGATGCAACGGTACACCTGGTGCATCCCCTCGGCGTATTATCGTTCGCAACCCGACGTCAGCCTCTATGACCACAGCCGTATGACCGCAGCTCTGGCTGCGCTGCTCTATAAGGCGATAGATGCACCTGTTGTCGACCAGCTGCTCCAAGCGCTCGACACGTGGTACGAGGAGCGTCGTCGGGCAGAGCAAGCAAAGCGCGATGCTGAGGCCGTGCCCCCACCACAGGCTTTGAATGAGACCCAAGTAGCGCTGTTAGTGGGCGGTGACATCTCGGGGGTTCAGGATTTCATCTACACCATCACTTCACTGGGAGCTGCCAGTGCACTGCGCGGACGCTCGTTCTACCTGCAGCTGCTGACCGAGGTGCTGGCGCGTTATGTGTTGCACCAGCTAGGACTGCCGATCTGTAACCTGATCTATCAGGGCGGTGGCGGGTTCTATTTGCTCGCGCGTGCCGACGACCGCGAGAAGTTGCGCAACATCCAACGCCAGATCAGTGAACGCCTGTTGCAGCACCATCGTGGTGATCTTTACGTGGCATTGTCGGCAGTGTCGTTGGCTGCTGTGGACTTCTATGGCGGCCGTATCTCCGAGAAATGGGAGGAACTGACCCGGACACTGCGCCAGGTCAAAGTTCGTCGTTTCGCAGAGATGGAACAAGGGCTGACAGAGCTGTTCCTGCCTCAGGAAGATGGCGGGGATGAGGAAAAGCAATGCGCCGTGTGCGGACGGGAACACCTTGGCACCAGAGAAATAAAGAAACCAGATGAGGAGAGCGGTGTGCGCAAGTGCCCGCCCTGCCTCTCGTACGAAGAGCTGGGCAAGGATCTGCGCAGCGCGCGTTACCTGTGGTTGCGTGCCTACAACGGAGCATCCAGTGAATCGTCGTCCGAAGGGCTGCCATCTGGCAACTGGCAAGATGTGTTGGCTGCCTTCGGCTTCGAGGCAGGCGTGAGCGAGAAAGTGCCGCGTCCGAGTGACCAACCCGGAGTGGTGCTGGCTCTGGACGACGAAGCGACGCAGCAGCTGGCACCCGACCGTAACACGGCAGTGGGCCGGCGTTTCCTGGTCAACGTGACCCCACGGGTCACCCTGTCGGACCTTGAAAGATATCGCAACCAATTGCAGGAGGATCTCAAAGGCGTAGAGGCCGGTGACGTCAAACCCTTCTCCTTGCTGGAGGCGCAATCGCGCGGCATCCACCGATTAGGTGTGCTGCGCATGGATCTGGATGACGGAGGCAGACTCTTCAGCGAGGGTTTTACCGAATATGATAAGGAAAGCGGCAAAATGTTGCGCCGTTTCGCCACCCTCTCCCGCGTCGCGACGCTCAGCTTTGCCATCAGCCTCTTCTTCGAGGGTTGGGTGGAGTTCCTCGCCCAGGAGATGAACAAAGAGACCCGGCAAGACCCCCAGCGCGGCGATACGCTCTACTCGATCTACTCCGGCGGTGATGACCTCTTCTTCGTGGGGGCATGGGATCGCGTGATCGAGCTGGCGCGACGGGTGCGTGCCGACCTGACACCTTTTGCTGCTAATCATGAGGGCATCCATGCCAGCGCAGGGGTGGTGCTGGTGGGCGGCAAGTACCCGCTCTATCAGGCTGCTCGCGACGCCGGCGAGGCAGAGGATAAAGCCAAGCGCTATAAAGGGAAGGCAAATAGATTGAATGCGAAGAAGGATGCCGTTCACTTTCTGGGGCAGACGGTAAGCTGGTCACGTTTCGGTCTGGCCCGGCCGCTTGTGGAGGAAATGGAAACAGTGAGCGGCCTGGCGCAGCGATTGGAGCGTCTCACCCGGCCACGAGCGGAAGGGGGGGCGGGCGTGCCGGCTGCCTTGTTGCGCACACTGATGCGCGCCCAAGAGCATCACGACGCGGCGATGCGAGAACGGCGCAAGCGCGGTGACGACTGCAACCGTCAGGGTGAGGAGCAGGTTTTATGGGGCCCCTGGATGTGGCGCACGTACTACATGCTTAGGCGCATGGCCAAGCGTTACGAGACCCAGGGCGGGCCGGAGATCAAGGAACTGGCCGATCATCTCAAGGAGGACAACTTCCGTGCCATCGAATGGATGGGCCTGGCAGCGCGTTGGGTGGAACTGCTGTCCCGCGATGCGACAGTGAGATAAGCATCAGGCTTCTACAAGGGCATGTCGTCTGACGGGGTGGAGACTATGTATGCAGAAAGCTTCCGCCACGAATTGTTCACCGAACCGGAGCACTATGAGGAGTCTCACTTGCGCGATCGCAAGGCAATGCTGCCTGATCTCTGGAAAAATGAAAAGGTAGCAGAGTTCGTCCGCGATGTCATTGCACTGGCGAACACCGCTCGAATGTTTGGCAGGCCTGCTTACCTCCTCTACGGCATTGATGACGAAGGTCATCTGTGCGGAATCGACTCTTCAAAGCACCTTTACGATCGGTTGAGGGGCTTGACCATAGGAGAGAAGGTGCAACACAGATTACAGGAAGTAATCCCCAGATATATTAAGCCGACCGTGAAATGGGAGTTTAAGGCTTCGCAGATCAATGGTGTTGAGGTTGCCTACTTGATGATTCATCCTATCGCAACCGACTCACCTTATCGAGTCAAGGAACAGTTCCCCTCTAAAGGGGAACCACAGCTCAGATCGGGACAATGTTGGATCCGCTTTGGGGAGAGCAAGAGTGAAATCCAATCGAAGGAGATCGCACCTGAGGAGGATCCTTATCGCTATAGCTA
>QEXY01000183.1 GCA_003130875.1 Ardenticatenia bacterium
CCCACCTCTTACGGATTTTGCCCCTATTCTACCACACACGTTCGGGTCGTCCGAATTTCCACCGACTTTTTCAACACCCTCCCTACGTCTCTTTGTTTATCGGGCTGGTTTGTGTTAAACTAGTTTGATTTTGTAGGGATCATATACGGACCATCGAGAGAGGTACAGCGCACTATGAGTGTGAATCGAGCTCTCGCGTTCATCCTTGTCGGATTTATGAGCATTGGCCTGGGGCGCTTGAGTTGGGTGCCTGTGCTAGCGGCACCATCTGTGCAGGAAGCTCTGGCGATCATCACCTCGCCCGCCAACGCCGCCATCGTGCGGGGACAGGTGCCCATTATGGGCAGTGCGACCCATCCCGCTTTCCAGTTCTACAAGGTGGAGTTTGCGCGCGAGCCGGTCACTGGTGGCGACGAGGTGTGGAGCATCATCGGCGCCATCGTCGAGCAGCCTGTCATCAATGGCCAGCTGACCGTGTGGGACACCCGACAGGTGCCCGATGGCAGCTATTCATTGCGCCTGCGGGTTGTGCGCATCGATGGGAACTATGATGAGGCGTTCGTACGTCAGGTTGTGGTGGCGAACGCACAGCCGGAGCGACCGACCGAGACACCCACCCCTGCAGCCTCGCCCACACCGACCATCACACCCACCCCATTGCCTCCCACACCCACCATTGTGATCGAGCAGCCGCCACGCCCCACCGAGCGAGTGATCCCAGGCGTGACGCGGACACCTTTGCCCACACCCATACCGGATCAGGTGAGATTGAACATCGACCCCACCCCGTTCCAGAACGCCTGTCTGTTCGGCATGGGCGCCATCCTGGGTCTTTTCCTTTTGTTCGCCTTGTTGGCCGTGCTCCGCAATCTGATCTATGCCCTGTTGGGTCGAAGGTACTGATGCGGTTATCCTTTCCTCTCTTCGGCCGGCCTAGGTCCGGCAGCACGGTGGAGTGGATGATCGTGGGATTGGGCAATCCGGGTATGCGGTATGCGCGCAACCGTCACAACGTGGGTTTTCACGTGGTGGACCACCTCGCAGCGGAAGCGGGTTTGTGTTTCGACGAACGACAAAGCCATGCCCTGATGGCACGCGGAACGGTCGAGGGAGTGCGGGTGGCATTGGTGAAGCCACAAACTTATATGAACCTGAGCGGCAAAGCGGTCGGACCGCTGGTGCGTTTTTATAAGATACCGCTTGAGCGCCTGTTGGTGGTTTGCGACGACCTGGATCTGCCTTTGGGGCAATTGCGTCTGCGTCTGAAAGGCGGTTCAGGCGGTCACCGTGGCCTGGCCAGTGTGATCGAACATCTGGGCAGCCAGGAGTTCCCCCGACTGCGCATCGGGATCGGGCGTCCTGTTGGCTCTATGACACCCGAAGCGTACGTGCTGCAGGATTTCGACCCGGCCCAGCAGGCGGTTATGGAACATGTGTACCCGCGCGCCGTGGAAGCGATTCGCACCGCGCTGCGTGAGGGATTTCAGACGGCTATGAATCGGTTCAACTGATCGTTCTCGCGCGATATCCCAGGGTGCGCACAGAGCTATGCTCTTGCCTCCTTGGATATCCGCGGGATGTGTGTCCGTTGTTATGGTGTTAACGGATATTTTCGCGCTCTTGTATGACCATCCTGTATACCGACAGCTGGTGGAAGCGCTTGCAGCTCGTCCGCCCCAGCTGCCTACCATACCGTTGGGTGTTTTGTCCGCCGCACGGCCTGCCCTGCTGGCCGCCCTGCACGCCCATTTGCAACGTCCTATGCTGCTGGTGGTGGCGCGCGCGGATGCGGCACGCACGCTCGCTCAGCAAATTCAGCTGTGGTCGCCGCATCCCGAAGCAGTGTTGCGTCTGCCGGATCCGGATGCCTTGTTCTATGAGCGCATTGCTTGGGGACGGGACACTGTGTATGAGCGCATTCGTGTGTTAGCAGCTGTGGCCACTTGGCCCGTCGAGGCAGACTATCGTCCGCCGCCTATACTGGTGACTTCGGCACGCGCGTTGATGCTCAAAACCATTCCGCCTGCGGAATTGCGCGCGACGATGTGCACCCTGCACGTAGGGCAACGCATCAATCTGAACGAGCTGGTCACCCGTTGGATCCAGCTCGGATATCAGCCATCCAGCGTCGTCGAGGAGCCGGGCAGTTTCAGCCGGCGAGGTGGTATCCTCGATATCTTCTCGCCATACCAGCCCCGCCCGGTACGCATCGAGCTCTTCGGGGACGAGATCGAATCGCTCCGTACTTTCGACCCGCTCACTCAGCGCTCCGAGCGACACATCACGCGCTTCAAAGTGGTGCCGGCCCACGAGGCACTGGCACGATATGGTCCGAAAGCGTGGGAGGCGCTCAAGGAGATCGACCTCTCGAGCTGCCAGCCTGCCGCGCGCACCAGCTTCGAGGAAGACCTTGAACACCTAAGACGCACCGAACGGTTTCAGGGCATTGAATTCTACCTGCCCTTCTTCTATGAGATGCCAGCCGGCCCGCTTGATTACCTGCCGCCGGACGGGTTGTTGGTCATCGAGGATCCGCTCGAATTAGGCACGGTCATGGACGAGCTGGATGCCCAAGCTCAGGAGCTGCTCCAGGAGCTGATACGTCACGGGGAGCTGCCCTCTGGCCTGCCACGGTCCTACTTCACCCCTCAGGAGATGCAGGATGCGTTGAAGGCACGTCCTCACCTCATCCTCAGCCGCGAAGGGTGGGAAACACCAGCAAGTGGACTGGGAGATGCAG
Source organism: Ardenticatenia bacterium (assembly GCA_003130875.1). Classification (GTDB taxonomy): domain Bacteria; phylum Chloroflexota; class Anaerolineae; order 4572-78; family NAK82; genus NAK82. The sequence continues at coordinate 2,741 of QEXY01000183.1, forward strand.
CCGCCAATTTACCGCTGGAAACACTCTTTGCGCCGGCGCCGGTCTATGGCGGGCAGGTCAAACGCCTGGCCGAGGACCTGCGCGAATGGACACGCACAGGCGCTTGCATCGTGCTAATCAGTCGTCAGGCAGCCCGCCTGGGCGAGATCCTCGCAGACCGCCAGATCGCGTTTCGCACTGGCGCACCCTTGCCCGGCCTGGAGGAGCTGGGCGAGGCGGCTACCCTGGCGGCCGAGGGCGCCGAAACCATCATCCCCCAGAAGCAGGAGTTGCCCCACGCCGGCATCACCCTGATCCAAGGATCTCTCGCCGAGGGCTGGGTGCTCGATCATATCTTATCTTCTCTGCCAGTGGAAGAACGCGCCATAGACGCACGGATTGGACGCCTGTTGCTCCTCACCGATGCCGAGATCTTCGGCCACTACAAACCGGAACCACGGCGGCGCACCCCCTTTGTGCGGCATGCTGTGGCGCCGGAGACCCTCTTCTTCGACTTTCAGCCCGGCGATTACGTTGTCCACATAGAACACGGCATTGGAATCTTCCGTGGACTGGTGAAGCTCAACCTGGACGGCGTGGAGAACGAATATCTCCAGGTGGATTACGCCGCCAACGACCGTCTATATGTGCCGGTACATCAGGCGGACCGCCTGTCCCGCTATGTCAGCGTGGATGACAAGCCACCAGTAATCCACCGTCTGGGCACTGCCGACTGGAGCATGGTGAAACGCCGCGCCCAGCACGCGGTGGAAGAGATTGCCCGGGAGCTGTTGGAGCTCTACGCCGCACGCGAGATCACCCCGGGATTCGCCTTTGCCCCCGATACGCCCTGGCAACAGGAGTTGGAAGCCGCTTTCCCTTACGTCGAGACAGAAGACCAGCTGCGTGCGATCGCCCAGGTGAAGCGCGACATGGAGAAATCCAAGCCGATGGACCGC
>QEXY01000184.1 GCA_003130875.1 Ardenticatenia bacterium
GGCTGGTACACTCCGGCGCCCGCTATGTCCTGCGCGACCCACCCGCGGCGAGGGAGTGCTACCAGGAAAATCAAATTTTGCGGCGCATTGCCTCGCGCTATGTCGTCGATGACGGCGCTTTCTTCGTGCTCCTGCCCGAGGATGATGCGGACTATGTGCCCCGTTGGCTGGAAGGGTGTCGCGCCGCCGGTATTCCGGTCGAAGAAGTGCCGGTTGGGGAAGTGTTGCGCGCCGAGCCATTCGTCAACCGAGGGATTCTGCGCGCCTTTTTCACCCCCGATACCATCGGCGACCCCTTCGGCCTGATCGAGGCGAACGCGGTGTCCGCGCGTCAGTATGGTGCGCGCATCTTGCTCCACCACGAGGTGACCGGCCTGGTGGAAGAGCAGGGGCGCGTGGTGGGGGCATGGGCGCGCGATCTGGCGAATAAGGACAAGGTGCGCATCCGGGCGGATATGGTGGTCAACGCCGCGGGGGTGTGGTCGGGGCGCATCGCCGCCACCGTGGGGCTGCGCATCCCCCTGTTGCCGAGCAAGGGGGTGATGATGGCATTCAACCATCGCGCGCTCAACCGACCGGTGGCACGCTGCCACCCGCCGTCCGATGCCGACGCGATGATACCCTCTCACAGTGTGCTCCTCTCCGGTTCGACGGATGGCGACATCTGCGACCCGGATGATCTGTCTATCAATCCGCAGCATGTGCGCATCGTGTTGCGCGAGTCGGAAAGGCTGCTGCCCGGCATCAGCGCGGCGCGCATTCTGCGTGTCTGGGCAGGCATCCGCCCGCTCTACACGGGCCAGCAAACCTATCAGGACACGCGCCATGTCACGCGTTCGCACGCCCTGCTCGATCACGCGGTGCTGGATGGCAAACCGGGGTTGATCACCATCGTGGGGGGTAAATGGACTACCTATCGCCTCATGGCCCAAGAGGTGGCCGACCTGGTGTGCCGCAAGCTGGGGGTCTCTCAGGAGTGTCGCACGCATCAGGAAGCATTGCCCGGCTGTGAGATCCGGCAGCGCTTCTGGCCCGGAGCAGCGCTGCAGCGCATCGAACGATCAGCGGCGATGGGCGATCTGGTGTGTGAGTGTGAGCTGGTGACCGCTGCGGATGTGCTGGAGCGTCTGGATCAAGAGCCCGGTGTGACGCTCCACCGACTGCGGCAGCTGCATCGGTTGGGGATGGGGTCGTGTCAAGGCGGTGTATGCACCTATCGCGCAGCGGGGCTGATTCATACACAGCGCCGCCCGTCGGTGCGTGAGACCAACGAGCAGCTGGCTGACTTCCTGCAAGAACGCTGGAAGGGGATGTGGCCTGTACTGCAAGGTCGGCAGTTGCGTCAGGCGCGCTTCAATCAGGTGCTCTGGGCGGGTCTGCTGGGCGCCGATCTGATCTGAGCTGCGACCGTAAGGGAGCGGCATAGCCCCCACCCCAACCCTCCCCGTGGACGGGGAGGGAGCGGAAATGCTTTCACCGCAGAGTACGCAGAGACCGCAGAGGTTTTTTCTCTGTTAATTCTCGGCGCTCTCTGCGATCTCGGCGGTAAAAAAACCATCCGAGCCGCGACCGTAAGGGAGCGGTATCACGCCGCTTGCTGACGCGCCATAGATTGGGGCATCCTCTCCCCTTCAGGCGTGCACTACCCGTCTGACCGCCGCGACGATGTCCGCCTCTTGAGGCAATACGTAATTCTCCAGCACCGGGCTGAACGGGATCGGCACATCCCTGGCGGTCACGCGGACGATGGGGGCATCCAGGTAGTCCAGCGCCTGTTCCGCCACGATCGCTGCCACCTCGGCGCCCACGCTGCAACGGCGCCACGTCTCCTGGACAATCACCAGGCGCTGGGTCTTCTTGACCGAGTTCAGAATCGCCTCCTCGTCCAGTGGGCTGACCGTGCGCAGGTCGAGCACTTCGACGCTGATGCCCTCCTGCGCCAGCTGCTCCGCCGCGGCGAGTGCCTTGCGCACCATAAAGGCATAGGCAACCACGGTCACGTCGCTGCCCGGACGCTTGATGTCTGCCTTGCCCAGGGGGATGGTGTATTCTTCCTGCGGCACCGGCCCTTTGATTTCGTAGAGCTTCTTGTGCTCGAAGAAGAGCACCGTGTTGTTATCGCGGATGGCGCTCTTGAGCAATCCCTTGGCGTCGTAGGGTGTCGATGGCAGCACCACTTTCAGGCCCGGAATGTGGGCAAACATCGACTCGTAGCTGTTGGAGTGTTGCCCCGCTGCTGCCAGGTAGCCGCCTACAGGCGCGCGCAACACCATGGGCACGGCCAGAACACCGCCAAACATGTAGCGCATCTTCGCCGCCTGGTTGATCAATGCATCCGAAGGGAGCGTGATCCAGTCGGAGAACTGGAGCTCCACGATCGGGCGGAGTCCGGTGGCCGCAGCGCCGACCCCCATGCCGACATAGCCCAGCTCGGAGATGGGCATGTCGAACACACGTTCCGGGCCGAATTCCTCATACAGTCCGCGGGTGCATCCGAAGGCGCCGCCATAGGGCCCCACATCCAGGCCCCACACACAGACGTTAGGATCACGCCGCATTTCCTCGGCGGTTGCTTCGACGATGGCTTGGGAGAACGAGATCTCTCTCACTGCATTCCCTCCTCTCGGTGTGTCCTCATGCCCACAGGTCTTCCAGCGCGGACTCGGGCGCCGGGAACGGGCTGTTGCGCGCGAATGCCACCGCCTCATCAACCTGAGCGATGACGCCCTGCTCGAGTGCTTCCGCTTCGCTGGCGGAGATGATCCCTTGCTCGATCAAATGTCGGCGATAGGGCGCGATCGGCTCACGGCGCATCCAGGCTTCCACTTCTTCGGGTGGCCGGTACGTATCCGGCTCTCCTTCGAAATGCGTGCGCCAGCGATACGTCTTGCATTCGATCAGGGTGGGGCCCTCGCCCGAGCGCGCCCGCGTGACTGCCTCATAGGCTGCTTCATACACGGCCAGGACGTCGTTGCCATCCACCACCACGCCGGGCATGCCGTAACCCGCTGCCCTGTCGGCGATGTTTTCGATCTTGCGCACACACGATTGGCGCGTGCCCACGCCGTACAGATTGTTCTCACAGACGTACACGACCGGCAGGCAGAACGCCGCGGCGATGTTGAGCGACTCGTGGAAGGCGCCCTCGTTCGCAGCTCCATCGCCGAAGAAGGCGACCGCCACCTGGCCCGACTTGCGCAGCCTGGCCGACATCGCGGCGCCGGTGGCGATGGGGATGCCACCGCTCACGATGCCGTTCGCTCCCAGGATACCCAGGCCCGGCCAGGCGATGTGCTGTGAACCGCCCTTGCCTTTGTTGTAGCCGGTGGCTTTACCGTAGAGCTCCGCCATCATGTACTTCATATCGGCGCCCTTGGCGATGATGTGACCATGGCCGCGGTGGGTGCTGGTGATGTAATCGTCCTGGTTCAGGGTGGCACACACGCCCGCTGCGATCGCTTCCTGGCCCAAGTAGAGGTGCACAAAGCCGGGCATTTCTCCCGCGGCGAACAGCTCCTTCACGCGATTCTCAAAATGGCGAATCTTGAGCATGAGCTCAAGCATCCGAATGAGGGTTTCTCTGGGAATCTCCATAAGACTCATTGTCCTCCTGCGTCTATGAACTCAAATGAACCGCCAGCGGTGACTCGCTTGGGATCAGGCGCGTGCGCTCTCGACGGTACGCTTCGAGCGTGGGGATGGCATCCTCAAGACCCAGACGCCTGAGGGTCTCCGCCGTCGGCCAGCCATATTCGAGGTCCCATCCGCGTGCAGCCAGGTACTCGTCGAGGATGCGCGCAAAGCCTTCTGGGTCGATTGATGTTCCGTCAACCCGGCAGGGCAACATAAAATGGGGTGCCAGCCATTGCTCTTCCATCTGGCGGTGCCGCCCCGCGCGCGCCAGCATCAGGCGTTCCAGCGTGAAGGCACGCTCGGCGATCCAGAATACCTCGGCGCGGCTCAACTCGATGCCGGTGACCGCGGCGAACAGGCGCAGATCGATGTCCAGGTCGCCGGTCAAATCCTCAGCTGCCAGCCACTCCTCGCGGCTTTCCGGCGGCACAATGATGCGCGGGAAGGAGAAGTCGCACAGCGGAAACGAGTCGATCAGCATATGTTGATGCTGGCTCCAGATGGCTACAGGAGCTTTGCCTTCAAAGGTGGGCTCCAGCGCATCCGGATCACCCCACACCTTTTCGGACAGGATGCGCAGTTGACGCCTGCCCACTTCATGGTCTGCCAGGACGAAATCCGCCAGCATCAGCGAGCTGTGATGACCACCGATGGTGGGATCGCGTGTCTCGCTGGCATACATCATCGCGGAGATGACCCAGAAGGGCAGTGGCTCCTCGTCCCAGAAGCGCCCTTCGCGGTGTGCCGGGAAGCCAAAGGCAAATTCCAGGCGCCGTCCCAGGGCAATGAGTTCTTCGGGCAGCTCGCCTTCCAGCTCGTCCATGGCGCGCATCAGGTCGTCCGCGAAGAGGGCGCCCAGGCCGCGGCGATAAGCCAGATCGCGCATGAACTGTTCAAACCAGTAGACATCGTTCGGGTCGAAGGTGTAGCCACGAATCTGGTGCACTCCCAGCTGCTGGCAGCGCACGAACCACGGTTGCATCACCAGGCGAAACCACGAGTCCAGCCCCAGGCTGTTACACAGTTCGTGCAGCTCGGCTTCCTCGCACATGCCGAAGTTGCGCGCCGGCGGAATCTCGACACCACCCCCGGAGTATTGTGTCGCTTTGAGGAAATCCGGGGTCATCCAGGCGATGCCCCCCACACAGTGGCCCGGAATGCGTCGCCCATCGCTGGCTTTGCCGTAGTTGCCCACCTGGCAGTTAAACGTGCACGCCTGACTGCACACCGGGCGGTGTTCTCGGGCGGTCTTGGTCTTTGTATAGAGGCTCGTGTACAGGGCTCCGGAGAAAGGCGCGATTTTATAGGTGCCCAGCTCCAGCACCTCGCGCATCAGGCGTTCGGGATGTGCCACCGCGACGCCGTTGGTGCCGCGTATGGCGATCGCCTTCAAGTTCTTGCTGCCCCAGACCGCCCCGAACCCACTGTGTCCGGCGGCGTTGTCCTCGGCGTGTTGCACGGTGGAGAAGCGCACCAGGTTTTCGCCCGCCGGGCCGATCGCCAGGATTTGGGCTTGCGCTCCCATGCGCTCCTTCAGGGTGATCTGGGTTTGCCGGGCGTCCATTCCCCACAGGTCGCCCGCGTCCACCAGGCGCGCATGGCCATCCCGCATCTCCAGATAGACGGGGCGAGGAGATTTGCCCTGGATGACGATGCCGTCGAAACCGGCATATTTCATCTCGGCGCCGAACCAGCCGCCCAGCGTGGAATGCGTGTACCAGGTCTTGGGATAGAGGCGCGGTGAAAGACCGCTCATCACCGTGCGCCCAGAGGTGGGCGCCAGGGTGCCGGTCAATGGGCCGGTGGTGATGATGATGCGGTTTTCGGGGTCGAAGGCGTCAATGCCATCGGGTATCTCGTCCCAGGCGATGCGACTGGCTATGGCGCGGCCACCCAGGTAATCGCGCGTGTAGCGATGGGTGTCGCGCCAGCTGATCTTGCCGGTCGTGAGGTCCACATCCAGTATCTTGCCCGTCCAGCCCCCTGCCACGCTTCGCTAAGCCTCCTCTGTCACCCTATCTTCCAGCACGAGCGCTCCCACCGGGCAGATTGCCACGCACAAGGGGCCATCGGGCCGCCCGGCACACAGATCGCATTTCAGGTAACGATCGCGCGCCTCGTTGTAAAACAGCACACCGTAAGGACATGCTTCAGCACACGCTCCGCAACGCACGCACACATCGTCCCGGATCACCGCCACCCCTTGCTCGTTCAACACGATCGCCTCACTGGGGCAGGCGGCCAGGCACTCCGGCGATTCACAATGCTGACAGATCAGGATCTGGAACTCGTAACGCGCCATATCCTTGATGACTTGCAGCCGTGCCAGGCTCAGGTTGCACTCGCCTTCGTGGTAGAGCGAGCAGGCCAGGGTGCACGCCTGGCATTCACGGCACACGCTGGCATCCGTCTTAATCTTGCCCATTTTCAATCCCATCCCCTCGTATCCGCTACAAACTACTCACTGTGGATAGAACACGCCAATCTCGTCCGTAATAGCATAACTCACGTTGCCACCTCTGACTGGGTGCATTTCATTCTGAGACAAGGTTTGTCTCAATCCGAGCCGCACGCGTAAGCAAGCGGCGATGATACCGCTCCCTTACGGTCGCGGCTCGGTTACACGGTCGTGGCTCGGATGATGCTGTTGCCATTTCGCGTCACTCGCTCTCCGTGGTGACCATCCACAGGTTGGAGCGAAAAGTCACACTTCTTATGCTGGCCTATAGTCTCAACTTCCTTTGGTAGCAACTTGGGCTAGTATAATCGGCGGTGTCCGCCATGGCAACCAGGCAGTCCACGCATCCGAGCTGCGACCGTGGGGAGCGGTATAGAGCCTTTTACCGCAGAGAGCGCAGAGACCGCCGAGGTTTTTCCCCCCTTTAAATTCTCTGCGTGCTCGGCGGTAAAATCTCCGCCGCTTGCAGACACGCGCAGCCCGGCAGGACGTGTCCATCTCGTCGCCACCTCGAGAACCTGCCCGCAACGGCAAGCGAGGTCAGCGGCGCGAACGCACCAGGATGTCCGCAACCGCGACCGTGCTGCCCTCGTAGCTGATGACAAGGGTGGGCCATGTCGGGTCAATGGTCTTGATCGCGGCACCGTGCTCGTCCACCAGGGCGACCTCTTCGTTCTTGACCCCGGCGATGGTGCAGTACCAGGCGAAAGCCATGTTGGGCCGCACGACTTCCTCGGGGTCTTGGCAGCGCTCGGGATAGCTGGGCTGATAGCCGGTGGGTCCGCCGTGATAGTGATTGTGACGTTCTTCCGGATAACCCAGCGTCTCAAACAGGTTGAGGCACAGGTCGAGCAGGGCGCGCAGCTTCACACCCGGCCGGATGCGCGACACAAGCGCTGCCTGCATCGTTGCCACCGCGTGGAAGCGCTTGCGGATGTCATCCGGGGGCTCGGTGAAATAGATCAGGCGGCTGTTCGGCACGTGCAATCCCCATTTCGAGGCGCATGGCGCCAGCAGAACCGCCTGGTCAATCGGTTTGTCGCTCGGCACGGCGTGGCGGTAGCGGCGGATGCGCTCATCCGAACCGACGAACATGCAGCAGCCCTCAAAGCCACGCTGCAGATACAAATACCACATATGCGCGAACACCTGGCGCTCGGTCATGCCCGGCTCGACCCAGTCCGCCAGCTGGCGCAGGATTTCGCCGCTCTCCCGACACGCGGTGGCGTAACGCTCCATTTCCTGCGGCGTATAGGGTTCGTGCAGCTTGCGGATGGCAGAATTGATTTCCGGCAAGCCCAACACGGGGTCATCCGCAGCGGCGCGAGCGCCGGCCAGCTCTAGGCCGACCTGTTCCGGGGTCTTGCCAAACGTGGGCAGGCAAACCGGCTCATAACCCAGACCGCCCAGTTCGTCGTCCATGGTGCGCGGCAGGTCCATGGTCAGGCCCACCGCGTACTTCCGCGTGGGGGTCAGGACGAGGTACACGGGGCTGAGGTGCGAGGTGTAGGCAACCACGGCGCGTCCGCCGCAGGTGAGCCAGGCGAAGTTGTCGCGCCGCGTGACAATCAACGAATCGTAGCCCAGCTGCGACAGCAGCCCATGCACCCGTCGTTCCTTCTCTTGTGCCTCAGAAATGCCTGGCATCATCAAATCCTCCGCATGTCTTGGTCGTTGATCAGGGAGTCGCTTTGCCGACGCAGCCCGCCAGCGCGAACACGCGCTTTGCCTCGTCGCGGAAGTAGCGCACCATAGCGCCGATGACGTGGTGATAGGCGAGAGTTGCCGGTTCCGCCTGGCACAGCTGATGGCGCAACGCCGCAACGGCGTCCATTCCCATCGCCGTGTAGTAGCCCAATTTGCTGATCCCGCTGGCAACAATGGACGGATACAGCGCGTCGGCCAATCCCGAGCCGCCATGCATGGCCAACGGAATTTCCACCAGCGTATGGATCGCGCGCACCCGCTCCAGGTCGAGACGCGGTTCGCCGCGATAAGGGCCGTGCACGTTGCCGAACGAGATGGCGAGCACGTCCACATCGGTGCGCCGCACGAATTCAGCCGCCAGCGCGGGGTCGGTGAAGTACGCTTCGGGCGCCGGTGGCGCGTTGCCGAGCTCGACCGCCGAGCCGGCGATGCTGCCCAGTTCCGCTTCTACGGCCACACCCATCGCGTGTGCCATGCGCACGATCTCGCGCGTCTGTCGCACGTTCTCCTCATAGGGCAGCGCTGAACCGTCGAACATCACCGAGGAAGCGCCCAGGCGGATTGCTTCAGCTGCTTCCTCAAGGCTGTGCCCGTGATCCAGGAAGGTGGCAACCGGCACGCGGGCCC
>QEXY01000185.1 GCA_003130875.1 Ardenticatenia bacterium
CGACTTCGCAGTGCCAACACCCCTCCCATGGCTGCCAGGGCGGACAGGACGCCCAGCAACGTATACGTGCGCGCATCCATCGGCACTGCCATCCAGCCGAATTGCCCCCAGAAGCTTTGGAAGGTGGTGGTGAAGAAATGCTGCAGATAGGCCGGCCAGCCCACCTGGGATAGGTAATCCGCGGTGCGCAGCTGCCCGATCACCACGGCGTCGTGGTGCCATTTGCCCAACAGATCGGGCCAGCCGTAGAGGGCGACGTTGCGACCATACCATGGCAGGGCGAGAAGGAGTGCCACCCCCCATGTCACGGGATAGCCGCGCACAACGGTGATGAGGTTACGATGCCGCCACCCCAGTCCCAGCGCGAACAATGGCAATGCGACGTAATAGTAAGTCAGTTTGGTCAGCAGGCCTAGACCGAGCAGGACACCGCCGAGCAGTTGTCCCCTCCAACCCAGGTGGCGTTCTGGTTGTGCGACACCCGCCAGCACATACCACGCGGTCAACCCGATGAGTAATTCGGCCAGCACGTCGTTGTTCACCGAAGAGGACACGGCCAGATGCATCGGCACGAACGCGACAAAAGCGGCCGCTCCCAGGGCCAGCGCACTGCGCGAGGGAAACCCACTGCGCAGCAGCCGATAAGCGGTCACCACCACACCCGCTCCCAGGAGCACGGAGAGCATCCGCAGCGCCACCAGGTTACCCTGGAACAACCGATACACCGGCGTGGCCAGGAGATAGTATAAGGGAGGTTGCCAGGACTCATAGCGCAGTGACGCGATGGACATCTCGGGTGGGAAACGCGCCGCTTTGAGGTGCTCCAGATAGGCATGTGGATAGTCGCCGAAATGGAGAACGGGCAAGCGGCCGTGTTCCGCCAGGTGGCGCACATAGTTGTAATGGGCTGGCTCATCGGGTGCTTGCCACGGGGGTGTGAGCATCGCATAGAGGCTGCCCAGCGCCAGGTATAATGCCAGGATAATCCCCAACCAGAGCGGTTCAAACCAGCGCTTGGGCATAGGCAAACAAAGCTGGCATGCCACCGGTATGCCAGAAGAGCACGGTCTCTTTTGGGCCGATGACACGGCGATGGATCAGATCGATCAGGCCGCCCATCGCGCGCCCGGTATAGACCGGATCGAGCAGCAAGCCTTCGAGGCGGGCGGTCAGTCGGATTGCCTCACGCTCCAATTCGCCCACCACACCGTAGCCAGCGCCGACGTACTCACGCGTGACGGTGAAATCCTGGGGGGTGAACGTCCTCGCCACGCCCAGCAGCGCGGCGGTCTGCTCCGCAAGTGTGGCCAAATGTTCCGCGTAGGGCCGGTCTGGTGGTTCATCCTTATCGATGGCAATACCAAGGATCTGGCCGGGATAGGCGACCATATGCGCACCGACCACCAATCCGGCCTGGGTGGCACCCGAGCTGGAAGCGATGACGATGCGATCGATGGCCGCCAGCGGACCGGATCCACCGCACTGCTCGGCCAGTTCGGGCATCGCATGGGCGTAGCCGGCAGCGCCCAGCGCGTTAGAACCCCCATAGGGGATCAGATAAGGGCGTCGGCCAACTGCGCGCAGCTCCTCCACCACCTGATGCAGCAGCTCACCGCGCCGGTAAGGACCGCTCCAGCGCAGTTCAGCGCCCAACAGGGTGTCCAGCAGCAGATTGCCGGTAGGCAGCTCCGTCGGGGGGGCACCGCCCAGCACCAACACACATCCCAGGCCCAGACGGGCAGCCGCGGCTGCCGTCTGACGACAGTGATTGCTCTGCGCGGCGCCGGCGGTGACCAGTGTGTCGGCGCCCTGTGCCAGGGCATCGGCCACCAAAAATTCCAGCTTACGCGTCTTATTGCCGCCGCCTGCCAAGCCGGTCTGGTCATCGCGCTTGACCAGCAGGCGCGCAATGCCCAGGTGACGTGCCAGGCGTGGCAATCCCTCCAGTGGGGTGGGGAAATGTCCCAGAGAAACGCGCGGCAACGGGGATCCTTTCGTCATAATGGCAATGGCGGCTCACTCCTGATAAGGGCCGGCGATCGCCAGCGCGAAACGTTCCACGTCCAGGTACTTGCGCACCACGGTTTGGACTTCTTCGCGTGTCACCGCGCGGATGATCGCGGGATAACGGATGATGTAATCATCGCCTAGGTTGTAGAGCTCCATATCAAGCAGAGTAGCGGTGATACCCTCGTTTGTCTCCAGGCGCAGGGGCAACGTCCCGGTCAGATAGTCCTGAGCGTCCTCCAGCTCCTGTTCGGAGACCATCTCATCGCGCATGCGGACGATCTCTGTCTGGATCGCTTCAATGGCGCGCGCGACGTGTTCAGGGGCCACGCCGGCCGACACACTCCATGGACCTGGTCCGAGCCCAGCTTCCAGGGTGGAATAGGCATAATAGGCCAGACCCAGCTGATCGCGCACGGTGTCGCCCAGTCGTCCCATCAGTCCCATGTGGCCGAGGATGGTGTCTGCCACGCGTGCGGCGTAGAAATCAGGCGCGGTGCGGGGCAGTCCGACTGTGCCGCAGACGATGTCCACCTGTGTTTTGTTGGTGAGGGTGCGCACGCTGCGGCGTGCCTCCTGCGGTGGGCTCACCGGTGGCATCTCGGCGGCATGCGATTCGTCCGTCCGCCAGCCGCCCAAACACTTCTCCAGCAGCTCGAAGACGGCTTCTGCGGTCACATCGCCGCCCACCACGAGAACGGCATTGTGGGACGTGTAATGGGTCTGGTAGAAGGCCACCAGGTCCTCGCGTTGGATGAGCGGGATGCTCTCCAGGGTGCCCTCTATCGGCCGGCCATAGGGATGATCCGGATACAGCAGCTGCCGGAATTCGCGCTCGGCCAGGTGACGTGTGTCGTCCTCCAGCTCTTTGAGGTGGGTGAGCGCCTGGCCGCGCAACTTCTCGATCTCTTGGGGCGGGAAAGCGGGATGGAGCAGCAGATCGGACAGGATGTCGAGCAGCAACGCCAAATCCTCGGCGAGCGATTTGCCGCCGAAGCGGGTCAGGCGGCGGCCTGCATCGAAAAACACGCTGGCGCCCACCGACTCGATCTGCTCGTTGATCTCTTGATAGGTACGCGTGGTTGATCCGCGGCGCATAGTAGCCGCCGTGAAGTCGGCCAGGCCAGCTTTCTCAGGCGGGTCGCTGATGCTGCCCGCCCACAAATAGCCGCGGACCACCACGCTGGGGCTGGTGTGGTTCTCTTGCACCACCACACGGATGCCGTTCGTCAACGTGGCACGGCGGATGGTGTGGGGTCCGATTGGTGCATGCTTATTGGATGTCGGAAATGATCCCATGCTCACGCCTGGACCTCCTGGTGTTCGGTCGGTACGAACCAGCCGACGGTGCGATTGGTCTCGGTCAGGTAGGTTTGCGCCACGCGTTGCACGTCCGCTGCGGTCACGGCGGCCAGCTGGTCGAGAAGTGTGTCGAAGCTCCGATGGGTATCCACCATTTCCATCAGGCCGAGCCAGAAGCCCTGATTGCTCACACTTTCCAGGGCATAGGCGAACTGGGCACGCGCCTGCTTCTGGGTCTTCTGCAGTTCGTCGGCGCTCACCGGTTCGTCTTGCAGGCGTTTGATCTGCTCCCATATCGCTGTTTCCACCTCTTCCAGCGAACGCCCATCGCGCACAGTGGCGCTGAAGAGGAAGAGACCGGGGTCGATGTTGAAGGAATAGTTGCACCCTGCGCGCACAGCCAGCTCGGTCTCGACCAGCGCACGGTAGAGGCGTGCGCTGCGATGGGTCGGGGTTGCACCACCGGTGATGGACATCGGACTGGCACCCGAGAGGACCGCTTCGAGTACCATCAATGGAAAGCTGTCCGGATGGCGTGCTTCGGGCACGTGGAAGGCGGCCAGGAAATATTGCGCGGTACCCGGCCGGCGGAGCACCACACGCCGCTCGCTGGTCTGTGGCGGCTCGCGGGCGATCACAGGGGGTGGCGACTCGCCCGCTGGGATGCCGCCGAAGAGCTCTTCCACTCGCTTGAGCAGCGCTGAAGGCGCGACATCTCCGACCACCACCAGCACAGCGTTGTGGGGGCCATAGTACGTTCGATAGTGCGTCCATAGCTCATCGCGTGTGATGCGCCATAGGTCTTCCTTCCAGCCGATCACCTGGTGGCGGTAAGGATGGGCGCGGAAGGCGAGCGCGGTCACCTCCTCGTTTAAGAGGAATTCAGGGAAGTTCTCGTCACCCTGGCGTTCAGAGATGATCACGGTGCGTTCTGCCTCGACCTCGGCGGGGTCGAAGACCGAGTTTGCCATACGGTCGGACTCGATGCGCAGTGCCAGGTCGATGCGGTCGGAAGGCAATGTCTCAAAGTAGGCGGTGTAATCCTCCGAAGTGAAACCGTTGAGATGACCGCCGTTCTTGTTGATCAGCCGCATAATGCTCCCTTTGGGGAAGGTGGGAGTGCCCTTGAACATCATGTGTTCCACCCAATGCGAGATGCCGGTGCGGCCGGGGATCTCGTTCCGGGAGCCGACGCGATACCATACCCAACAGGTTGCGACCGGTGCACTATGCACCGGCCGCACGAGGACCTTCAGACCATTGGGCAGCCCAGATTCTATGGTTTCTAAAAGGTGTCCCATTTTATCTCACGTGTCGCCTGATCCGATTCGCTCCTGTGGAACAGTTCGGCTGACATCTGCTGGCAGGCCCCGGGCGTCATCGCTCTGTCTCTGGCTTGAGCACCTCTACTAGGACGGGGCCACGGCCGGGTATCTCCTTATGGTGGCCATCGCAGAAGGGGAACTTCTCCGAGGCAAAACAGCGACACAACGCCACGCGTTCACCTGGTTCCAGCTTGACGAGATGGCGAGGATGTTCCTCGGTTCCGGTAGCTTCTACTTGTGCCATCGGTGATTCCTCCCTAGTCCACTAGTATGGGCGTTACTCAGACTACTCTGACAATGCCATAAGAGTACCATATATGTTGATTTTAGACAAGGCTGCGTGACGGAAGGGTGCATTTCAAATATGGGGGTGGGCTGAAACAGTAACCCAGAGTGACGTAGGTTGTCCGAGCCGCGACCGTCAGGGAACGGTGTAAGGGGCGACCAGCCAGTTGCCCCTGATGCGCGTGGCTCGGTTTGAATCCCTTTTCTGCTCACAAAATGAAATGCACCCTGGCTGGAGCTGGCCCTATTCCGGTTATGCCTCGTGGCGTGGCAGAGCTATGCTGGCGAGCACGGCGGAGAGGAGGAAGAGCAGACCGCTGGCAGCAAAGGTGGTGCGCAAGCCCCACACCATCGCGACCCCGGCACCCAGCATAGGGGCTGCGGCGCGCGCCGCCGATGAAATCGAGTTGTCCAATCCATAGAGGTTGCCCTCCTCGCCATAGCGTCCATAGCGGGCCAGCAGGGCACTAATGGTGGGCACGACACCCCCCAGAGTCGCCCCGCCGAGCATCTGGAGGATGAGCAATTGCCATGCATTGGTCACGAAACTCTGGAGCAGGTAAAGCAACGCGGCAGCCAGCAAACTGGCGCGCAACACCCGGCGTTGCCCGATCCGATCCCCCAGCCGGCCCAGGTAGATGGCGCTGCCGATGC
>QEXY01000186.1 GCA_003130875.1 Ardenticatenia bacterium
ATTATTATAGGAGTGAAAAGCTCTGCGCAAGTACTATGACCCCTTGACTTTATTCGCTTTTCATGTTAGAATGTTTACGCTAACGGGAACGTTAACAGAAGCTTCAAACACGAGTGGGGGAGCTCCACAAGAGGGGGGCTAAACAGTAAACTATCCTATGGTGCTCAAGCGTCGAGTCACCATCAAGCAAGTAGCTGAGCAAACAGGTGTGTCAACGCAGACCGTTTCTCGGGTGATCAATGGACGTCCCGATGTGGCCGCTGAGACAAGGCAGCGTGTGTTAGAGGCAATTGAACAACTGGGCTATCAGCCCAATGCTCTAGCGCGCAGCTTGATCCGGCGTCGTAGCCATACGCTGGGTGTTGTCACAGCCGGGTTGACCTACATCGGGCCAGCTTACACGCTGAACGGCATCACCGACCAGGCGGAAGCAATGGGATATTCGCTTTTGCTCAAGGTGCTGCCCAGCTTCGAGACGGATGAGGTGACCCCTATTCTGGACGCACTGCTGGCCAGACAAGTGGACGGGGTTATCTGGGCGGTGTCCGAAGTGGGAAGCAACCATGCCTGGATGGACGAACGTTTGCCCGTGTTGCCCGTTCCGATCATCTTCCTCACCATGCATCCCCAATCTGAGGTCAGTGTGGTAGCAGTTGACAACTACATGGGTGGCCGTATGGCAACAGAGCATCTGTTGCAGCAGGGATATCGCCGCATTGGACACATTGCCGGCCCATTGGCTTGGTGGGAATCTCGTCAGCGTATGGCCGGCTGGCGAGATGCTCTGACCGAAGCCGGCGTCGAGGTATGCGACGCGCACTGGGCCGAGGGAGATTGGTCACCTAAGAGTGGTGAAGAAGCCATCCAACGTCTGCTGGAACAGTATCCGGATATGGACGCGGTGTTCGTTGCCAACGATCAGATGGCTTTCGGTGTGTTGTCGGTAGCGTGTCGCAGGGGGTTACAAATCCCTGATGCGTTAGCCGTGGTGGGCTTTGACGGTATCCCGGAGACGGCCTATTTGTGGCCTCCGCTCACTACGGTGCATCAAGACCTGTATGCTCTGGGGCGCACAGCCGTGCAACACGTGGTCGCGATGATCGAGGCAAGTCAGCACGCGGACCAGGAGACGCAGCCGGCAGAGGTGATCTGGTTAAAGCCGCAGCTGATCGTGCGTGAGAGTTCGCGCGCTGCTAACCATCTCGACGATGCGGCGGGTCGCATGGATCAAGTTCCCTCAGTCGTCCATGCCTCTCGTCTGCGCCCAGTGTGACTTTCGGAAGGGAGGTGATGCGCAGTCAAGGGAGACACAGCAATGTTGGCATCGATTTAGCCCGCTGGGAGGTCGTTCTTCCGGCACAGTTTAACGGTACGTTTGGCTTGGTCGAATCACTCAGCACAATTTCCGAAGGAGGAAAACATGAACGCGAGAAAGCTCAGTTTGCTAATCGGGATTGTAGTTGTGTTGGCTTTGCTGGTGTCGGCTTCTGCCGTCCTTGCAAAGCCGCCAGCTACCGAACCGGTCGAGAAGTGGTGCAAGGGTGTGCGCATTGTCTTCTTCCCTGGCGGTCCTGCGGGTGGCGTCTTCGCCAACAACGTGTATAACGGGGCGAAGCAGGCACAGCTGGATCTGGGCCCGACGGTGGACTACGTGTTCTCCGATTGGGATCCTCAGAAGATGATCCAACAGTTCCGTGAAGCAGCGGCCACCAAGCCAGATGGCATCTGTGTGATGGGACATCCAGGTGATGAGGCGTTTGATCCCTTGATTGAGGATGCCATCGCCCAGGGCATCATCGTTACCAGCCAGAACACGACACTGCCCAAGATGGAGGAGAAATACGCCTCGAAGGGCTTTGGCTATGTAGGCCAGGACCTGTACGGCTCCGGATTTGCGCTCGGATCCGAAGCGGTCAAGCGCTTTGGCCTCAAAGAGGGTGACCGGGCGATGGTCTGGGGTCTGCTGTCCCAGCCCACCCGTGGTCTGCGCACCAAAGGTGTCATCGATGCCCTCGAGAAGGCCGGGTTGACAGTGGACTACATCGAGATTGACGCGGCCACCAACAAGGATCCCGCCGCTGGCACGCCCACTTTCGCCGGCTATGTCTCGTCGCATCCCGACGTCAAGCTGGTTGTCACCGATCACGGTGGTCTCACTGCCACGCTGGAGACCTACCTGAAAGCGGCTGGCAAGGGCCCGGATGACATCTACGGCGCCGGTTTTGACCTGTCGCCGGCCACCGTGGCGGCCATCAAGGGCGGTTGGACCGACCTGGTGATCGATCAGCAGCCGTGGCTGCAGGGCTACCTGCCAATCCTGCAGGTCTGTCTGACCAAAGTGTATGGCTTCTCCGGTTTGCACATCGACACCGGCGGTGGTTTCGCGGACAAGGACAACATCGACTTCCTGGCCCCATTGGCCGAGAAGGAGATTCGCTAATTCCGTGTCCCAGTCGATGTTGATCGGCTGTGACCGATCCTAGCGCATTCACGCGGTGTGGAGCCGGATGCCATCAGGGTCTCTGGTTCCACACCGCATTCTCTTTAGGGGATGACCAGCGATGGAATATCTGTTGCAGATGATCAATATCAGCAAGACATTTGGCGAGGTACAATCGCTGCGCAATGTCAACTTCGAGGTCGGATATAACGAGGTAGTGGGACTGCTGGGCGATAATGGAGCCGGCAAGTCCACCCTGGTCAAGATTATCACCGGATATCATCGCCCGGACCCAGGAGGGCAGATCTTGTGGAAGGGTCAGCCGGTCGATGTGATGACCGTTGCTAAAGCGCGTGAGCTGGGCATCGAGGTCGTTTATCAGGAGCGCGCTCTGGCAGACCAGCAATCTCTTTGGAGAAATATTTTCATGGGACGTGAGCTATGTAACCGCCTCGGCGTGCTGGACGTGGAGAAAATGCGGCGTGAGACGGCCCGTCTGATGCAGAGCCATATGGGATTCACCTCTAAGGCGATCACGCCCGACTCAACGGTCAAGACAATGTCCGGTGGTGAACGCCAGGGCGTGGCGATCGTACGGGCGCTCTATTTCCAGGCAGAGCTGATCATCCTGGATGAGCCCACTATGGGATTGTCGCTCTCGGAGACGCGTAAGGCATTGGATTTTGTCAACGGGATCAAAGAGGCTGGCAAGTCCGCCATCTTCATTGATCATAATATCTTCCACGTCTATCCCGTGGCGGATCGAATTGTGGTGTTGGACAGAGGGCAGGTGAAGGGCCAATTCCTTAAAGATCAGATCACACTGGATGATCTGATCGCCAAGCTCCAACATGTGGCCCAAACAGGGAGGCTTGATTAGCATCGAACTTGCCATATATGGTTGACCTCTCGCCCAGGTGTGTTCTGATTCTCAGTATTTGAATATACCACAGGTCATGGGAGTGCATCCTTATGAATACGGTTAGTGAGATAGAAAAGCGCTCGCCGGAGCCTTCGCCAGAGATGGCCAGGGGAAGGGTATCGCAATTTGCACGTCGCTATGCCATGCAAATCGGCATCGTGCTGGTGGGTGTCCTTATCTGGCTGTTATTTCTAATCGGGTCGCCCAAGACGTTTCTGTCATTTCCGATCTACGCGGCCTACATGTCAACCACGCCCTTTTTCGCCTTGATGGCGCTGCCGCTCACATTAGTGATCATCACAGGTGAGATCGATCTCTCTTTCCCCTCCATTATGGCGTTTGGCATGACGATCTATGCCCTGGTGTTGGTGAGCACCGGCAGTCACATCCTGGCGTTCATTGCTTGTCTCATCGCTGGCCTGGCAGCCGGGCTGATCAATGGAGCTATTGTTGTGCACATTGGCATTCCGTCGCTGGTGGCCACCATCGGCACGCAGTTCTTCTGGCGCGGCGTGGTGCTGGTGATCACCGGAGGGAACGGCACCGGCCTTACCTCTGCTATAGGGGGGATCCTGCACACCGGTTTGGTGGGGCGCGTGTTCGGGTTGATCCCGGCCCAGATGATATGGACCATTGTTGTGGCAGCTGTTGTGTGGTTCTTCCTCAACCGTCACCGCTTCGGCGCGCATATTTACCTGTCCGGGGATAACGTGGAAAGCGCCCGCCTGATGGGTGTGAACGTGTCGCGTGTCAAGATGTTGGTATTTGCCATCATGGGAGTGGCAGCTGCCTTTGCGGGAGTGGTGGTCAGCTTGGAAGTGCTGTACTTTTGGCCCACGTTAGGTGAAGGATATATGCTGAGCACGCTGTCTTCAGTCTTCTTAGGGGGCACCTCGGTCTTCGGCGGAACAGGCACGGTGTTCGGCACTTTAGTGGCGTCTTTCATCATCGGCGCGATCAACGCCGGAATTGTAGCAGCAGGCTTGACCGGCTTCTGGACGCAATTAATCTATGGCTTGATTATTGTGATGTCGGTCTCATTGCAGACGATATTGAGCCGACGATTGCGCTGAGAAATTCCATATAGCCGTACTCACATTTACGACAGTGCAGACAGCGAGGGAGACGATGAACCAGGCAAAATACGTGATCGGCATCGACTTCGGCACTGAATCCGGTCGTGCTTTGTTGGTGGACGTGACTGATGGCCGTGAGGTTGCCGCGGCGGTACACCCTTATGCTAATGGCGTGATCGACGAACGCCTCCCTGAAAGCGGTGTCGTGCTGGAGCCGGATTGGGCGTTGCAAGACCCGAACGATTATCTGGAGGTCTTCAAGCGGGCAGTGCCCCAGGTGCTCAGGTTGAGCGGCGTGAGGCCGGAGGATGTCATCGGAGTGGGTATTGACTTCACGTCGTGTACGATGTTGCCCACCAAGGCGGATGGCACGCCCCTGTGCTTCCTGCCGCAATATCGCAATCGACCCCATGCCTGGGTCAAGCTCTGGAAGCACCACGCCGCTCAGCCAGAAGCGAACAAGCTGAATCAGATCGCGCGTGAATTGGGGTACACCTTCTTGGATCGCTACGGTGGCAAGATCAGTTCGGAGTGGTTTTTCCCGAAGTGCTGGCAAATACTGGACGAAGATCCAGAAATCTATGAGGCGGCCGACCGCCTGATCGAGGCAGCCGATTGGGTCGTCTGGCAGCTGACCGGCGTCGAAAAGCGCAATATGTGTACCGCCGGCTACAAGGCGATCTGGTCGAAACGAGAAGGTTTTCCACCCAACGAGTTCTTCAAGGCGCTCGACCCGCGTATGGAACACATCATCGATGAGAAGATGTCACGGGTGCTCTATCCGTTGGGTGCCAATGCGGGCGGTTTGACCGAGCAAGCAGCGAGCTGGACAGGTCTAAAACCTGGCACTGCCGTGGCCATTGCCAACGTGGATGCCCATGTTGCGGTGCCGGCATCGACCGTCACCGAGCCGGGACGTATGGTGATTATCATGGGCACTTCCAACTGCCATATGGTGCTGGGAACGGAAGAGCGCATCGTACCCGGTATGTGTGGCTACGTCGAAGATGGGATTGTGCCCGGTTTCTTCGGATACGAGGCAGGACAATCATGCGTAGGTGACCACTTTGCCTGGTTTGTCGAAAATGCAACGCCGGCTGCATACGAAAATGAAGCGCGTGCGCGCGGCATGGACATCCATAAGCTGCTGGAAGAGAAAGCAGCGCGGCTCAAACCAGGTGAGAGTGGGCTTGTCGCTCTGGACTGGTGGAACGGCAACCGCAGTGTGCTGGTGGATGTCGATCTGACCGGTATGTTGTTAGGTGCCACGCTGGCGACGCGCCCCGAGGAAATCTATCGTGCTCTCATCGAGGCCACTGCCTACGGGACACGTGTGATCATCGAAACCTTTGAGAATTCAGGTGTCCCCGTCAACGAAATTGTGGCGACAGGGGGACTGCCCGACCGCAACAAATTGCTGATGCAGATCTACGCTGATGTGACCGGGCGTTCCATTCACATCGCCGGTACAAGTCAGGGTGGTGCGCTTGGCTCCGCGATGCATGCGGCTGTGGCTGCCGGCCCTGAGGCTGGGGGGTATGCTTCTATATTTGAAGCGAGCAAGCGTATGGCCTCTTTGCGCGATGAAGCCTATCATCCCATACCGGAAAACAAGCGCATCTACGACCAACTGTATCGTGAGTACCTAACCTTGCACGATTACTTTGGCCGCGGCGCTAATGACGTGATGAAACGTCTGAAAGAGTTGCGTGCCCGCGTGCGCACCGGTTCATAGATTGAGATAGCCCGTACAAGTGGGTGCTTATTCCATTTCGACGGGTTCATCCGCAGCCTAATGAGGGTGGATTTTAACCATCTGGGGACTCAGAAAATTACTCGAGTCCCCAAAATTGTTTCTCTCAGGGATTGACAATCCTCCTGTCTCGGTGTATATTTGAGTGTAGAGGTGTGGGGGAGAGTATATCGGCCATGAATCTCCTGACCTGTGACAATTGGATAACGGCTGTTTCGAGCAGTGGGATATGGTTCCCAGTGCTCTTTTTTTTTTTTTTTTAGACCTGC
>QEXY01000187.1 GCA_003130875.1 Ardenticatenia bacterium
GCTCTTCGATCGTGTGGTCATATTCGCGTCCGCGTGTGCCGTCGTTGAGCAATTTCACCCAGCGGATGTTCATGCGCGCCAGCTCGGAGACAAAGTAACTGGTCGCCTCGGCGGACTGAGCGTATAGGTGGGTGCTCCAATGTACACCCAATCCGTTGTCCTGCGGCGGACGCGGAAAGGCACTGAGCGGCAGCGGCGCATCCGGAAAAGGACGGCCCACTTGCCCGACATCCGGTGACGCTGTCAGGGACGCGATGGGCGCAGTCAAAATGCCGCTTGGGGTGCTGGCAGACGCTGTGTCCATCAAGGTCGGAGAGCGCGTCGCTGTCGTGGTAGGCAATGAGGTGGAGACAAATTGAGGTGGTGCGTGGCCTTCTTCCGGGGAGAGGGTGCTCCCGAGGACCAGCGTGAGCATCACCAGCCCACTCAGGAGAATGGTTGTGCTGAACAAGGCGATCCGTGCCCGGTTATGCATCTTGGAATCCTGGTGTTCCGGATGTTCCATCTCAGAAACGCTTTATTCCTGGGCCTGTAGCAAGCGATACAAGGTGCGGCGTGCCAAGATATCACCGCTGATGACGCCCAACACCTCGCCATCGCGCACCACCGGCATAGCCGATATCTCGTAGTACTCCAGCTTCTGCACCACGTCTAGGATGCTCGCATCAGGTGGCACGCTGACCACCTCGCGCGTCATCACATGCTGCAGGGGCATGTTCTGTGGACCACCTGCTGCAGCGGATGCACGCGTGATATCCCAATCGGTGACCACCCCCACGAGCTTCCCTTGATCCGAGACCACGGCCAGAATGTCGCTCTTGGTCTCGATCAGCCGCTGCGCCGCCTCGCCGACGGTGCTTGCTTCGGGGATGGTGGGCAGTGGTTCCATAACATCCGCAACCGAGCGGTAGCGTTCGCTAGAAGCGATACGCCCGATGCTGATGCGCTCGGCAGCTTCGCAGGGGAGCATGTCTGGGTCGCTGACCAACATGTCGACCAGCTCTTGCATATTGCGCTGGATCACTGCGTCGCGTTGCGCCTCTCCAGCTCGGCGGCGCTGTTCGGCAAGCGCCTCAAACTGAGTGCGATGTTTCTCCAGCCAGCGCTCAACGGCACTCCAGTTGCCCAACATATCGGACGGGATGCGGAGCGCCTCAGGGGTCCGGATGGTGTATTCCTGTGCGGCGAAGATGACCCCGCCTGAGTTGACCAGATAATCAGTGGCGATCAACACCCCGGCCTGCCAGTAGACAGCACGTTCCATCCGAGCACGTGCCGCTTTGCGCGTCGGGTCCGGCGAATAAGTGTTCGCGCCTTCCACGATCATGCGCCAACGGCCCATGCGATCCACTGTCATGCTGGGATGAGAGGCAGCGTCCACGGCGAGATAGTTCGCCACCGGCGCTGCAGGGACGAAGCAGAAGGCGGACTCGCGCAATAGATCATCTCGTGCATTGGAAAATTTGACTGGGGTCCGCCGGGCGCGGACTTCGTCCAAATGTCGGAGAAAATAGGGCAGTGCGACCGTGCCGTGCTCGGCGCGCAGTTGGAGCAGTTCCTCGACTGGTAAGCCATCCTCGCAGAACAGATAGCCCGTCTCATCGCTCACACCCAGGATGCGCGGCGCCTGCGCCGGGCCATCCGCCCCCTCCCCTGGACAGCCCATCACTAACATGCGCGCCACATGTGAGCCCACCGCACCGAACCCTTGGATCAAAACGGTCAGGTCGGCGCAAGAAGGCACCTGCAGGTCAGCAAATTGGGGCAGCACTTTCAAGCGTGGCATCTCCTCCAGAAGAGTGTGGATAGCAATCACCACGCCACCTGCAGCAGCACCCAGCTCGTCGATGCGGTTGCCGCCCATTTCCACTGGTTTGGAGAGCGCACAGTCGAGCCCATTTTCGATGGCAATGGTCTTCATGTCGGCGTCGTTGGTGCCGACGTCTGGCCCGGGAAGATAGAGTTCTCGGTAGCGATGGATAAGGCGTGCGAAGCGGCGGATGATCTCCGTGCGCGTTTCCCCTGCCACGTTGGGGTCAGCCACAATGCCGCTCTTACCGCCACCATAGGGCAATGCGGCAGCAGCGTTCTTGAGCGTCATGCCGCGTGCCAGATTGTAGATCGCGGATGGGGTCACATCGGGCAGCATGCGGATGCCCCCCATAGCAGGACGCCCCATCGCCAGATTGTCCACGACTAGATAGCCCCCTATCTCCAACGGGCTCTCTTCATCCCACATGCACACCACTAGGCGCGGGCCGAGACGATCCACCTCAATGCCCAGGCGATGCAAGCGTTCTACGTCAGTGGGGCCAAATTCCATATAGGCACGTCCGTCCTGCCGCTGCAAGCGATTGCGCCATGTCCGCTCCGGCAGCACGTCGTGCAGAAATTCGCTCATCCGTCTGGGGATCATAATATCCTCCTAACCGTCTATTGCGGCGCCGAAATCCTCTTGTTCAGCCCAGAGGTTGGCCAACCTCACCGTCGGTGCCGCAACGCGGCAAACTGGGGGTCTTTTTCCAGGAGCAGCTGCAAGCCGGTGATGAGGTCCACACGCGGTTTGTAATTCAACAATTTCCGGGCGCGCGTCAGGTCGGCGACCAGGCGGCTGACCCCACCGCTTTGGGCGTGCACATACAGAACTTGCACGTCGTGTCCGACAACGCGCTCAATGAGCTCGACCAGATGGTTGACGCTTGTCTCCTGCCCCGAACCCACATTAATGATTTGACGATTGACATCCGGCGCAGTGGCAGCGGCGACCAGAGCATCGACCACATCATCGATATAGACATAGTCGCGTGTCTGCGTCCCATCGCCGAAGACCACTAATGAACCCCCGCCCAGCGCTTGGCGCAGGAATTGCGGTATCACCGGAGCATGCACTGGAGGAATCGCTTGACCGGGGCCATAGGCATTGAAGATGCGCAGGCAAACGCTCTCAATACCCCATAGGGTGTTAATGGTATTAACATAATACTCACTGGCCAGCTTGCTGACCGCATAGGGTGAGGTGGGATTGGGGGGCATCTCCTCAGTGACCGGTTGGCGGGGCTGTTCGCCGTAGATGGCGCCGGACGAAGCCAGGATGACGCGCCGCACCCCGGCATCGCGCATTGCCTCCATCAGGGCCACTGTGCCTCCCACATTGGTAGCGTTGTATTCACGGGGGTAAAGAATCGATTCGGGCACCGAGACGCGCGCCGCCAGATGGTAGACACAGTCCACTTGGTAGAGAAGGCGCCACAGTTTGGGTTTGTCACACACATCACCGCGCGTGAAGTTCACCTCTGGCAACAGACGCGCTGGATCCCCCGCACTCAGGTCGTCGATGACGCGTACGGAGTGTCCTTCCCGCACTAATCGATTGGCAAGTGCAGAGCCGATGAAACCGGCGCCTCCGGTGACGAGGAACTGCATAGTAGTTTTTCAGACGGGCATCTGATAGATGCGATAGGTGCGGTAACGGCGGGTACCGTAGGGACCACCTACCTTGATAATGATACGGTTCATCATCTCGTTGGTCTCGAGAATCCACGAAAACTCGATCGTTGTATAGCCGCTCTCGATTGCCGAACGGACCGTCTCGTACATCAGCACCGCTTCGACGCCTTGGCCACGAAAATCCTCGACGACCCCCATGATCATCAGGCGCACGCCGGTGATCTTGCGTGCATACCATAGCGCTTTAAGCCAGCCCAAGGGAAAAAGGCGACCGTTCAGATGCTTGAGCACCTGATTGACATCCGGCACACACACCGAGAGCCCCACCGGCCGCTCCCCCGCTTCGACAATGACACACAGGCGCGGATCAAGGATTTGCTTGAGATCTCCTGCTAGCTTATCCACCTCGGCGTCCGTCATGGGGACGAAACCCCAGTTGCGCACCCATGCTTGGTTGTAAACCTGCTTGGCGCGTTGGAGCTCCGCGTCAAAGTCCTTCATGCGCGGGCGGCGCGTGACAATCCCGGCACGCTCCTTCGCCAGATTGGTCACGCGCACCAGCTTCTCGGGCAAACCGCTGGGGTCGCCGTGAAACTGGCTCAGATCGGCCACGTAGGCGTATACATCCATCACCTTAGTGAGCCCGAAGCGCTCCACGAAATCGTTGTAATAAGGGGGGTTGTACGGCATCATCACCATCGGTGGCCCCGGCTCTCCTTCGAGCAACATCCCCACCTCGTGATTCTGAGAAAAGCTGAGCGGCCCGCGCAGCGCATTCATCCCCTTAGAACGCACCCAGTCCCGCGCCGTGGCGAGTAGTGCTTCGGCAACCTGATAGTCGTCTACGGTTTCAAAGAAACCGAACATGCCAGTTTTTTCCTCATGCACTTGATTGTGCAAATGGTCCACGTGGCTGGAGATTGTGCCGACCACCTGTCCATTGCGACACGCCAACCAGAGCGCTACGTCAGCATGATCGAAAAAGGGATTGTGCTTCGGACTGAGAAACTTGCGCCGCTCATCCAACAAGGGTGGCACCCAGTACGGATCATTCCGGTACAGCTGGAACGGGAAGCGGATGAACTGCTCGAGATCTTTGGGAGAGAGGACGGGTCGGACCTCCACAGCTGAACTCATAGGAATCAGACCTCGATCGTTTGTCCTGGTTGGAGCACGATCACGCGGGAGGAGGTTTCGCTTTCCACGCGTCTTGCCCATGCATGGGCATCCTGCTGGATCAGATCAAAGGTATTATAGTGAATGGGGACGACACGTGCTGGTTGAATCAGCTTGACCGCGCGCAAAGCATCCTCCGGACCCATCGTATAATTATCCCCAATGGGCAACAATGCGAGGTCGATACCCTCTTCACCGATCAATTTCATATCATAGAACAGGCCAGTGTCACATGCATGGTAGACCTTGCGATTTTCCTCAAGGTATAAGAGGAAGCCGACCGGATTGCCTCCATAGGAGCCATCTGGCAACACCGAACCGTGATGCGCGATGGTGAGCTTCAGCCTTCCCCATGGATAGGTGTGTGACCCGCCGATGTGCTGAGCGTGGACATTCTCCACCCCGTTGGCCACCAACCAGTTTTGGATCTCGTAATTCGATACCACCAGCGCACCAGTGCGTTTCGCGATCGCGACGGTATCACCCAGGTGGTCTCCATGGCCGTGGGACACCAAGATATAATCCGCCTCGATGGCATCGGCGCGTACCGGGCTCAGCGCATTTCCGGTGAGAAAGGGGTCAGTCAGAATGCGAAAGCCACGCGTCTCGAAGAGAAAGCAGGCATGTCCGTACCACGTGACTTTGGTCGCCAAGGTGGGATTCCCTCCTCGTATTACATTGGGTTGATGAAGAAATGGTCGCCGTCAGGCCGCTTTCTCCGCGACAGGCGCCTTTTCCTTCAAGAGACGCGCAATTTCCTTGCGCGCTCGCTCATAGCGCTGCAACAGCTGTTTATCCGTCCCCTTGAAGCTGAGGATCGTCTGACGGGCACACAAGGCACAACCCCGTTGTGCCCGGTAGCTGTCCATTTCGCAGGTCAGGCAGCTGTTTAGACGGATCATCATCATCGAAAACGCCAAGGCATCAGGATGTGTTTCCGGCAGCGCCACCAGATAATCAATTAGCTTCTTCCATTCTTCGCCGCGCAGGTCACGCAGCTGAGCGATCAAATGCGGTGTAAACAGCAGTTCGTATTTCTGATACACTGATCCAACCCACCTATTCTCAAGAGAATAACCTACAAAATCACCAATCTCCGCCCAATCCTCTGTTGCCCGGTACGTCTATATTATAAAAGCCGTATGGGATGGTGTCAATAGTTTTTTTCAACACTTTGCAAGAAAACTAGAAAACGCCACAGGAAAATCAGGAAGTGATATCGGCATGCAAAGGTATCACCCTTGAAGAAATCAGTGGACGAAAAAACGCTTTACGGGGCGAATCGGAGTGGCTCTAGGCCAAACAGGCCGACCAGCAGCAAAAGAGCGAAGAAAACTGGTTGATGCACCAGGTAGATCAGCAACGAGCGCTGCCCCAACCATGTCAGCGGTCGCAGTGCGCCCCAATGACCCAATCCAGGCACAGACCACCGCCGCGCCCCGCCCGGATAGACCCAATGCCCGAGCGCGACACCCCATAGAACAACCCCGAACCAGGGCAACAACGGAAAATAATCAAGCTGACGTAGATCAGAAGGCCGCCATCCCAACCACAACCACCACGGATGATCCGCCGGCTGGGCGTTCAACAGCACTCCAATCACGATCAGTCCCACGCCCACCCCAGCACTGATGGGAGGACGTCCCAGGAAAGGGTAGGACAACATCGTCGCGACTCCGATAAGATGCAGGATGCCGAACAGGATCACCGGCTGGCCTATCGTCGCCCAGCTGACCAGGGTGATCGTGCCTCCCCAAAACAGTATCTTTAGGCCACGTACCAGATAGGGTGTGAAGCGAGGTCCGGAACATTCCTGTCGCGTTCGACGCATATGCTGCAGCGCCAACGCAACGCCTGCCAGCAGCAGGAACAGAATGGCCGACGTGCGTGCGCAGATCAGCCAGAAACCGGACGTGAGCGCCACCCGGGCATAGCCGAACCAGACCAGATCGAAGACGAAGTGATAGCTCACCATCAGCAGGATGGCCAAGCCACGGAGTGCGTCCACTTCCCAATAGCGCTGTGTTGGCTGCCGATGGCTGAGCAAGAGAAACACCGCCATCCTGTGCCACCACGGCACAGAAGAGGCCGGTTTGAGAATGCGGGGATGTGCCATCGTCTCTCAGGAGGGAGAATTGCTCGGGTCGCTTCCGAACATGGTAGAACGGTTTGGCGTATGGCGGGTGCGCTGTGAGGTCACAGCGCACCCGATACATAGCGCACGAGCAGTCGCAGAGGCAACCAAATCGGTTGCAATATCCAGACGATCAGGTCATTTAGGATTCCCATGCCACGGGCAAACCAGTGCCACAGCGGGGCTAATCTATGCAGAAATGGCACGCGTGCATACAACGCGCATAGCACCAATGTGGCTGCTGAGATGGTGAATTTCTGCCACGAATCGAAGTGAATCCCCAGAAACTCGTCCAGCAGGAGCTCCACACCAATGTTGAAGACCACCAGGTAGGCCGCAGTCGCCAGGATCGGCTCGCGCTTGATCAGCCAGGTGAAGACGCCGGCAGCAAAGCGCATCGTGAGAATGCCCAGCGCTACCCCCAGCATCACCACCCAGAACTGGTTGGAAAGCGCCACCGCCGCTACCACGTTGTCCAGGCTAAACGCCAGGTCAGCCAGCTCGACGTTGAGCACCACCAGCCAGAAGGCAGCAGCTGCGCGATGGGCCATTGCATGATTGCCCGCATCTACTCCCTCCTCACGTTCCCCAAGATGCTCGAAAGCCAGCCGCACCAGGTAAGCAGCACCCAGCACTTTCAAGAAGGGATTGCGGATCACCCAGCTGGCCAGTGCCAGCATCAACCCGCGTCCAGCATAAGCTCCCAGCAACCCTACCTTGAGCGCGGCAGACTGTTGCATGCCAAGCAACCGCGAGGTGGGTGCGCGCAAGAACCGCAGCCAAGCAGGATAAGGGACGGGCTGATCGTCAGGCAATACCGAGACCATCGCACCCAACACAGCCGCATTATCAATCGACAGGATGCCCTCTAAGAAAATGAGCTGCGCAACAACAGTGAGCACCCCGATGATGCCAGTCGTATCCATAGCGATCCAATCCTTTGACAAGCGGTATGACGCGCCGCAAATGGGCGTAAATGTTCTCAATTTTAACCTTGCCCGCTGAAACCAACAAACTTCACCCATAAACCTGGAACCTGTCGGGTCCTTCTGGGATCGGAGAGCAGTTGTATTTCATTTTGCCCTCAAATTGAAATGCACCCCGGAGAGCGGGCAGATTGACACACCTCTGCCATCCATGCTAAGATGAGCAGCGGTCCGCTACGAGCGGCTCTGAGGCTATAGACCGATGTTGTCCCCTCTTGAAACTCTGTATAAAGTTCTCAGCCAGGAAAAACAGCGCGGTTGTGACAATCGTCTGGTAATCGGTGGTCTAGAAAAGTTCGCCGATACATGGGCACCTCAGGCCATCGCACAGGTCACTGATCCGGAAGAGCAGCAGCTCATCCATGAGATCGCAATGCAGCTGCGTCGTTACCCTCAGCTTGAGATATCCGAACGAGCGACGTTTCTCAACACCATTCTGGACAAAATTGTCGCCCGGCGGGGCACACTTACCCCGTCTGGGCTCGCCTCTGATGTTTCGGTGACGCAGAGGACAGAACCCGCCCCAACTCCGCAGCGTGCCCGCACACGCACGACCCGCCGCGCCATCTCTCCGGTCGGGGGACTGGACGAATCCGTGGAGCGTCTCCCGGGCATCAAGAAAGGCATGGCTGAGAGACTGGCACGCCTGGGGATTCGCAGCGTGGGCGACTTGCTCACCCACTTTCCACGCCGCTACATTGACTATCGTACCCTCAAGACCATCCATCAGCTGCGCTATGGGGAAGAGGTTACCATCCTGGGTGTGGTGCAAAGCTGTCAGATGCGCGATACCCGCAGTGGCAAGCGCATTGTGAGCTGCATTCTCTCTGACCGCACTGGCGTAGTGGAGATCATCTGGTTCAACCAGCCTTGGTTGATGGAAAGGTTGCTTCCTGGCACCCCTATCGTGGTCAGCGGTAAGGTCGACCAGTATCTGGGACGACTGGTGTTCCAGCATCCTGAGTGGGAGGAAGTAGACCGGCGACAAATTCACACCGGGCGGTTGGTGCCGGTCTATCCGCTCACCGAAGGGCTCACCCAAAAGTGGATGCGTGACCTCCTCGATCGGCTGGTGCGGAGTGCCACTCCCAGCCTGCCTGATCATCTGCCTGCCGCACGGCGTGAACGGTTGGGTATGCCCACCCTCGGTGAAGCGATACGCCAGATCCACTTCCCTGACAATCCCGAGGCACTCGAGCAGGCACGACGAAGGCTGGCCTTCGATGAGCTGCTCTTCATTCAACTGGGCGTGCTCCGTCAGCGTCACCGCTGGCGCTCACAGCCCGGCCGTCCGGTACACGTGGATCGGCATTTGTTGGAGGAATTCATTGCAATGTTGCCGTTCGGTTTGACAAGCGCACAACGCCGAGTGCTGGAGGAAATCATGGCCGACCTGGAGCAAGCGGTGCCGATGAACCGGCTGCTCCAGGGCGATGTGGGGTCAGGCAAGACGGTGGTGGCGCTGGCGGCGATGGTGGTGACCGCTGCCAACGGAGGGCAAAGCGCCATGATGGCGCCCACTGAGATTCTGGCCGAGCAACATTATCGCACCATCACCCGCCTGCTGGAACCATTTGCTGCCCAGAAGAGCGATCTCGACCTTTCCGTCCGTCTGTTGACCGGCAGCACCCCCGCCGCGGAGCGCGAGACGATCTACGCTGACATTGCCAGCGGTCACGCCAAGTTGGTGGTCGGCACCCACGCCTTGATCCAGGAGACAGTGGACTTTCACGATCTACGTTTGGTGGTCATCGACGAACAACACCGCTTCGGCGTTCAGCAACGCACGGCCCTGCGTGACAAGGGATACAATCCTCATATGCTGGTGATGAGCGCCACACCCATTCCGCGCTCCCTCGCTCTCACCCTGTACGGTGACCTCGACCTGTCAGTGATCGACGAGATGCCACCCGGGCGACAGCAGATCAAAACGTACTGGCTCTCCCCTCTAGAACGCGAACGTGCTTACTCCTTCATCCGTTCGCAGGTGGAACAGGGACGCCAGGCGTTCATCATCTGCCCTCTGGTAGAGGAATCGGATAAGATCGAGGCCAAGTCTGCAATTGAAGAGTATGCACGCCTGTCTAAAGAGGTATTTCCCGATCTCAAGTTGGGACTTCTGCATGGGCGTATGAGCGCCGAGGAAAAGGAAGCGGTTATGGCCCGCTTTCGGAGCGGTGAATTGCACATTTTGGTCTCCACGGCGGTTGTGGAGGTGGGCATTGACGTGCCGAATGCGACGGTGATGCTGGTAGAGGGGGCGAATCGCTTTGGGCTGGCCCAGCTGCATCAATTTCGCGGACGGGTGGGGCGTGGTGAGCATCCGAGCTATTGTCTCTTGCTGGCCGACGCGACCACGCCGGAGGCCGAAGCGCGTCTGCGCATCGTCAGCGAGACTCACGATGGTTTCCGCCTCGCCGAAGAAGATCTGAAGCTGCGCGGACCGGGGGAGTTCTTTGGCACCCGTCAGAGCGGACTGCCTGACATCCGCGTTGCCCAGCTGAGCGATATGCCCCTGCTCCAACTGGCGCGCGAGGAAGCCCAGGACATCTTCCGTTGCGATCCAGACTTGAGCCAGCCCGAACACCAGCTGCTCGCCCGGAAAGTCCAACAATTCTGGCGCAAGCCAACCGACCTGAGCTGACGCAGATGATACGCGCGATTTATCCCGCCACCTTTGATCCGATCACAATGGGCCATGTGGACATCGCCACCCGCGCTGCCGGCCTTTTCGATGAGTTGGTCGTGGGTGTCTATGACCGCCCGCTCAAAAACCTGCTCTTCTCGCCTGAGGAACGCTATCAGATGACGCGCGACGTGTTGGCCAGCATTCCCAACGTGCGCGTGGAACGCTACGCCGGGCTGACGGTCGAATTTGCCCGCCAACAAAACGCGACAGTGATCGTACGCGGGTTGCGGGCCGTCTCCGACTTCGAGTGGGAACTGCAGCTGGCCCTCACCAATCGCAACCTCAACCCAGACGTCGATACGGTCTGTCTGATGGCCAGTCAAAAATATCTGTTCCTGAGCTCCAGCGTGGTGAAAGAGGTGGCCTTCGCCGGTGGAGATGTGAGCGACATGGTGCCCGAGATCGTGCTGAAGCCTCTCTTGGAGAAGATTCGCGCCCTGGGAGGCGACGGCGGCGGTAAGGTGAGGACAATCTCGGTGCGGGATTGACAAACCGGTCCCAAGAAAGTGGCGAAACCTTTGACCCATACAACCTGCTTCGATCCTCCATTGCACGCAGAGATTCTGGCTGCGCTGGCAATAGGTTTTCTTGTTGTGTTCGGTCCTCTTCTGCGCTGGTGGTACCGCCGCTGGGGAGCCTTAAACGCCGAAGCGCAACGCGCCCTTCCGGGTGACGAGCTGGTGCCGCATCCGCGGCTTGTCACCACGCGCGCCATCACCATTTATACACCCGCTGCAGACATATGGCCATGGCTCGTGCAAATCGGACAGGGTCGCGGGGGGTTTTATAGTTACACCCGTTTGGAGAATCTGGCGGGTTGCAACATCCATAACGCTGATCACATTATCGAGGATCTTCAGCACTTGCAAGTGGGGGACAAAATCTATCTCGCCCCAAAGGAAAGCGGAGCACCGTCTTTTGAGGTAGCGGCCATATATCCACGCCAAGCTCTGGTGCTGCGGGGTGGTGGAGGGCCATCCGCTGCTGAGATGCGCACCAGCTGGACATTCTTCCTGGCGGAACAGATAGAAGGCACCACGCGGTTGATTGCGCGTTATCGTATGGATTACCCTCCCCATGGGCTCAATCGGGTGATATGGGAAGGGCTCTTAGATCCCATCTTCTTTATAATGGAGAGATGCATGCTCCAAGGTATTCGGCAACGCGCCGAAGCGACCGCAGGATGAGATACTGGCAATCGTTGCTATAATTTGCAGTGAGATCGCTTGGGTCTGGGAGGCGATCCTGATCATCATTTCCCTTGAATTCTTGCCTGATCCTACAGTACAGGGAAAACCGTTATGCTAAAGCAAGCACAGGCCATCAAAGATCAACTCGTTGCATGGCGTCGCACCATTCACCAGCATCCGGAGCTGAGTTTTGAGGAACACGAGACCGCCGCTTTTGTGGCACGCACCTTGCAGGATATAGGCATCCGCGTGCGCACCGGGGTGGGACGTACCGGCGTGGTCGGCTATTTGGGCAAGGGAAACGGCCCGGTTATTGCGGTGCGCGCTGATATGGATGCGCTCCCCATCCAAGAAGAGAACCAGGTGGAATATGCCTCACGCGTGGCAGGGCGTATGCACGCCTGTGGCCACGATGCGCACGTGGCGATGGTGCTGGGAGTAGCATCGCTGTTGCATCCGCTAGACCTGCCCGGCGAAGTGCGCCTCCTGTTCCAACCCTCCGAAGAGACAGAGGACGAGGAAGGCCTGAGCGGGGCACAACGGATGATCGCCGATGGTGCCTTGGAGGGTGTGCAGGCCGTCATCGCCCAGCACGTGGACGGTGCCTTGTACGCGGGGACTATCAACGTGGGAGACGGCTACGTCAACGCTGCAGTGGACACCTTCAGAGCGCATGTGATCGGGCACGGCGGACACGGCGCCTATCCCCATCAGACCCGCGACCCGATCTGGATGACTTCCTTTGTGTTGGATGCCCTGTACGCGATTCCTTCGCGGCGGATTCCACCTTTGCAGCCCTGTGTGGTCAGCGTGGGCATCGTGCAGGCGGGCACGGCAAACAATGTGATCCCTGATGAGGTCTATCTGGAGGGTACCCTCCGCAGTTTTGACGAAGGGGTGCGCGACCAGCTGGCTCGCGAAGTCGAAGCTGCGTTGGGTCTGGTACGCGGACTGGGCGGCGACTATCGGTTGACCGTCCGTCGCGGATATCCTCCCACCTACAACCATCCCGAGGTTGTCGGCTGGCTGCGCCAAGTGGCGCGTGACCTCCTAGGCAGTGAAAACGTGGGTTCGGAGCAGAAATCGATGGGCGCTGAGGATTTCGGTTATATGACGCAGATCGCTAAGGGCGCGATCATGCGACTCGGCATCCGCACGCCTGGCGGACCACCGCGCCACATCCACTCCGCCACGTTTGATCTCGACGAAGCAGCTTTGCCCGTCGGCACCGCAATA
Organism: Ardenticatenia bacterium; assembly: GCA_003130875.1. Lineage (GTDB taxonomy): Bacteria > Chloroflexota > Anaerolineae > 4572-78 > NAK82 > NAK82. Next base: position 12,859 of record QEXY01000187.1, read on the forward strand.
CTCGCTGAGACGGCGCGGCGCTTTGTGTGTGGAGAACTCGCATCAAGCTGAAATGCGGTGAATCTCCAGGAGGTCGGACAGGAGCGCAAAGCCGGTCTCACGGCGGCCTGCTCCAGGACCGACCAACGTCACCTCGCCAAGCAGGTCCGTGACATAGGTGATGGCATTGGTAGCGCCGCTCACCCCGGCTAGCGGATGAGCAAGATCGATCATCTGAGGTGCCACGCGCGCCTGCACACCATCATCGGTGCGCTGTAACTCGGCAATCAGCTTCCAGCGTTTTCCCTGCGCCCTGGCGTGTTGAATGTCCTGAGGAGTCAGGTGGGTGATACCCTGACGGCTGACTTGGTGCGCCGTGATGGGATGATCGAACACCACCGCTGCCAGGATGAGCAACTTGCCCAGGGCATCGTACCCTTCCACATCTGCGGTGGGATCCGCCTCGGCATAGCCCAGTCGTTGTGCCTCGGCGAGTGCCTCGGTGTATGTGGCACCATCCTCCATTCGGGTGAGGATGAAATTAGTAGTGCCGTTCAGGATGCCTCGAACTGCCTGAATGGTACAGCCGGCCAGCGCCGTGGTGCCCAGGCGCAACGCCGGCGTGCCCGACATAACCGTCCCCTCAATTCCCCACAGAAGGCCACCAGCATCGGCCAGAGACTTCAACTCCTTGTATGCCAGTGCTACCGGCCCTTTGTTGCTCGTCACTACATGTTTGCCGGCGTGGAAGGCAGTGCGGATGTGCGTGATAGCCGGCTCCCCGGTCTCCAAATTGGTCCAAGTCGCTTCCACGATCACATCGGCGTCAGTATCCCGGATGGTGCTTACGCTGTCCCGCCCCCGCACCAGGCCGGCAGATTCGGGATAGCTGTCCAGCGAGCCGGTAGACTGAATCGCCTGCAACAGCAGCTTCGCATCCAACCCCTGAGGATGGTACACCGATCCTTTTACGGTATCGCATACAGCCACAATCTGGATATCCAGACCATCCTGCTGTCGCAGTATCTCTCCCTTGTCGCGCATGATCTCCACCAATCCCTGTCCCACGACGCCGAAACCGATGATGGCTATACGCACTGCTATCCTCCGTAAATCCTGGAATGCAAGTTTACAAGTGTGCTGAGAGAAGGGCTTAACGCTTCAATGGAAACGTAATGAGAACTGTCGTGCCCCCGTCGCGTTCGACACGAAGGGTGCCATGGAGTTGTCGCGTCAGCAAGTTGACAATGCGCAGTCCCAACGAAGTGGCCGTCTCGAAGCTGAGGTCTGCCGGCAGCCCGACACCGTTATCGCGCACTACGAGACAACATTCCCCAGGATTAGCACCATGAAGTTCGATGCGCACCTCCGGATCACCATTCGTCGTGAAGAGGATCCCGCCTCTTCGCGGGAATGCATGTTTAAAGGCGTTGGACACCAGTTCGTTGAGGATCAAACTGCATGGAATCGCGGTATCCAAATTCAACGACACGTCCTCAATACGGTGCACAATCTTGATCGTATCCCCATGGGAATGATAGGCATCACGCAATTGGTAAACCAAAGTTTCCACATATTGGCCGAAGTTCACCGTGGCCAGCGTGTGTGAGCGATACAATTGCTCATGAAGCAACGCCAGCGACCTGACGCGCTGTTGGTTCTCATCCAGGGCACGACGCACTTGCTCGTCCTTGACCACCTCCGCCTGGAGATACAGGAGGCTCGCAACCGTCTGCAGGTTGTTTTTCACCCGGTGATGGATTTCCTTGAGGAGCGTTTCCTTTTCATGCAGTGAGCGCTGCAGCTCCTCTTCCATCTGCTTGCGGCTTGTGATGTCCACCACGATGCCGCGGTAACCGGTCACATTTTCATCGGACATAACCGAGATCGAATGTACCAACGCTGGGAACGTGCTGCCATCCTTGCGCATTCCAACAAATTCACCGCTTGCATCGCCTTTAGCAATAGCTGTCTGCAGTTCACGCCAGGCTCGACGGCGTTCTCCAGGGGCCAACAATTTCAGCACATGGATTCCGCGCTCCAGATCCGCAGGGGTGTACCCGAATGTCTCACAGCCGTGACGGTTCAAGAAGGTGAGCATCCCGTGCGCATTGGTCTCGAAGACGGTATCCGGCAAGGCATCGGCTAGCTCGCGAAACCGGCGTTCGCTGTGGCGCAGCGATTCAACCAACTGCGCATTGCGAATCGCGATCCCTGCATAGGCAGCAAACAGGGCAAGCAGATCCGCATCAACTTTCGAGAAAACGTCCTTCTTGTCCGATGCCACCCCTAACACACCCAGAATCTCGCCGCCCCAACGCATCGGCACCGCTACGGCTGCTTCGATCGACACGCCGTCCGGAGGTGTGACGAGGCGCCACGGCCATTCCCAGTAGCTGCCCAACACCAGTGGCTGGCCGGTCTCCCACACAGTGCCTACCAATCCCTCGCCACGTCGAATTAAAGTGCCCAGTGGCAGGCCGACTTTTTCCACACCGACCGCCGCAATCCATTCCATAGCGTTGTACTCAGGACGATAAAGCGCCAATCCGGCGCCAATACCCTCCAACAGCCGGGCCGACTGTTCCACGATGAAACGCAACAGTACAGGCAGTGGCAGCTCGATGGAGAGCTCCAGCACCAATCGACTTAGCGCACTCAGCTGGGCAGTGCGCTGTCGCAAGGTGTTCTCCAGTCGAACGCGCCGGTCCACATCGCGCAGCAACAGCACGTGTCCTCTCAGTCTGTTGCCTCGATCCAACACAGGGGTCATGCGCACGTCTACATACCGATCTGATTGGGCTGTCTCGCCATTCTTCAGCGCAATTGTGACCTCGGCTTGATCAACATTGTGTTCCAGACGTGCCCGCAGTGCAGGCCACTCTGGAAGATAACGCGAAATCCTGTCTCCAACTGCGTGCCGGGCGTGTGTATGCAACAGCTGTTCCGCCGCGGGATTCAGCTCCACAATGCGCTCGTATTGGTCCAGGACGACCAGCCCATCCGGCAGTTTGGCGATGATCGCATGATGGGCTGCTGGCACGATCTCGAACAAATGGTAGCGAAACAGCCCATAGGTCCAACACACGCCAGTGATCGTCAGAGCAAATGGTGCCGTCTCAAAGCCGGGTAGGGAAATCCATCCCAACGTCATTGGCAGATCTGATACGAGTGGCACGATGGCACCGATGATCACCGTAATGGCTTGTGCCCGATGCAGCTCGGCAGGACGTATGATCACTGTCCGGATGAGAATAGCAGCACCCAAAAGCACCAAGATGTAACCGTAGACAGCATGAACCACGAACCACATGTCGTAAGGCATGTACAGAGGGGGTGGTATGTGACCAAGGTTGAGACTTTCCAACCAGGCGACATAGCGCGGGTCGGCGTCGCGCAGCCAATGCACCACCGTTGTTGCCAGCGGGACGATGCTCATCAAGGCCAGGGTGCGTGGACGACAGAAGTTGTACCCAGCGTACACAAGGGCGAGACACAACCACGTGATCGGCGCGGCATCCACGGCCAGGAACATCACCCGCCGCCAGAAAAGCTGAGAAGGCACATCTCGACTGGCGAGGTAGAGCGCGTTGGCGAACATCCACCATGCTACCGAGAACATAAAACATATGAACGGGATGGCACCACGCGCATCACGCCGCTTCCAGGCATACAAACCCAGGCTCGCGGTGAGACAGGCCGCAATAACATCGGCAACGATCACCGTGGTGTGATATCCTTCCATTGCCACCTCGTCCACGCCCGGAAACGGCCTACACAGGAGAGAGAAAGGACGTGCGCAAAATCTCCGCACGTCGGACGAACTATGGCAAACAGATTCTTCCCACATTAATAATTTTAATCTCGATCTGGTCGGAAGTCAAGCACTTTGCATGACTTGCTATTTTCCTATGACTGTGATAAACATGGACTGCTTAACTTGGTATTATATCCGTTGTATTGGTACGAGGAGATACGCCATTGCTGAAGATCACAACCGAGCCGCTCGAAAAATGTCAGGTACTGATGACAGTTGAAGTGGACGATGCAGAGGCAGATCAGCTGCTGAAAGCGGCTGCCAAGCGCATCTCCTCTCAGATACAAATCCCTGGTTTTCGGCCGGGCAAAGCGCCGTATGCGTTGGTCGTGCGCCGCGTTGGCGAAGCGGTCATCCGCGAAGAGGCATTGGAAGATCTCACAGGGAAGGTCTTCCGTGAGGCCCTCAAGCAGGCTAATCTGGAACCCTTTGCACCTGCCACTATGGAAGAGGTGAGCTGGCAACCTCTGGTGATGAAGGTGCGTGTGCCGCTGGAACCCAAGGTCGAGTTGGACGATTACCGTGCGCTGCGATTGGAACCTGTGTCCGTGGAGGTCACCGAAGAAGAAATCGATCAAGCGCTGGCCGAGATGCAAGCCCAATATGCGTCTTGGGAGACGGTGGAAAGGCCGGCAAAAGTGGGAGATCGCGTGGAAGCCGACGTGCGGGTCGCAATAGGGGATTTCTCATCTTCCCGAGAGAAGATGAACCTTTTGGTGCGCGACCCCGATGCGAACACCAGGTATGCGACAATATCGAATGCCATCATAGGAATGTCCGCTGGGGAAGAGCGCATCATCACAGTACCGGCGGCGCTCTTCTTCGGAGACGATGGGGGAGAGGAAGACGAGGAGCATGAAGTCGAGGAGGAGCTCGCAGAGCTCGCGGAAGATCTCCTCGATGAGCTGGAGGACAGTGGGAGTTCGGAGACTCCAAGTGGCGAGGCGACCGTCCGGATCAAGGTACATGCCGTTCGGGAAGGCCATGTGTATCCGCTGGACGATGATTTCGCCCAGATGGTGGGCGAATTCAACACCCTTCAAGAGTTGCGCGAGAAGGTGCGCGAATCCTTAGCAAAGGAAAAACAGGTGAAGATCGAACGCGAACAGACAGCGCAAGCAATCGAGCGCATCGTCAACGAGATGGCGCGCGTGGAGTGGCCACCTGTGCTCGAGGAATCGGCGATCGACCGTTGGGTGAGCGGCTTAGAGCAAAACCTCAAACGGAATGGGATGCCGTTGGAAACCTACCTGCGCGTTCAACAGAAGAGCCTGGAACAACTGCGGGAGGAGATACGACCCCAAGTGCAGAGGCAACTGCGCCGGTCTCTGGTGTTGCAAGAGATCGCCCGCCGCGAGGGTATCTCGGTTGAACCAGACGAGGTGCTGCGTTATATCGAGATGATGGCGAAGATGGCGCAAAGCTATGGAGAGAAAGTACCATCCGCAATCTCTCAGGGAGCTCTAAACCGAATTTTCCAGGACCTATTGGACATCAAGGTATATACCCGTCTGGCGGAAATCTTGAAGGGCAAAGTGCAAGAACGTGCCACAGAGCAGTCATCCGCGGTCCAGGAAGCAGCGGAGTTGGTGGAAGAGAAGACATCTGGGCCATCCCCTGAGGCATCATCTGCCGCAGGAGAACCCAGCGCCGCTTTGAGCGCGAGCGAGGAAGGATAAATGGTCGAGAAGCGGGAAGGGGGTAGACATATGGCAGTACCGGCAATTAGTTTGCTCATCCCGATGGTGATCGAAAGCACCGGTCGGGGTGAACGCGCGTACGACATTTATTCCCTGTTGCTCAAGGAACGCATCGTGTTTCTGGGCACACCGATTAACGACCAGGTCGCCAACCTGGTTGTGGCGCAGCTTCTGTTCCTGGATCGCGAGGATCCGGAGAAGGAGATCTCGCTCTACATCAACTCGCCAGGGGGTATCATTTACCACGGTTTGGCCATCTACGACACGATGCAACAGGTGCGCGCGCCGATCAGCACAATTGCGGTGGGTGTGACGGCCAGTATGGCGACCATGCTGCTGGCAGCCGGCACCAAAGGGCGCCGTTACGCATTGCCTAATGCCACCATCCATATGCATCCCGCCGGCGGCGGCGCACAGGGTTACGCGCCGGATGTGGAAATCCAGTACAAAGAGCTGCAGCGGGTGCAGAACCTGCTGCATCAGCTGCTGGCAAAGCACACTGGCCAGCCGGTGGAACGCATCGCCGAGGACTTCGATCGCGATCGCTGGATGAGCGCTCAGGATGCTGTGGAATATGGCATCGTGGATGAAGTGCTCGACAGCGTCAAGAAAGTGGAAGAGAAGAAAGAAGAAAAGTAGGATGGCCAGCCGGTCGCGCACCACGATCCAGTTCTGCTCATTTTGCAAGCGCAGCCAGTACGAGGTGGATCGGCTGATCTCTGGGCCAGATCAGGTATGCATTTGCAATGAGTGCGTGGAACTGTGCCGCGAGATCCTGGAACAGGATCAGCGGACACCCAGCGAACCGCGCACAGTGCTGACGATGGAGCATATCCCCTCGCCCAAAGAGATCTATCAGCGCCTCAACGAGTGGGTGGTAGGACAGGAGCGCGCTAAGAAGACACTTTCGGTGGCAGTCTATAACCACTACAAACGCATCGCTGCCGGTGCTCATTTCGAAGACGGGATCGAGATGCAGAAAAGCAATATCCTGCTCGTCGGTCCTACCGGATGCGGCAAGACCTTGTTGGCCGAGACTCTGGCGCGCATCCTCAACGTACCCTTCTGCATCGCCGACGCCACCTCGCTCACCGAGGCGGGTTATGTAGGCGAGGACGTGGAAAACATCCTGTTGCGCCTGATCCAGAACGCAGATGGGGATATCCAGCGTGCCCAGACGGGCATCGTGTACATTGATGAGATTGATAAAATTGCTCGCAAGACGGGTGATAATCCGTCGATCACCCGTGATGTCTCGGGTGAGGGGGTTCAGCAAGCACTCCTCAAGATCATCGAGGGCACGATTGCCAATGTGCCACCAGAAGGAGGCCGCAAGCATCCACAACAAGAGTTTATCCAGATTGACACAACCGATATTTTGTTCATCTGTGGGGGGGCATTCGACGGATTAGAGAAAATCGTTGCCGAACGAATCGGTATCAAGGGTCAGATCGGCTTCTCGCGTGCCAGCGAGCGACGCTGGCAACAGCGCGAGCAACAAACGGCTGAACTGTTGCGTCAGGTCATCCCGGATGACTTGATGCGGTATGGGCTTATCCCCGAGTTCGTCGGTCGCTTGCCGGTGACCGTCGTGGTAGATCCTCTCGACCGAGATGCGCTGGTCAAAGTGCTCACCGAGCCGCGCAATGCATTGGTCAAGCAGTTCCAACGTCTGTTCGAGATGGATGGCGTGACACTTGAGTTCACCCCGGAGGCATTGGTCACCGCAGCAGGCAAGGCGTATGAACAACGTACCGGAGCACGGGGCCTGCGCACCATCATTGAGGAGACCCTCTTAGATGTAATGTACGAAATCCCTTCGCGCCCTGAGGTGAAGCGCTGCGTGATCACCGCCGACGCAATTCGCGGCACCGGTCAGCCCGAGCTGTACGATGCCGCAGGCCAGCTGATTGGCTGGGAAATGAACAAAGCTGCCTGAACATTATCCCGACACCAAAAGTGACCTCATCACCAAAGACAGGAGCGAGACCTTGGAAGCACTGGAACACCAACTTGTCGCTTTTCTGGAGAATCTCTTCAACACAATCGGTTGGGGAGGTGTCGTGTTTATCATGGCGCTGGAGAGCGCCAACATCCCGATCCCTAGCGAGGTGACCATGCCCCTCGCCGGTTGGTTTTTGGTCGAGGCGCGCGGCCTGAGCGCCTGGGACGCTGTGCTGGCCGGCGGTTTCTACGGCGCGCTGGGCTGTACGATCGGTTCGGTGGCCAGCTATGCCCTGGGATACTTTGGCGGGCGCCCCTTCCTGAACCGTTACGGCAAATACCTGCTCATCACCCCGCATGACCTGGAGAAAGCGGACCGTTGGTTCGCCCGTTGGGGAGATTGGGCCGTTTTCATCTCGCGCCTGCTCCCGATCGTGCGCACGTTTATCTCGTTTCCGGCTGGCGTCGCGCGCACGCGCTTCTGGACATTTGTCGTATACACGTTTGTGGGGTCGTTCCTATGGTGTGGTGCTCTTGCGTGGGGAGGTTACCTGTTCGGGGCGCGTTGGGAAGAGCTGCGTGCCATTATGCGCCCATTCGACATCCCAATCGCGGTGGTCATCCTGGGCGCCGCTGCCTACTATGTCTATCGTCACGTCAAGCACTTCCGCCGCGCAAGCGCACTCTCAGCGGAAGAGAGCTAGCTGCCTTCCGAAATCAGCCGGTCATTACAAAAGAATGCAATCGCTAGCGATATAGCTCGATTGTCATAGGATAGGGATCAGGGTCGGTTTCACTTAATATGAAGCCATCGTGATAATAGGGTGCATAGCTGAGCGCCCATGCGACGATCGAATATTCTACCCCGCGTTCCAAACCTGGGTGTCGAAATCGGCCGGTGGGGTCGGTCCGGTTAGCAGTCATAATGTCGGATGGCGGAAAGCCATAGTCAGCCCACTGTACCGTTGTAATGCCAGGGTTTAGCACGATGAAGACAGCACCTTTGATGGGCTTCTGAGTGCCACCGTCGATGATCCGGCCATCGATTTGCACCTTGTTGTCACGTTGCTGTTCCTTCTCGCGTTCCTGCTCCTGCCCCTTCTCTGGTTCCCGTGCCGCCTCATCCGGCTCTGGTTCTTCCCCCTGCTCTTCGACACTTTCCAGTTCCTGTGCTTCTTCCGCACCTCCTACCGTCACCTCGCCGGCGGTTAACAACCGTTTGCCCAAGAAGAACTCCACCCGATAATCGCCGTCCGGGATCGGCCTTCGGTCCTTGAACCTGATCCCGCGCCACAGGACACCTGGCTTGTCGGTCGGTGCCAATTTGATCTCGCTGGTGTACCACGGCTTGTCCTCACTCTCGTTGAGTGCATAGAATATTGTAGCTACAGTGGTTTTAGATGGGACACAGTTGTATTCGAACCCGGCCACAATGCCCACCACGCCGCTGGGATAGCTCTCTACGACGGTTTCCAGATCAGGATCGCCGTTTTCATCTACTTCAAACCAGAGCGCCGGATCGCTCACCACCATCTTAGAGCAGCTCTTCTTGGCCGACGGCACATCGGGCTGCCAGGACGACTCCGGATGCGTCCAGGCGTGGGTGGGCGAGAGGACTGGACGTGAATGGCCGATCACAGCGGAGCTGTTTGCCTGGAGCAGCATCAACACACCGATGAGTGTGAGCAGATATCTGACCGCACGACAGAAGCTCATATTTGCACCTCCCTAAGATATAAAATCAGAAGCTGAGTGTGCCCAGAAAGCGGATGAACAAGGATTCCACAGTGGCGTATGTCTCCGGATCGGCCAGCATGGTGACCACAATCGCGCGGTTCCCATCGATGATGATGTAGTCAACACCTTCGACCAGGTGCGGTATGGTCCGCTCAGGTGTGGGCAGTTCGACACCGGCAAAGTGGTGTTCCAGGGTGGGACGATCACGCCATTGTCTCTCCTGTATATCGAGTACGCGATAGCTGTCGTACTCCGTTGCGCGCAGGGCGGCCAGCTGGGAGATGACCGAACGTGGCACAGTGGGTTGCACATCTGGGATTACGCTGATGATAAATTGTGCCTGGGTCTCCAGGACATCCACCACGCGCAATATCTCATCCGGTCGCGTGACCAGGCTGAAGTGTGCCGGATAGCTGCCACGAAAACCATTTATGTCGAAGGCAGTCGTGCGATGCTCGGTGCGATCCCAGACCAAACCGCCGACGATCAGGCACACGATGAACAGGCCGATAACAGCCCAATTGGCCACACGGTCACCGAATGCGACATCGGCAGGTGGCGCTGCTCGTCGGCCGCTAAGTGCCAGGACCGTGTCTCGGCGCATCAGCCAGATGATCACCAGAGCGACCACCAGGGCCAGCACTCCGGACAACAACAACCCGGTGAACGAGGGGAGGTGAGCAACCGTGCCAGGCAATAGACGTCCGGTTTGGAGCTGGCTACGCAACATATGGAACAAGCCGATCAACACAGCGGTCAACAGCAACCCGAATGGCAACCACCACACAGGCTCGTGTTCCAACTTGGCACGTCCCAGGAAATAGCCCAGCACTCCTCCAAAAGCGGCATGCGCCAGGGTCACGCCAGCCATGTACACCGTTCCCGCGCCGATTGCTGCACCGCTGCCGCTCAGAATGAACTGAACATTGAGCGCGGTCGCATAGCCGAGGCCAGCGGCCACGCCGTAGATAACCCCGTCGGTGCGTTCGTTGAATTGCGACGTGTGGTAGATGAAATAACGCACGGTCGTATAGATAATGAACGCTTCCACCGCGCCCGCGATGAAAATGGCGCCCAGGATGGTGGCCGTGAGATCGCGATATTGCCACTCCGGCAGGCGGAACACCTGTTGTACCAGTGGCAGACCGAAGGCGCCCGCTAGAGCCAGGCCGATGACAAAGATGCGTACCACCTCAGACTTTGGCTCTGGCTCGAAACGGTCTTGTAGATAGAAGAACACCAGCCATAAGCCAGCCAACACCAAAGCCAGCAATATGCCCACCACGATCAACCCCAGTCCGGTGAGACGCGGCGGATAAACGGCATCCAGGCCGACCACGAGGGCTACGAAGAGGATCAACACCAACAAGGTCCACACCGATGCACGCCACACTCCGCGTCGCATGTAGGTCCTGCTTCCCGACGCTGTCATAGGATCCACCTCCTCGGCTGATTGGCCCGGAAATCCCCATCGAACCAGACGTTGGTAATTGTGTTGTGGTGTGACCGGCAAGCTGGTCGTGCAAGAAGGGGAGAGGGAAAGAAGCGCTGAGAGACGTGGCCAGCAGACGGTCTAATTACTTTTACTCATATTATACTACAAGAAAGCTGAATTGGGAACAAGGAGAGTGCGGAAATTTTCCTATCTTGACTCAAGTTGCCACCTTTGAGTTTGATATGGAAAAACAATATGTCCATAACCCAAGTTGCTACCAGAAGGAAGTTGAGACTACAGGAGAGTGTTGAAAAAGTCCCTTGACCGCTCAGATTTTCATAGGAAAATGGGCCAATAAAGCGGGCAACTAAAGAGTTTTTCAACACCCTCATTATTATAGGAGTGAAAAGCTCTGCGCAAGTACTATGAC
>QEXY01000188.1 GCA_003130875.1 Ardenticatenia bacterium
CCCCTATTCCACTACACATGTTCAGTCCGTCTGAATTTCCACCGACTTTTTCAACACCCTCCTGGATGGCACGTCACCAGGGCCGAGCGCAGTACGCTTGACCGATGCACCGACGTGCGATATAATGGGTTCAGATAGTGAGATGATGTTGCACAATATGACACGATCCCTGAGCGGCGTTCAGTCGGTGTTACGTGCAATTCGCTTGCTCAAGATGTTCACCGATGCACATCCTGAGTGGCGACTCAAAGACTTGGCGCGCGCGGTCGAGATGAACAAAGCGACCACGTATCGGTTGCTGAGCGCCCTGGAAGCGGAAGGCTTGCTCGTGCGCGACACGCGCACCGGCGCCTATCGGCTGGGCCCCGAAATCATCGCGCTGGGCGGACGGGCCTTGCGCTCAAACGATTTGCGCTCTGCCGGCTATGCCGAACTGGAGTGGCTCGCTTCTGCTGCTGGTGAGGCGGCCACGTTGGAAATCCTGGTGGATGACCAGGTGCTCATCCTGGAAGAGATACCGGCCAGCCACCTGCTGGCACCATGGCAGACCATTGGCACGCGCCATCCCGCCCACGCGACTTCGACCGGCAAGCTGCTCTTAGCTTTCCTGCCGCCACACGAGCGCACCGCTCACCTGCATCCACCCTTGCAACGTCTCACCGAGAAGACCATCATCGATCTCGAGGCACTGGAAAAGCAAATGGCGCTCATCCGGGCACAAGGATATGCCACGGCGATTGAAGAGCTCGAGGATGGCTATGTGGCGGTAAGTGCTCCTGTACGCAATCACGATGGTGAAGTGGTCGCTGCCGTCTCAATCGGCGGTCCGATCACCCGCTTGAACGCCGGCCGTCTGCCCGAATGCATTGAGCTGGTTCGGCAGGCCGGTCGGCGCATTTCGGAACGCCTTGGTTTCAGAGAGCATCTCGCAGAATCAGTGGAACACGTAGGCGCAGACGTAGCGAAAGGAGAAAGGAGGATGTGATGATGAGGCAGCCTATGAAGGATATCTTAACCCACACAGATGAGAGTGTGGGCACTCACCAAGTTGCACGCAAGATCGTCCGTTTGGATGTACCCGGCCCGAAAGCGCGCGCGCTGATCAGTCGCGACGCGCAAGTGATTTCGCCCTCGTATCCCCGTGATTATGGATTTGTGATGGCATATGGCCGTGGTTGTGAAGTGTTCGACGTGGATGGCAACCGCTTCCTGGATTTCGCCGCAGGTATCGCGGTCAATTCCACCGGACATTGCCATCCCCATGTCGTGCAGGCGATTAAACAACAGCTCGACCGGTTCATCCACATTTCCTCGGATTACTATCACGAGCTGTGGATCCAGCTGGCTGAAAAGCTCGACGAGCTCGCACCTTTCGAAGAAGAAGCGATGTCGTTTATGACCAACTCAGGCACTGAGGCCATCGAAGCTGCCATTAAATTAGCGCGCTATTATACCGGCCGTCATCGTTTTATTGGTTTCTTGGGCGCCTTTCATGGACGGACGATGGGTTCGCTAGCGTTCAACGGCAGCAAGGTGTCCCACCGTTCCGGCTTCTTCGGCACAATGCCAGATGTGGTGCATGTCCCCTTCCCCGATCCTTACCGCCCCGTGCTGGCAATCCAGCCGGACGACGAGGATTATGGCGAGACCGTGGTGAATTACATCGAGCAAGTCATTTTCCAGGGGCTGGTGCCACCCGACGAGGTGGCCGCTGTGCTGGTCGAGCCAATCCTGGGTGAGGGGGGCTATATTGTCCCGGCGAATAGCTTCTTCCCTCGTCTGCGTGCTCTGTGCGACCGCTATGGTATTCTGCTCATCGTGGATGAGGTGCAATCCGGCATGGGACGTACGGGCGAGTGGTGGGCGATCGAGCATTGGGATGTCGAGCCGGATATCGTGTGCACCGCGAAAGGGATCGCCAGCGGGATGCCACTGGGCGCTGCCATTGCGCGACGCAAACTGATGACATGGCCACCGGGCAGCCATGGCAACACTTATGGTGGTAATCCGCTGGCATGCGCAGCGGCACTCGCCACCATCGAGGTCATCGAAAAAGAGGGGCTGCAGAATGCCCGGGAACAGGGCGATTACGCCCTCCGGGTGCTCAGGGAGATGGCTGCGCGCCATCCTAGCCTCGGCGATGTGCGCGGCAAGGGCTTGATGATCGGGATCGAGTTGGTGAAGGATAAGGCCACCCGCCAGCCGGCTCAAGCGCTGCGCGACCGCACTGTGCACCTGGCGTTTGAGCATGGGCTGTTGGTACTGGGCTGTGGTACGAGCGCCATCCGCATAGCGCCTCCACTGATCATCTCGCGTGCCGAGATGACAGAGGGCTTGCAAATCCTGGATTACGCTCTCACCAAGGCGGAAGAGGAATTGCTATAGCACCTCAGCCGCGGTGAAACACCATCTGGGTGAGGTCTTGCTCCGCCTGGTGGATTTTGGCACGATAAATATTCAGCTGGCGCTCGAAGGACGAGAGTGGATACGCCGCTTTATATCCGGCGATCATCTGTTTCAGCCATTCTTCGACCACCGCCGGATCGACGCCGCGATATGAGCTGGTAAAGCAAATTTGGTCCAGCGGCAGCTTGGGCGGCATGGGCGGATAAGGTCCTTTGGCGTAACCGAAGACGATGGTCATCAGCGGAAAGACGCCGTCCGGCAGCGCCAGTTTCTCCTTCAGGTAGCCGGCATCCAGGAAACCGGTGCGCCCCGTCTCCGATAACATCACCGACGAAATACCCAAAGCTTCAGCGGCCAAGTTCATGGTCATGGCGGCCAACGAGGCATTGATCACCGCCACTGTGTAGGAGACGAGCGGACTGTCGGCGAACATTTCCGCAATGGGTTTGTTCCAGTGTGCATCTCCCAACACGATCACAGCACGTTGCCCGCTGAAGGGGATGGGACGCCCGAAGCACTGTTTCCACGACTCGGCAGTGAAAACAGCAAATGCCCACGTCTGCAAGTTGACCGTGGACGGGGCTAAGCGTCCTGCCTCCAGGATGGCCGCAAAGACATCATCGGGGATCTCGCGTTGGCTAAAGCTGCGCACACTGCGACGCCTGAGGATTGTCTCGAGCAACGGATTGTCCTGCAATGTCGGCGGAACGTGTGGCTTCGCCTTCAGGATGCGCGCAATGGCGCGGATAAAATCGAGCAAGTTCACCTTTGGGAGCATTTCCTGAACACCGTTGTATGCATAATGGAACGCAGTGTGGTTGGCATGCCCAACGCCAGGATCAGCACGCCAGCGAGCAAGCTGATCACCCCACCGATGATGCGGGGTGGGGTGCTGCCCATCCGCAACACCAGGTGGTGCTCACCCGCTGGTACATCCACGGTGATCAGCCCGTAAGGCGGTTCGTGGCGATGGGGGATAGACATCCCGTTCAACCATACCTGCCAACCCGGATAGTCATACGTGTAAAACTGCACGACGACCGGCGTCGTGGCACGCACCCGTATCTCGTCGGACGCCCCTCCGTGGCGCAGCGTCTCGACTTCACCTTCGCCTTGGATGATGGCGGCCACTTGTAGCGGTTCACCGGCCATATACTGGGCCTCCATAGGGCTGCTGGTGGGCTGTTGTTCGGTGTATGCCACCATAGCGACGCGGTCAGCGGGCGAGAAACGATCCCAGCGTACGACCGCTTGGGGTGTCTCGCGCCAGTCTTCCACCTCGGTATATTGGGGCAGGGCATAGTGAAAAGACGACAATACGATCACCCAACACAGGACATACACTGCAAGCGGCACCTGCATCGCGGCATGCTCCTCTGATGGCGGTCTTTTCTCTGTGGCAGGAGCATTTTGGCGCTGCGCACGTGGGTTGACGAGGGCGTCTCCCACCCGAGCCGCCGTTATCGAGAGCGCAAAGGTCAGCATTCCCAGCAGACGCCACGGGAACTGCACCAGACTGGCGATGGGCAACCGCTCCCACAGTGCCTCCGATGCAGGCGACATCAACCAGATGACCGGCACTGCCACGACCAGCATAAAGAGCGCTATGCTGCGCGACCAGGTTGCCCTTTGATTCTCAACCCTCTCTGGATGCGACGCGCCGTGCTGACCAGAGCGGCCGCGGATCAAGTCACCGACCGTCAGCCAGCTGCCTGTTAGAGCCAGTACCGCCAGTGCAACGCCGATCTGAAACGACATTCCATCCTGCAGGCCAGGGCCAGAGTAACCATATCCCCACACCGGTGATAACAGCTGCGCGGGATAGACAAAATGTTGGCGATAGTCATAACTATATGCCGTCCATTGTTCCACCTTCACGTACTGCAGCTCCGCCACCAGAGGCACCACGTAGACGGCCGCCAGTCCCAGCCCCAACAACGCCGCAGCCAGCGCACGGCCCAGTGGTGGCAACCATAACGTGATGAACCGGTGTCGGTCATCGCCGTGGAAATGGCGTTGCGTCCATCCGTTCAGCAGCGCCAGGAAAAGGACATAGACACCTATGAAAGGGGTCAACGTGAGCAGAGAAGCGTGGTGGGTCAATGCCAGCAAGCCGTAGGCGAGCCCAGCCCATGCCAGGCGCGTCCCGCTGGGATGTCGCACCAGACTGGTGAACGCCCACATCACCACAGGGAGCAGAGCCAGCGCCACGTATTCGGGGAATGCGCTGCGCACGTAGATCTCCAGCAGGTGGAAGGGTGCCCACATATAGAGGACGGCACCCACAACCCCCGCCGACGAGCCCATGAGCTGCGTCAGAAAGCCGCACATCGCGATCCCACCAACTATAGTGGCGAGGATGTACATCCCTTTGACCGCTTCCACGAAGCTCAATCCCATCAAGTGCAACAGCTCCGCGGCATAGAAAGCGAGTGGCGCATACAGGTTGAAGAGGGGATAGCCATAACCAAAGGCAAAATCGGGCGACCAGCGTGGCCACAGGTAACCGTCGCGCAGTGTCTGATCGAACTCGACGAGGAAGAAGATGCTGTGCGGCGCATCGTGCGCGTTGAAGAAATAGGCGGGCGACAGCAATGGCAGCCAGATGAACACCGAGAAAAGCAGCACCATCGCGTAGGGCATAAGTCGGAAGCGGAACGATGTGCGCATAGGATATTCCCGCCAAGACTCGCTCAGCACCTTATGGTCTATAGTAGCATGGGTGCGGGGATGTCACAATCTCGTGGGCCTCAGTGCGTTCACATCAGATAAGCCAGCAGCACCGTGAGGGTAGCCATGCTGGCAAGGGTGGTCAACAGGATGGTCGCGGCGACGAACCGGGCGTCACCGCCGAAAAGTGTCGCCAACACACTGCTCATCACCCCACTGGGCATTGCTGCCTGCAGGATGCTCACCTGACGCGTCAGGTCGGAGACTCCCAGTAGAGCAGCCCAACCGATTGCGAGCAGCGGTCCGACGACCAGACGCACGAAGACCGCCAGGGTCAAAGGGGTCAAATGGCGCGTGAGCGAGGTGCGCGACAGCTGCAAACCCAATACGATTAGCATAAAGGGCACCGTCGCCTGACTGAGAAGGTTCACGGCGCGCTCCAACGGGAGTGGTAACGCAGCGCCCGTTGTGTTCAGGACAAATCCGATCACCATCGCGTAGATCAAGGGTGACTTGAACACGTTCCCCAGCGCCTGACGCACGGTACCGGTACCGCGCGAGGCGACGTAGATGCCCACCGTATTCGTCCACACTGAGGAAGCTAGGAAGAAGATCACCGCCCGCTGCAAGCCTTCCTTGCCGAAAGCGAAGTCGCTGACCGGCAATCCGTAGTTGCCCGTGTTCAGGAGCGCCACCGTCAGGATGAAGCCGGTGGCCAGTTCGCGTTCGAAGCGCAATGCGCGCGCGATGCCCATCCCAAGCAGGACCATCGTCAAGCTGTTCAGGAAAGCCATCGCCACGATTTGCCAGACCTCGCCTGCCTGCAATGTGGAGTGCGCAATGCTATCCAGCACGAGGCTGGGGGTGAGCAGGTAAACGGCGATGCCAGAAAGGGCCCGTGCATCGGGTCGAAAGTGGCGGTCGATCAGGGCGGACAGACCAGCGATAATGAAAACAGGTGCGATGATGTTGGCAGCGATGCTGAAGAAGGACGGCATGACTTCTTCCAAGCGCGCTAAAGTAGGAGTACATATGACACATTCTCTCTTGAAAGTCAAAGGGGGGTCGGCCAAGAGGTGGATTTCCCCTGAAAGTTTTTGAAAAAGCACGCTCAAGGTATTGACTTTTTGATTGTCCCATGATATATTGTTATATGATAACATCTCATCATATATCTCGATCTCGTTTCTCCCACATACGATTGGATTGATTTATGTCCATTCGGCCGTATAGCTTGACTTATCGGGTCGCTGAAGAAATCAGCCAAATGATCTTAGCGTCCGGTTTGCGCCCTGGTGACAGATTACCACCCATGGCTGAGTTGGAGGCACGTTTGGGGGTCAGTCACACTGTGATGCGCGAGGCACTGCGCATGCTGGAGACGCGTGGACTGGTACAGGTGCAGCATGGCAAAGGGGTCATTGTGGCTCCACGATCCTCTGATGCACTGAGTGCTTCCCTCAACGCTGTCTTCCGTTTGCATAATGGTACGTTGCTTCATCTGATGGAGTTTCGCACCATATTGGAGGTAGAAGTAGCGCGACTAGCAGCAGAACGCCGCACGGATGAAAACCTTCGAGAGATGCAAGTGTGCTTACAAGAGATGGAGCAAGCGGCCGAAACTCCACGTGGCTATGTTGATGCCGATGTGGGATTTCACAACGCATTAGTGCGCGCCACCCACAATCCAGTGCTTATTAGTGTGACCAGTTCGGTCCAGGATCTTCTGGTCAAAAGCCGCGAGATCACCTTTCGAGGCCCTCCTGCTGGGATAACCAGGGCACTGAATGCGCATCGCCGCATCTATGAAGCGGTTAGAGATAGGGACGCGGAGGGGGCTGCGGCAGCGATGCGCCGCCATTTGCAGGAGACACTACAGGACATCGAGATCGCCATCCAGGAGGGACGTCTGGAACAAAAGCTTTAGCCGGGGATAAGTGCGGAAAGGAGGTGATGACATATTTAGGAGTTCACTGACTTCTCTGTACCGCGCCTAACTGTAAACGAAGGGCCTCGTTCTATTCAATTGAGGAGGGAAAATCCCATGAAAACAAAGGTGTTGAGTCGCCGTAAGTTCTTGCGCACGGCCGGTATTGTCGGTGCCGGCTTGGCTGCAGCTGGTCTCGTACCCACTCAAGTCAGTGCAGCTGCTGAAGAACGCTTCCCCCGCAGCTATCCAACAGTGTTGGCC